>CAKZKQ010000138.1 GCA_937123825.1 uncultured Pseudomonadota bacterium
GTCGAAGTCTGCGATGGTGTGGACAACGACTGTGACGGGCTGACCGACGAAGGCGTCACCAACGCTTGTGGCGACTGTGACCCGCGCTGCACCGAGACCCGCTTTGGTATTGGTGACAACGCCATCCCCTTCAACCCCAACCAGACCAACTCGAACAACACCGATACAGATGACGACGGTCAGGTCCAGTTGACCACCGACGACATCAACATCTCGTTCGCCTGGTTCGTGTCTTCCTACGGCACCACCCAGGACCAGGTCTTCAAGGTGGACACCCTGACCGGTGACCAGGTTGGTCGTTACCCCACCGGCGACAACCCCTCTCGTACGACCATCGACGAGAAGCGCAACGTCTTCGTCGCCAACCGCTCCAGCGGCAACTTGACCAAGATCGCCAACTGGACCCCCGCCTGTGACCGCAGCATCGAAGCTTGCGAGTGTGTCGACCGCAACAACAACGGTCGGATCGACACCGCCAAAGACTCCAACGGCAACGGCAAGATCGACAACAACGAGTACCTGGGCACCAGCGATGAGTGCTACCTGTGGACCACCTCCAACGGTTCGCTGGGCAACTACCCCCGCTCGCTGTCCATCGACGCCAACGGCTTCGTGTGGGTCGGCAACTGGGGCAGCACGCCCTACATGTACAAGATCAACCCCGACACCGGCGCCACCCTCCAGAGCGTGCGCCTGCACACCCAGACCTACGGCTCGGTCATCGACGCCAACGGCATGATCTGGAGTGTTGACCGCGACACCGACCTGCAGAGCGTCAACAGCGCCAACGGCGTTCTGGGCCCGCTGCGTCCGCGTCCTGTCAACGGCCAGAGCTACGGCATCGCGCTTGACGGTGAAGGCCGCATCTGGGTTGGTTCTGCCTGGAGCCCCTACCACTCCTCGTTCTACGAGCCCGCCACCAACCGTTGGGTGCTTGGCCCCAGCAGCGGCTGGCGTCAGGACAGCCGTGGTGTCACCGTCGATGGCGACGGCGTCATCTGGAACACCCACTGGGAAGGCAGCGTGCGCAACGTCACCGGTGTGACCGTCAACGACGAGAACAACAACGGTCAGTTCGACACCAGCGACTTCCGCTTGCACAAAGACGTCTACCTGGCCAACTGCTACGGTGTCCTGGGTGTCGGCGTCGGTGCTGGCAACAACCTGTGGACGGCGTGCTACTACGAGGCCAGCGCTGCGGTCTTCAGCTCCGACCCCAACGTGCAGACGATCAACTACCACCCGATCGGCACCAACCCCTACGTCTACTCCGACTACACCGGCAACCTGCGTGACCAGTTCACGGCGCCGCTGGGCAACTACTCCGAGATCTTCGAAGGTTGCCCCAACTCTCAGGTTGACCAGTGGCACCGCGTCGTGTGGCAGGGCACCCAGCCCGAAAACACCCGCGTGCAGGTCTACGTGGCCGTGGCTGATACTGAGCAGGGCCTCCAGGGTGCCGAAGAGTCTGGTCCCTTCCAGGGCCAGAACATCGACATCTCTGGCATCGAGAACAAGCCCTTCATCAAAGTGCGCTTCAAGCTCGAGTCCTTCGAGAACGGCGCCGTGCCGAAGATCAGCTTCCTGAACGTCACGCGTTACTGCCAGGTTGACCTCAACAACGGCAACTGAGCAGCGACCCGGCGCCTGACCAAGGCGCCGTCCTGGGCCCCGTCCTCAAGGGGCCCGGGGGCCATTGCCCCCACCTTTTTCTGCTCCCCTCCCAAACACCTCCTCTTTTCTTCTGCTTTGAGTCTATTAACAATCGCGTTATTGGGCCCAATGCTCTATGCTAATACCCGCGCGTTGCAGCGACAGATATGGGGTGTACGCCAAGATGAATCGAAATCTGATGGTGGCGCTGGCCGTTGGGGCCGTGGCGCTGCTGGCAGCATTGTGGTTCCTGCTGGGATCCAACAAAAAGCCAGAGCAAGTCCAGGTCCCCACCGCCGCCGTGGGCGACAAATGCAAGCTCAACGATGAGTGCTCTCCAGACGGGTCATTGACCTGCTGCGACGGGGTGTGCGTCAAAGAGTGCCTCGAGAGCATCGAAGGCATCGAGCCGTCGCGCGAAACGCCGCGTGTCAAAGTGCTGCGCCCCTCGGTCCGCAGCACGCTGGAGCGTTTGCCTGCACGAACACGCAGCCAATCGCTGCGCGGTGATCTGGCCCCCGGGCAGTGCCGCCAGGAGAGCGACTGTTCAGGCAGTCTTCAAGACTGTGATACCAACACCGGGCTCTGCGTGGAACCGTCCATTTGCTTGACCGATGAGGACTGCAACGGCAAGCGCGTGTGTCAGTTTGGTCAGTGCGTGGATGAGGTTGAGGGATGCCGCTTCGAAGACTGCATGCCCAAGGGATACTGTCACAGCAAATATCAGGAGTGTGAGAACCACAACTGCCAGACCGACGCAGACTGCGCAGGCCCCAGGCGCTGTGACTCCAACCAGAACCTCTGTGTGCAGTGCCTCGAAGACAAGGACTGCGCCACGGGAGAAAAATGCACCCCCGGGTGGTTCTGCATGGACTCCAAAGATGGTTGCGGCGGCGACGGCGATTGTGATGAGGGGCTCTGTGACGAGAACACCCACAAGTGCAGCACGGCGCCATGCACCGATGATGAGCATGAGGACAACGACAAGTGGAGCAGCGCCAAAGAACTCAAGCCAGGCGCCTACGACATGATGTCCTGCCCTGCGGACAACGACAACTATCGGATCGATCTTTCTGAAGGAGAGGGTCTGGTGGCGCACGCATCGTTTCCCAACCTCTCGGGCATGATTGAGCTCAGGCTGCTCGACACCAACGGGGTCGAGATATGGCGCGCGGGCGACAACAAGCTCGTCGGAGAGGCCGCGCTGGTGTGGGAACGTGCTGAAAAGGACGCAATCTACTATCTTAGTGTCAAGCACAGATACGGCCTCGCGGTGCCCTACCACCTTGAGGTCGACATCTGGCCTGACGGCATTTGTAGAAACGACAAATACGAGCCCAACAACACCGCCGATCTGGCGGCGACGACCAACGATCGCTTTCGCTGGGAAGTTAAGTTGTGTGGGGCAGAAGACGACTGGTACTTGAAGTCGGTCAAGGCCGGTCAGACGCTCAAAATGATGATAGACGTCTCCCAGGGCGAGGTGCCCAGGGTGGATGTCTTCAGAGGGGATGAAGAGAAACCGTTCTGGAGTGATGAGACATTGACACCCCAGAAGGTTTTTATCCAAAAAGTGACGCGGGATACCGATTTCTATATTCGTGTCTCCCCACTCTTTCCCCAGGGAGATTCGCTCTATGGGCTACGAACAGAGATCACACAGGGCACTGAAGAGAAGCAATAGTCACCAGGCGTCAGATGACGCTCTGAGCCAGGAGGGGTCAGCGACCATGCAGAAACACGGGTTCTTCTTTGGAAACCAAAAGCCAGGGATGTGGAAGTCTCTGGCTGTGGCCATCATGGGTTTTGCCATGGCGGCCAGCGCCTGTTCGGGGTGCGATGAAAACGCCGGAGGGGGCAACAACGTCGACACCATGCTCCTGCCGCCCACCGTGGACCCGGCGCCGCCAGAAATCACCAATGAGTTTGTGCCCAAGTTACTTCAGGGG
>CAKZKQ010000139.1 GCA_937123825.1 uncultured Pseudomonadota bacterium
GGGGGGGGGGCTCCCAGGGAGTCTGACGGTGTCCTTGCCCACGTCAAGTAAACACCACACCCGTGGTTCTTGCATGATGCGCCGAGTCCCAACCCCAAACCCTCCACGCGCTTGCCCCAGACGCAGGACAACCCTCGACCCAACCTGGGACAATGCCCTGTCCAGATCACCACCCACCGCTTTACTTCCACGACGCCAACGCGCAGACTCCCCTGCACGACCCTGGCCCCCACACCGGGCCGCGTTCGTCCACGGGCCACCCCATCGCCTGCCGGAAGAGATCGATTCCTGCACCGGAACCCATTGGCTCCGGCGCTGAGGGGGGGTTGGACGACGAGCAACGCGCAGCGCTGGGCGTCACGGCGCCAGGAGAGCCGATGGCGTCTGCGTGTGGAGAGGTCCACGGGACGAACCAGGCCTGGCACAGCGTGCATCACTGTGGTTTGAAGGAGGCGATGCCGGATATGGGCGACGACAACAAGCATCAAAAGGTTCCGCGCGGGCGCCTGGGGCGGTTGGCACGACTGGCGCGGGCTGGCGCGCGCACTGGCGTGGCCATGCTCCGCCCCGAACACGACGCCACCAAGAGCGCCCAGGCCACCGCCAAAGCGCTGGGACAGCTGCGCGGGCTGGCCACCAAGGTCGGTCAGATGGCCAGCTACGTCGATGGGGTCATCCCCCCCGAGCACCGTCAGGCCTACGAAGACAACATGGCCAGGCTCCAGAACGCCACGCCGCGCTCGGCCCCCGAGGAGATCAAGGCGCTGATCGAGCAGGAGCTTGGCAAACCGCTGGACGAACTCTTTGCCGACTGGGAAGAAGAGCCGCTGGCCAGCGCGTCCATCGGACAGGTCCACCGTGCCACGCTCCACGATGGCCGCAGGGTCGCCGTCAAGGTGCAGCACCCGGGCATCATCGAGGCCATCGAGGCCGACCTGAAGAACACCACCATGATGGACGTGGCCGCGCGCATGGCAGGCATGGGCAAGTTTGAGCCCGGCAGGCTCTTTGAAGAGGCCAAAGCCCGCTTTCGCGAAGAGCTGGACTACACCCACGAGGCCGCCGGACAGCGCCTCTTTGCCACCCTCCACGCCGACGACCCGCAGATCGTCATCCCCAAGATCATCGACAGCCACAGCAGCAAGCGCGTCCTGACCAGCGATCTGCTCACCGGCGTGTCCTTTGAAGAAGCCCAGCAGGCCCCCGAGGCGCTGCGCTCGGTCTGGGCCGGGGTCTTGTGGCGCTTTGTCTACCGTTCCATGCTCTGGGGCGGGGTCTTCAACGCCGACCCACACCCCGGCAACTACCTCTTTTACGATGACGGGCGCGTGGGATTCTTGGACTTTGGGTGCCTGCAGCACATCCCCGAATACCGACGTCAAGCCGCCGTGCGCATGCACCAGGCCTCTCAGGACGACGACCAAACGTCATTTGAAGCCGGGGCCAGGACCATGCTTCACCTCCAGGGCGGCCTCTATGAAGAGATGGCGCTGGACTACGCGCGGCAATGCTTCAGGCCCCTTGAAGAGTCGCCCTTTCGGATCACGCGCCAGTACGCCGGATCGCTGGTGGAGCGCATGAAAGAGATGACGGTGGAGCTGCGCCGCAACAAAGACGCGCAGTACGTGGCCATGCCCGACGGCTTCCTCTTCATCAACCGCCTGCAGTTTGGTTTCTACTCGGTGCTCGCTCGCCTGGACGCTCCAGTGGACTACGCCACCATCGAAGCAGGCATCCTACCCGAGGCCGGCAAAGGACGCGCGCAGTGCAACCCGGTCAAGTGACCCGTTGACCACCGGAAACGGCTTCCGGTGACCATACCCAAGCCCAGCCCATTCGGGACAGTTCAAACCAAGCCTTTCTTCTTTGCCTTGGCATCAGACGCATCCCAAAAGCACTTCCCCTACGGTGCGGGCATCCTTAATCTTGAATCAACGCTGGCGACGTGGACCGTCCGGCTTAGCCTGATACCAAACACAGACCCCATGTACGCACTGAGAAGATTTCGGGATGAAGAGGTTCGCAGCGCTCTGGCCGATCTGGCTGGTGGCCCCGTCGACTACCCCCAGCAGGGTGTCACCAAAGAAGGTCATGTCCCGGCTGGATACCACAAACACCACCGCCGGGTGCGGCTGGGACAAGGGCGCGAGGTCTTTGAGCGCGCCTGCGCCGCCGTGGACACCTGGAAGATGTTTGACATGCCCTGGGTGACATTGTGGTGGACCGACGCCCCTGTTGAGCTTGAGCAGCAGGTGGCCGTCATGTCTGGCCTCTTTGGCGTCTGGTCGCTCAACCCCTGCCGCATCATCTACCTGATCGACGACACCCAGGGGAACATACGCCGCCATGGCTTTGGCTATGGGACGCTGCCGGGGCACGTCATGAGCGGTGAAGAGCGCTTTATGGTGACCTGGGACCAGAGCGACGACTCGGTCTGGTACGACTTGCTGGCCTTTTCCAAGCCGAGCGGGCTCCTGGCCCATCTGGCGCTGCCGGTGATCCGGGCCATGCAGTGGCGCTTTGGCACCCACAGCCTCAAAGCCATGGCACGCCACGCCAACCCATCTTGATCAGCGGGCCGCCCACAGACGGGCGCGCAGGCCGAGTTCGGTGGTGAACCCAACGCTGGTGTGCTGCACCCGGCCTTCGCTGTCGAGGATGTACATGGTGGGGAACTTGTTGACGGCGTACTCCTTGGTGATGCGGCTGTTGCCCAGCAAGACGGGGTAGTCCACCTCGTGCTCGGTCATAAACTCGCGCACCGAGTCCAGCCCTTCATAGCCCACCACCACAGAGATCACATTGGCGTCGTCTCCGACGGCCTCGGCAACATCCGAGATGTTGCTCGACTCAACCCCGCACACCCCGCACCAGGGCGCCCAGAAGACCATCAGGGTGGGTTTGCCCTGGTAGTCGGCCAGCGCGCGAGGTTGGCCGTTCATGTCTCGGGTGGAAAACCCGGGCGCCTCTTGCCCGGAGCCAAGCAAATCCATGGTCTGGTAGGCCGTCACCCCCATAAAGACCAACAACCCAATGCCAATGTCCCGCGCCCACACCAGCCAGCGCCCTTTTTTGGAAACACGCCCTTCGGTCTCGGCCGGGGCCACATCGGACGACGCCTCTGCCGCACTTTGACTCAACTCTGCCATCACACACCTACACCAAGCACACCATCACAAACCACAGAGCCCATTGCTGTGGGGAAAACCCCCTCCACAGACAAGAAAGTCCCACACAAATAGGGGTACGCATGCGGCAGTGCGTCGGGCTAAAGTTTTTTAAGAATCTGCGCCGAGGCACACCGCCCGCCCATCAAGAGCCCTGGTCTTGTCCGCCCATTAGGCCCTGTCTGACAATTGGAACCGAGATCCGGCGAGTTCGATGGTGTCGATATCGAGGAGGCGAGCGCAGGCGGGTCTTTGACCCGTTGAGCACCGCCGACGACGATATCGGCATTATCGGACCGTCGGGCGACGGGACAATTGTCAGACAGGGCCTAGAGCCAAGCGCCACCAGGACCGTGGTCGGGCAGCGCCTACTTTTGTTCTGCGGCGCGTGAGCGCAAGGCGCGCAGTGCCTGGACAGTGTTGAAGATCCCGCCTGAACGCTGGCGCTCCACGGCGGCCTTCATCAGATCGAGCATCCGATCCCCGTAGGGGTACCACCAGGGCTCCAGCGCGCTTTGGGTGTCGACGACCACGAGCCTGGGGCGAGTAAAGTGGTGGAGGGCGTCGGGGGAGTTGGTGACGCCGGTGCCGCTTTCGGAGATGCCGACCCAGGGCAGGTCGGGCAGCGCGCCGGTGAAGGCGTGGTTGTTGACCCAGACCATGCCGGAGTTGATCTGCGAGGCCAAAGACTCGGCGCGGGCGATGTTTTTGCTCCAGACCGACGCGCCCAGGCCAAAGCTGGTGTCGTTGGCCAGCTTCAGGAGGTGTTGGTCGTCGTCGCCGATGGCCAGGACCGCCGTGGGGCCAAAGGTTTCATCGGTCCAGGCGGCGCAGTCGGTGGGGACCTCGGACATGAGCGTGGGGGCGATGGGGGTGTCGTCATCGGCGGGCAGGCCGCCGGTGAGCACCTTGGCGCCCGCGTCGATGGCGGCCTGGATGTGGGCGATGACCTGGCGGCGCTGGGCGTCGGTGACCAGGTGGGGGACATCGGCGGCGGCGCGCTGGAGTTGGGCGACCAGGGCGCGGGTGAAGGGTTCGGCCACGCGGCGGTGGACGGCCACGCGCTCGATGCCCGCGCAGTTCTGCCCGGCGTTGGTCAAGATGCCCCAGGCGATGCCCGCCGCAGCGCGGTCAATCTGGGCGTCGGCCAGGACCACGGCGCAGTCTTTGCCGCCCAACTCGCACTCGCAGGGGATGCCCTGGGCGGCGCTGGCCACGGCAACCTTGCGGCCGGTGCGGGTGCTGCCGGTGAAGACGACCATGTCGGGACCGGCCTCCACCAGCGCCGCGCCGGCCTCTCCGGCCCCTTCCACGATGTCGATCACCGGACCAAGGGACGCGCGCAGCTTGTTCACCAGCCAGCGGCCACACTCGGGGGTGTGCTCGGAGGGCTTGAGCGCCACGGTGTTGCCCGCCAGCAGCGCCGGGACGATCGTCCTCATGGGGATGGCCACCGGGTAGTTCCAGGGCGTGATCAAGGCGACGACGCCGCGCGGTTGGCGCTCCACGCGCGCTTTTTTGCCCGGCATGTCGAGTTGCGGCACCAAGCCCTTGCGCGGCTCCAGCATCGCGGGGCCGTGTTTGCACCAGTAGGCAAAGAGGTCCGCCACCCCCAGGACCTCCGAGGCGTAGCTCTCGGCCAGGGGCTTGTGGGTCTCGCGGGTCACCAATCGGGCCAGCTCATCGGCCTGTGAGAGCATCTGACGCGCCGCTTCACGCAGGCGTCGGGCCCGCTCGGTCGCCGGCAGCTTGCCCCAGCTCTCTCCTGCTCTGCGCAACCGGGCCAGGGTCAAACGGGCGTGCTCGTCGATGGTCTTTTCGCTCGTCATGGCTCATCCTCCAGGTGATTGACCGTCACAATGTCCGCAACAACGACCAAGGGTATACACCGGGTTTGCCCGCAAAAGCGACGTTGCGCACCGCTGAGAAATGCGCATCACACCAAGAGGCACAGCGAGCCTGTCATGGAGGGCGTTGTCTGGTCAGTGGGGGTTTGAAACAAAGGTGTCATTGATCGGATAGGGTTGGACCCATGGGCCGCTCTCTGGCACGCTGTGCGGCACGCGCGTTGTTGCCAGCTTCAGGTTGTGCGGACACCAACCCTGTCCCCGGTAGACCCAATACGACCAAGGTCTGCCATCGGCCCAGTTCTCCCCTGTGTTCAGCAACCAAACGCGCCAGAAAGGACCACCAAGAGGAGCGCCGACATGGGCACACCGTTTAAAAAGATCCTCGTCGCCAACCGTGGCGAAATCGCCATCCGCATCTTCCGGGCCGCCACCGAGCTGGGCCTGGGGACGGTGGCCATCTACAGCCACGAAGACCGCCTGAGCATCCACCGCTACAAGGCCGACGAGGCCTGGCAGGTCGGACAGGCGGGCAGCCCGCTGGCGGCCTATCTGGACATCGAGGCCATCATCAAGGTCGCCACCGATCGCGGCGTGGATGCCATCCACCCTGGCTACGGCTTTCTTTCGGAGAACCCGGCCTTTGCGCGCCGCTGCCAGGAGGCCGGGATCAAGTTCATCGGGCCGCCCCCCGAGGTGATCGACAGCCTGGGCGACAAGACCGCCGCCCGCGCGCTGGCCATCGCCGCCCAGGTCCCGGTCATCCCCGGCACCCAGGAGCCGCTGGCCAACGCCCAGCAGGCCGCCGCGCTGGCCGCCGAGATCGGCTACCCGGTCATGATCAAGGCCGCCTTTGGTGGCGGCGGCCGCGGGATGCGCCGCGCCGACGACGACGCCCAGCTTGAAGAGATGTTCGCCGCCGCCGAGCGCGAAGCCACCGCCGCCTTTGGCAACGGCGCCCTCTTTGTCGAAAAGTTCATCGACCGTCCTCGCCATATCGAAGTCCAGGTCCTGGGCGACAGCCAGGGCAACGTCGTGCACCTCTTTGAGCGCGACTGCTCCATCCAGCGCCGCCACCAGAAGGTGGTCGAGGTCGCCCCCGCCGCGGGCATCTCCGACGGGCTGCGCCAGGCCCTCTACGGGGCCGCCGTGCGGGTCGCGCGCCAGGCAGGCCTGGTCAACGCCGCCACGGTCGAGTTTTTGGTGGCCCAGGACGAGTCCTTCTACTTCATCGAGGTCAACCCGCGCCTCCAGGTCGAGCACACCATCA
>CAKZKQ010000140.1 GCA_937123825.1 uncultured Pseudomonadota bacterium
TTCGGCCAGGGCGACGGCGGCTTTGGCGCGGGTCTCGTTCCAGACGCGGTTGCCGTCCTTGGTCAGGCGCTCCATGGTGGAGCCGCTGGACTTGCGGCCCAGGTCTTCGTTCTTGTCGACCAGATCGCTGGCGCCGGGGATGTCCAGGTGACCTTCCCAGTGGACCCAGGGGGTGTCGAGTTCTTTCATCAGCGGGCCGCCGCCGGTGTGGCAGCCAGCGCAGCGCTTGGAGCCCTGGGCGCCGGGCTGAATCAGGTCGAGCGAGGAGCCAAAGAAGGTCCACTCGCCGCCTTCGAGGGTGTAGTAGTTGTAGACGCCGGTTTCGGCATCGAGGCTCATGACCTCAACGCTGCCGGGCAGGGCGCGGTCGGGGTGCACGCCAAAGAGCGAGAAGAAGAGTTCGTGCTGCTTGCGGTCGTTGCACTGGCGAGTGACGACGGCGCGCATGATCTCGGGGCGGTCAAGGAGCTGGCTGCGCTCGGAGACGACCATGGTGTTGATGCCGCCGGTGGGGTTGTCGACCTTGCAGCTGCGCTCATCGGCGTCGGTGACGCGCATCTTGGCCATGATCTCGCCGTAGGTCCGCGGGCAGTCGTCGCCGACCTTCAGGACGGTGCGGGCGATGACGTCGTTGAACTGGGACAGGTCAACCAGGGTGCCGGTGTCCTCGGAGACGACCTCGCAGGGGGCCTTGAAGTTTTCGTTGTTGTCGGCCTTGCCGCCGTTGTTGACGGTGTCGCCGTTGTCGCCGGCGCCGCCTTCCTCAGCGGTGTCGCCGCAGGCTGCCGCCAGCCCGAGGATCAGGGCCAGCATCAGGGCCCGTGTCAGCATTCCTTTCATCATCATCTGCTCCGTTACAGTTGGGTCGATTTTTTATGACTTTTCTTATGTATCACGAATGTCTGTCAAGTTCACCTTAACGCAGCGTCGCGGCGGTCGCCGCGGGCCTCGCTGCGTGTGGGGTGTCACTCTTGATCGTCTTCCTGGCTGCAACCGAGCACGTTGGGGATGTCGGGAGAGTTGGGGAAGAAGTCGGTCGTGAGGCAGGCGCGCTCGTTGCGAACGTCGAGCAGGTCCGCGCGGATATCGGGGTTGGCTTCGACGCCCTGGATGTAGGCATCGACCATGGTGCCAAGGCCCTGCAGGTCGGTGGCGCAGATGCCAGCGTCGGCCTGGCAGGCCAGTTCATCGAGGGTCCCGGCGGCGATGGCGTCGGCCAGGACGTAGGCGCTCTCATCGTCGAGGAGGTCGCCGGTCAGGATGGCCTCCTGGCCGACCAGGCTCACGCGGGGCCCATCGGTGGTGGGCAGCGTCATGATCTCTTCGTAGAGGGGGGCCAGCAGGGCCAGGGTGCGGGCGCCTTCTTCGGCCTGGGGCGGCGAGATGCGCACGCGGTCCATGGCGGTCCGCCAGAGGTTGCAGCGGAAGTCGGAGAAGGCCGGGGATTTCCAGTCGAGGGCTTTGACGCGCAGGACCTGGTCGGCGGTCAGGCCGCGGACGGAGACGAGGCGCTCTTCGTAGTCGGCGTCGATGGCGCCGCGCACGGCGATCATGTCGATGGCGTCGCTGGGGTTGTCCAGGGTGCCGATGCGGACCTTGCGGTCGTTGTACCAGGCCCAGGGCCACACACCGCCGTCGATGGTGGAGTACATGTTGATGAGGCCTTCGTCGATGTAGGCACTGGCCAGGACGTTGCCGCCGTCTTCGGTGACGTAGTTGACGCGCTCGGTGCAGAAGAGCGGGCGCAGCAGGCTCATGGCCACTTCGGGGTCGGCGGGTTTGTTGCGCCGGGCGCGCAGGCGAGCGCCGTTGACCTTCTCAAAGCCCTTGCGGATGATCTGCTCAAGGTTGGGGGCGGTGCCCAGCCAGGGGGCGACCGAGCGGTTGTAGCCCTCTTTCTCGATGACGTCGTCACCGACGATGAAGGAGTGGTTTTCGGCGTCGGGCTGGGAGTTCCAGTGGGGCCAGGGCAGGGTCAACTCGTTCATGACCGGCGCCATGGGCATGAAGGAACCGTCGAGGTCGGTCGGGCCGGTGTGGCACTGGGCGCACTCGGCGGGCTCGATCTCGACCTCGGCTTCGGTGTCGCTGCCCTCAACGGCGTGCAGCTTGTAGAAGCGGTAGGTGCGCACGCTGGGGTCCCAGGCAAACATCTCGATGGTGCGCAGCGCCAGGTCACCGTCCTCGGTGGCCTCGGGCATGCTCAGGAAGATCTCGGCGCTGGCGGCCGGATCCTTGGTGCAGATGGTGGTCACCGTGCGCGGAAAGGGTTCGGCGCCGGTGATCAACGAGTCGCTGATCAGGAAGGTGCTGATGTCCTGCACCGAGCAGCCTTCCTGATCGGCCAACGCCAGGACGATCTCAACGTAGTCCGTCTGGACGATGCCTTCGCGGGTGATCCCGGAGCGCTCGCGCAGCCATTGGCCCAGCGGGTCCTGGTGCGTGGCCAACGTGTCGAGAAACGGGTTGTTGATCTCGTCAGCTTTGCCGCCGTTGTTGGCGTCGTCTGTGTTGTTGGCAGGGTCAACTCCGTCTTGACCTGCGTCATCCCCACATGCAGCCAGCGTCAATCCCAACGCCACCAGGCCACAACCAAACCATCTCAATTCCATTTTCATCGTCTATGCCACCCATCACCCGAGGCGTCGTCTTCGGGCTTTCCCTTGTTGGGAAGTTTTTCACGGTCCGTTTCAATTTTAACATTAGCAAAATATGGACCAGATGCAACGATCCCGTCACGACGGCATCATAGTCTTAACCAGAGTGTGCCTGGAGACCCCAGAAGCCAGCAAATGCGTTAGCCGGTGGCTGATCCAGTGGCCACTACGGCGTTTTCCTGTCTGCCGGTGCTTTTTTGTGCAGGATGTCATGCTTTTGAGCGCTCTTGCACAGGTCCACACATCATCTGGTCCCGTTCTTGCGTGTATGCTAGGCTCGTTGAGACCGCGAAGAGCGAGCAGATGGATAGACGATTCACGATGAGGGAAGAGACACAATGAACAAGCCGATGGGGTTGATGGTGCTCCTCTTGGGGGCGCTGCTGGTGCTTGGCGCCTGTGGGGACGATGGGAACGACGAGGACGGCGATCCCACCAACAACGCGACCAACAACGATACCAATAACGACACGCCCAACAACGACACCAACAACGACGGCAACAATGACGTCAACAACGACGATCCGGGTGCCTGCGCGGCGTGCTCTGAAGAGCAGATCTGTGTGGCCGACGCCTGCCAGGACGCGGTCATCCCCGAGCCGGGCGGCAACGTCAACACGGCCGCGGACGGCGACTGCGGCGCCAGCACCTTTGCCTACGTGTCGGGCTTTGTGGTCGATCAGTTCAACCGCCCGGTGCCGGGGGCCAAGGCCCAGGCCTGCGTGGAGACTGTCAACGCGGGGCTGCTCTGCTTGATGCCCGCCGACACGGACGACAACGGCGGCTTTGAGGTCATCCTGCCCGACAACGCCCGCTGCTCCACCGACTTTGCCATGCGCGTGCTCCTGCCGGGAGACGACAAGGTCACCCAGTACTGCCACACCGAGCTTGAGGACGAGACCGTCGTCAAACTCACCGAGGGCATCTTCCTCTACGACACCACGCGCGGCACCGACGCAGGCGGCGATGACAACACCGCGCGCGCCGTCACCTTCGCCGACGGCCTTGAGATCGAGGTCACCCCGGCGACGCTCTTTGACCCCGTCACCGACCGTCTGGCCGCTGTGGCCCTCGACGCCGACTCCCCCGGCTTGTGCTTCCTCGAAGGCCAGCCGACCCCCGACGCTGTCTACGGCCTCTCGCCCGAGACCGACATTCTCAACGACGCCTACCCGATCAAAGTCCCCAACACCAAGGGGCTGGCCCCGGGCACGACCGTGGACTTCTTTGTCCTTGGCGGTCTGGACTGCACGCTGGCCAACGGCGACAAGGTCGGCGAGGCCGAGTGGCGCCAGTATGGCACGGGCGTGGTTGATGGGGCTGGTGAGTTCATCAACTCCAATGAAGACGGTCACCTGCCGTGCATCAACTGGTTTGGGTACAAAGCCCGCTGAGCCGGTGACGGCTGCGGCAATGAGATTTGTCGCAGAGAACGCATAAATCCCTGCTCGCCCTTGTGCGTGGCTCTTGTGACGCCGTGATCTTGTTTGAAAGATCGCGGCGTTTGTTGTTTTTGGGCCGAGAATTGTCGAGCAACAGGGTCTGGATGCCGTGCTGATCGGCGTTGGCATCTGGGGAACGCCAGTGGGCGGTCGTGGCCGCGTTTGGGATGAGGCTCAGATGCCACAGGCGCGCATCTGGAGTCACAAGCAAAAGGCGCCTTTTTGTCACACTTGTGCGTGAATATTGTTCGCACCCCCGTGGAGAGCGTGCTGGTCGATGCAGGTGATCCTGGTCTGGTCTTTGCAGTGTTGGGTTGACGGTTAGCAACGTTTGCCAATTGTGGGTTCAACGACACCGTCTGGGGGTTGTGATGAAAGGACAGGCCGAAAATACAAAAGCGCGCGCGCGCCGTCTGGTCTTATTGGCGTTTGGCCTTGGGCTGGCGCTGAGCATGTGGGGCTGTGCGGCGCCGGTGACGGATGACCTTCTGGGGGCCGGCGAAGATGGCCTTGAAGGTGTCGGTGGGGCCTGTGGGACGTCGGTGGACTGCCGCGGTGAGCTGCGCTGCTTGTCGCGTCGCTTTGACACGGTGTGTGTGCAGGCCTGCACGGGAGACTGGGAGTGTCCCTCGGGTCAGTGCAACGCCCTGCCTGGCAGCAACGCAGGCTGGTGCGAATATCAGCAGACGGGTTGGGAAGACGGCGGTGAAGAAGGTCAGCCTGGTGCGCCTCCCGGCGACAACGGCGGTGCCCCCGCGCCTCCCCCCGGCGACAACGGCTCGGCGCCCACGCCGCCCGAAGACGAAGACGACAACCCTGGCGAAGGTTGGCAGGACGACGACAACGATCCGCCCGGCGACAACAACCCCCCGGGAGACAACAACCCGCCTGGGGACAACGATCCGCCCGATCCGCCCCAGGACGAGCCCGAGCCCTGCACCTTCAACCCCGGCAACTCCCTGGCGCGCAACCAGACCGTGCCCGGCTGGTCCTGGGCCAACGCCATCAGCCCGGGCGGCGGCAACGAAAACTTCTCCTTTGAGAACTTCGCGTGCGATCCCCAGTACGACGACAAGTCCGTGCTGATCATGGTCATCGGTGCGGGTTGGTGCGGCGCTTGCCCGTCCTACTTCCGCCGCATGAGCGACAACGCCGCCGCCATTGAGGCCGCTGGCGGAGAGCTGGTCTTTGTCGAGGTCGAAGATCGCAACTACTCGCCGGTCAACCACCAGCAGGCCAACAACATCATCCAGAACTACGTCACCGGCGGCACCGGTTACCGCATCGGCGACGGCGCCACGCAGCCCACCGCGATGTCCATCCGCAACTCGGGCCTGATCCGCGCCTTCCCCCAGGCCATCGTCATCCGCCGCTCCGATATGACCGTCATCGCCGACCAGAACAGTTCCAACTTTGTGCTCGACTTTGTGGGCCTGGCCCAGCAAAACCAGAACAACAACGGCAACAACAACGGCGATAACGGCAACAACAATAACAACAACAATAACAACAATCCCCCGCCGCCCCCCAGCGGCGACTGCTCCGAAGAGACCTACGAGCCCAACGACTCCGGCTCGGCCCCGGCGTCGATCGGTCTGGGCTCCTTCTCGGGTGGTGTCTGCGACGGCGCGGGTGACTTCTACCAGATCAACGCCCCCGGCCCCTGGCGCTTTGATCTCCTCTTCAGCCACGCTCAGGGGGATCTGGACGTCGTCATCTGGGACCCGCGCACCAACCAGCCCATGATGAATGGCAACCAGTACTACGGCAGCCTCTCCAACACCGACAACGAGGCCGTCCAGGGCACTGGGCCCGCCATCCTGTGGGTCATGGGCTACCAGAACGCCACCAACAACTACACCATCAACGTCACCTCGCGCTGACAGCCGTTCCCGCCCGCATCCTGACTCGATCGCCCCTTCCTGGCCGGTTCGTTTGCACCGGCCGCTTGTTTTCAGTTAAATCATAACCCGTATAAGGCAGTGGCCCGCGTCCGACGACTCCAGACCCGACGCAACCCCTGGTCATCTGCCTGAAGCGGCCAAGACTGTCCCGGCCGCTTTGTTGGTGTCAGGAGGTAAGGCGCATGCTTCAGTTGCTCAGTGTTCGTACGTTGGGCCTGGTGGCGACCGCTGCGGTGGTGATTGCCGCGGCGTGTGGCTGTGTGGTCAAGGGCGAGTCTGTCGCTTTGGAGGTTGGGGATCGCGGCGAGTATCCTGAGGGGCCTTATGGGCTCCAGCAGGGGGCGATCCTGGAGGATTTGAGCTTTGTGACCGCCGATGGCGGCGCGCTGTCTTTTAGAGACATCCAGGCCGATCCCGAAAACCGTCTGATGATCGTGCTGACCTCCTCGGGGTGGTGTACCGCCTGCATTGAAGAGCAGCCCGCGCTTGAGGACCTTCATCAGCGCTTTGGCAGCGAAGGGCTCTTTTTGTTGGTGACCCTCTTTGAGGACAGGAACTTTGTGCCGGCCGACGCTGCGTTCGCCGAAAACTGGATCCGCAAGTACGGCGTCAACTTTGCCGTGGTGGCCGATCCAGACTTCCAGCTTAGCGCCTACTACGATGAACGTCAGACGCCCATGAATATGATCGTCAACCTGTCGTCGATGGAGATTGAGCAGATCTTCACAGGCAGCGATCCCGATGCCCTGGAAGCGATCATCAACGCTCGCCTGTGACGCGACACCAACACTCTATGTCCGTGCACCCCGGCCCGCGCTCGCCAGACCCAACGCCCGGCCCGTGCACCGACCCCGCAACAAGGATGGACCGATCGTCATGAACCTCTCCCGTCGACTTTTCCTCGCCATGGCCGCTGCCATGCTCATGCTGACCTTCACCGCACAGGTCGCCGCCGACGGCAAGCGTGCGTCCATCAGCGACTTCACCCTCAAGAACCTCGCTGGCAAGAAGGTCTCCCTGTCCGACCTCAAGGGCAAGGTCGTCGTCATCTCCTTCTGGGCCACCTGGTGCAAGCCCTGCCTCCAGGAGCTGCCCTACCTGTGGGAGTTCCAGGAGAAGTACGAGGACGACGGTCTGGTGGTTCTGGCCATCTCCACCGACGACGCCAGCTCTCTGTCCAGCGTGGAGAGTAAGGCCAAGAAGTGGAAGCGCACCTACAAAGGCTACAAAAAGAACGTCCTGCTCGATCAGAACAGCGACGTCATCGCCAAGCTCAACCCCCGAGGCGCCCAGCCCTACACCATCTTCGTCGATCGCAAGGGCATGAGCACCGAGTCCCACGAGGGATTTGAGGTCGCCAAGGTCCCCGAGTACGAAGAGAGCATCAAGAAGCTCCTGGCAGAGAAACCCTGACCAGATCACACCACAAGCACCACCGCTGATGGCCTGCGCGCACCGCACAGGCCTCACACCACACTCCAGGGGATCATCGCGTGAGGGGAAAGCTGGCGCTGGCCCTGTGTCTCATTACAGGGCTCTGCGCCCTGTCCAATGCGGCCATGGCCCAGGACACCCGGGTGTCAGTGACGGATACGCTGACAACCGAATATCGCATCAACAACAAAAACGGCAATGATCAAGACGACGACTTTGGCGTCATGATCAACCGCTTCAACCTCTCGGGCAACGCCGGAGACATCAGCACGCAGCTTCGCCTCGACACCGTCTATTTTGGCGAAGAGCTCGGCGTGCCCGCCCCGCCCGAAGGGCTGACCTTCAAAGACAACGCCCGGCTTGAGCGCCTGACCGTCACCTACGATCTGGGCGACTGGACGCTGGTGGCCGGGGATTACTTCCTGCAGCTTGGCCGCGGCATCGCGCTGTCCATTCGCAAGGTCGATGAGGCCGGTCTCGACGTCGCCATCCGCGGCGGCCGTGTCTCCTGGAGCGGCGACGAGCACGAGTTCATGGTCTTTGCCGGCCAGACCAACACCGTCAACATCGATCTGCTCAGTCAGGTCTTCATCGAAGAGACCAACGACCTCATCACCGGCGCCAACTACGAGTACACCGGCCTGGACATCGCCAACGTCGGCACCTTCCTGATGTACTTCCGGCCCACGCAGACGCTCCTGCCTGGCCTGCGTGATGAGACCGTCGCCAATGGCCTCTACGTCAACATGCCCGACCTGACCGACTGGCTCTCCCTCTACGTCGAGCTTGGCAGTCAGCGTCAGAAGCTGGCCGGCGCCGTCTCCACTGGTCGAGGCGTCGGAGACACCATCCTGGCCAACGGCTTTGGCCACTACACCGCCGCCAACATCGACTTCTACCCGCTGACCTTCCTGGTCGAAGGCATCTGGCTGGACGACTACAACATCCGTGGCTCGCAAAACACCGCGCTTGGCAGCCGCTTCATCTACAACCTGGCCCCCACCCTGGAGCGCTTTGATCAGGAGGTCCTCCAGAACAACGATGTCCGCGGCGCACGCGTCCGCGCCGAGTACGCCGTCGAGGAGCCCGATCTGGTCTTCCACGTCAACGGCCTCTACCGGCTCAACAACGTCGGCGACGCCGAAGAGCTTCAGCAGGTCCACGTTTTTGGCGGCTTTGACATCAACTACGGCGCCTCGCGCCTGGGCATCAGCGGCGGCATCCGCGACGAGCAACAAACCGAGGGCGTCTTCACCAAGACCATCGATCACTTTGAATGGGACTGGCTCCAGGTCCTGGGCGAATCCGAGTACAGCCTCCACATCAACGGCAACGTCTGGCTGCGGACCCTGGATGAGGCCGAGTTTACCCAGGGCAGCTCCTTCTTTGGCATCGACAAAGCCGGGCTGGGTGGCTTCACCTTTGAGTTTGGCTACGACACCCAGGACCCCAGCCCCGGCGTGCGCAACCTCTTCTTTGCGGGCATCCTGGCCTGGGAGATCTCCGACGAGTTCACCACCCGCATCACCGGCGGCACCCAGCGCGGCGGCATCAAGTGCATCTCGGGCGTCTGCCGCGAGTTTCCCGCCTTTGCCGGGGGCCGCATGGAACTGATCGGCCGCTTTTGAGCAGCGCTCACCCCCATCCAGCCCCTCCCGAACACGCATCCGCTGCCCAATGACAGGTCAAATGCGTGCGGTCTGGCCGTCTTTGATGATCGGCCCGAACTGGCATGCGGATCTTTGCAGTCTGATAGGATCGGACTGCCGGTTGGTCTTGCCACAAAGGGGGCGTCGGTGCGACGATGTCGCCACCTTATGCCCCGATGCGGCATTGACCCTGAAACACTGAGAACACACCGGCCCATGCGCTTTTTTTCCTGGAACGTCAACGGCATCCGCGCCGCCACCCGCAAAGGTTTTCTTGATTGGCTCGATGACGAGCAACCCGATGTCTTGTGCCTTCAAGAAATCCGGGCCAACGAAGATCAGGTCGGAGACGACGTCCTTAAAGACCACGGTTACCACGTGGTCTGGGTCAGCGCCGAGCGAAAGGGCTACAGCGGCGTGGCCACCTTCTCCAAAACACCCCCCGATGAGGTCCGCGTCGGTCTGGGGGTAGACCGCTTTGATGAAGAAGGGCGTCTGGTCATGACTCGCCATGGCGATCTGCTCCTCTACAACGGCTACTTCCCCAACGGCGGCCGAGAGCACGCCCGCGTGCCCTACAAGCTCGACTTCTACCGGGCCCTGCTCGACCGCGTCCGCCAGGATCTGGCCGAAGGCCACAGCGTGATCGTCTGCGGAGACTGGAACACGGCCCATCAGCCCGTCGATTTGGCCAGACCCAGAGCCAACGTCAAAACTTCGGGGTTTTTGCCCTCGGAGCGGGCGCTGGTGGATGACTTCATTGCGGCGGGCTTTGTCGATGTCTTCCGCGCCCTCTATCCCATCGAGCGCGATGTCTTTTCGTGGTGGTCCAACCGCAAAGGGGCCAGAGAGCGCAACATCGGCTGGCGGATCGACTACCATATGGCCAGCCGCGATCTCTTGCCGCGCGTGGTGGACGCGCGTGTGCACACGGCGGTCATGGGTTCGGACCACTGCCCCGTGGAGTTGGAGTTGGTCGATATGCCCGGCAACGAAGAGGAGGCCGCCTCATGACACCTTTGAAGGCTCGGTTTGGACCTGGATGTGTGTTGACTGGAGAAGGGCGTCGCGCGTGTGATGGCGTGGTGGTGGAGATGGTGCTGAGCGGCTCTGGCAAAGAGCAGCGCGTCGAGAAGCTGCGCTTGCTTGAGGTGCACGACATCAACATCGCCGAGCGACACGTCGAGCGCGAAGTCGCCTGGTTCCTCAAGCGCTGCGCGGCGTTGATCCAGCAAGAGGGGTTGACGCTCATCGGTCAGGAAGAGCAAATTTTCTATGTGCCACCGGAGCGGATCGAAATCGGCAAGATCCGCTTCCAGCAGTTCTGCACGCCTTCGCAGGACTTTGGCCCGTTTTCAAACGGTCGATGAACAAGGACCCTGGCCATAGGTCGGGCCCCTTGGGGAGCTGGAGCGATCGCTGAATCCATTGCCTATTTTGCCGCCCATTTAAGCGACATCGAATCGGCCATCGCAGGCCGAGACGTGGCCTACGCACCCGCCATGCACGTCCTGGTCGAGGATCGTGTCTCCAAACCCGCGCGCGCCCACATGCGCAAGCTGTTGGCGGGCGACGAGTTGATCTGGGACCAACCCCCCATGGCCCAGGAGCCCTGGGGCGTCTACGCGGCCGTCTGCTCGGCCATGGCCCAGATCGTGCGCCTCTTTGGAAAAGAGATCGAGTTTGACCAATGGGGCGAGCAGCGCCGGTTGAGCTGGGTGTCGATGTCCTGGGATCCGCTGCCTTACGACTTTGCTTGGAACATCATCTGTCGGCCTTTTGGCGGGGTGACCTTCAGCCGTGAGCCCGATGAGATGCCCACGCTCCTGAAGCTGCGCTACCTGGCAAGCTGGACCCACGGCCACCTCTCCAACGAAGAGTTGCAGCGCTTTATCCCGCTGCTGCGCGAGGTCGTCATCGCCACCATCCTCCAATCTCAGGGGCCCGAGGGGCGCTGGGAGCGTCAAGAGCTGGAGGGGTTGATGCTTGAGGCCCACAACCTCAAAAAGAACATTTTCATGGACCTCTACGGCTTTGGCGACGACAGCGACGACACCGCCATGTGGCTGACGCGCCGCGCGTTGATGCTCTTGCGGGCCGCCCAGCGTGCCAGCGCCATGAACCGCGACCTCTTTGCGCTGGGCTACTGAGCCCACAGGCAGCCCCAACTTGCCTCTCAGGCCCCTTCAGTGGCCGTAGATGAGCTTGTGCAGCGTGTCTGTGACAAGAGGGTTTGCGTCGCCCTCCATCAGCGAGATGGAGCCCTGGCAGTTGAACGCAAAGAGCGTCTCCCCCTGCACCACATAGCCCTCGGTCCCTCCATACACCGAGACCAGCTCGCCCAAAGCGCCCGCTTGGATGATGGCGATGTTGAGTTTCATGTCGTTGGGGTTGACCAAGACCAGGGTCAGGGCGTGCAGGATGTGGTCGACCTCGAAAGACTCAGGCGATTCAAACGGCGCAGGGCCTTCCTCCTCGAAGTCTTCTTCATAGACCTCCACGCCTTCTTCAAAGTCGTCTTCGTCCTCGGGCAACAACGCCTTCAACGCCACATAGATGGCGTTCTGGTGTGCTTGAGGGACGGTGTCCTCCATGCGCAAGGCAAAGCGCTCGGTGCAAGTCCAAAGGTTCACGTCGTTCATGAGCAGTGTCTCTCTTGGGGGTAATGTTTGGGGGCGAGGGTTTCACAGTGCGTTGGTGTTGCCAATAAAAAAGCCCGCCGTTGAGGGCGAGCTTTGGGGGCGGCAACGGGGCGACCTTGTGATTTAAGGCCGCCTTTTGGTGTGGAGATCAGGGGAAGCAGCGGGCTTCGTACTCGACCTCGATGGTGTCGCCGGGCTGGGGAACGCTGTTGCGCTCAAAGACGATCGAGTTGGTGTTGTCGTCGTAGGTCCAGCCGCTGTTGCGGGGCGAGCCGTTGACGCGAACCTCGATGGTGGCGGGCTCGGCGGCGCGGCTCAGGAAGAACTCGACGCGCAGGCCGAAGGCGCGGTTGCCGATGTTCTGCAGGAACGGGCCGAAGTTGTTGGCGCAAATGGAGCCGACCGAGCCCCCGGTGGCGTCCGAGACGGCGGCGTAGCGACGGCCGGCCTCGGCCGAGCCCGCGCCGCTCTCGCAGCTGTCGGGGACGTTGGTGCCGACGTTGGCGCCGACGATGCTGGAGACGTGCAGCAGGGCGTCGTTGCGGAAGCCCTTAATGGAGCGGAAGAAGTCGGTGTAGAACGCCGGGGTGGCGTCAGACTGGTCTTCCTCGTCCGAGAGCATGATGATCTCCAGGGAGGCGTCCTCGCGCAGGAAGCCGGCGTTGCGGCCGCCACAGGTGCGGTTGGGCGAGCAGAAGTTGTAGGGCTCGGAGCAGTCGGCGTCGCTGTTGCAGGCCGAGCCTTCCTCGGTGATGTTGGGGTCAGACAGGGCGTCGCGGGCGGCCTCAAGACCGGCTTCGCGGGAGCCGCCGCTGGCGCCCATGCGCACGCGGTTCTGGAACTCGGCCAGATAACCGGGTGTGTCGGGGGTCAGGAACGAGGGGTTGCCCATGAGCTGACCTGCTTCGTAGCGCACGCCGCCGTACTCTTTGGTTTCGCTCAGGTCCAGGTGGGTGACGCCGACGTGGAAGTCGTTGTCGAGCAGCTCGGCGGTGGCCAGGAACTGACCGAGGTTGTTGGCGACGTTGGACTGCTCTTCGCTCATCGAGCCGGAGCCGTCGATCACAAAGAGGACATCGACCTCGCGGCCCGAGACCTGTTCAAAGACGTCGACCTGACGGGATAGGTTGGTGCCCTCGCCGCGCAGCGGCACGCGCAAGATCGGCTCGCCCTCGGAGGCGTCGGACTCGATCTCCAGGGTGCAAGAGTCGGCGCCCAGGTCAGCCGGGCGGTAGACGACCTGGATCGGCACGGGGTTGGCCGGGTCGATCTGCTGGGGAAGCGGGGGCACGCCGCGCAGCTCGAACTCGTCGCTGCAGTTGGCGCCCAGGCGGACGTCAAAGACGGTCAGGTCGGCCACGCCGGTGTTGTAGACGGTGATGGTGGTCACCTGGCTGGAGCAGCCCAGGGTCACCAGACCAAAGTCCAGCGTGCCGGGGATGACGGCGATGTCGGACGGGCCGGCAAAGCCGGTCAGGTCCACGCCGCACACGGGCGGATCAAAGTTGCAGGCGAAGTCGTTGGGGTTCTGCTGGCAGCGGGCGCCGACGTTGCAGTAGACCGTGGAGTCGCCGTTGGTGGGATCGGTGATGTCCACCGTCAGCTTGCCGTTGTTGAGGTCGGCCGAGGTGGGGTTGTAGGCCACCTCCACCAGGAGGGTCTCGCCGGGGTTGAACTGCTCGCCAACGCCGATGGAGCTGCCCTGAATGGAGAAGGCGTTGTTGAGGATGCCCTGGGCGTTGGCGCCGCGGTAGGTGCAGGGGCCCGAGCCGTTGTTGATGACGTTGGCGCTCAGGACCTTGGTGGAGCCGCGCACGACCAGACCAAAGTTGAGGGGCTCAGGGCGGATCTGGACCTGGCACTCAGCGCGGTCCAGGCCGTTGGCCGTCAGCGCCACGCCCAGCACGCCCTCGTCGGGGTCGTTGCTGGTGATGTTGAGCGTGGCAAAGTCCTGGCCCAGGTTCATCGGGGCGTAGGTCACGCGCACGTCCACGCTGCCCTGGGGCGGAATGGTGCCGTCGCCGCTGTCGGTGGTCGGCAGGAAGTTCCCGTCGGGCTCGACGTAGAACTCGCCGGTGCCGTCGATGGCCAGCGTGTTGACGATCAGGTCCTGGGTGCCGTTGTTGAAGATGGTCAGCGTGCGGGTGCTCACGGCGCCCTGGCCGACGTTGCCGTAGTTGATGGACTCGGGGCTGACGGCGATGTCGGGACGCTCGGGGCGGCCCAGCATCGGGATGGTCACCTGAGGGTTGGACAGGTCGTTGTTGACCAGGATGGCCGTGGCGGTGGCCGTGGAGGCGTCCGCGGTGTAAGAGGCCGTCAGGAGCGTCGAGCCGCCGGGCTCAACGGTGAACTCCTCGGTGGGCGGATCCACAAAGGTGATCTCGGGGGCGCTGTCGCGCAGGAAGGCCGGGGGCTGGATGACCAGCGGGGCCGTGCCGACGTTCTCCACGGTGATGTCCGCGGTGACGCTCTCACCGGTGGGGATCGAGCCAAAGTCGATGCGGGGCGGGGTCACCGAGATCTGAGGCAGCGGCGTGGTGCCGCGCAGGTTGCAGGTGAAGAGCCCCGGGGCCTCGTCGGTCAGGATCCGCAGGGTGTTGTCCGTGCCGCCGCCGGTCTGGGGCGTGAAGGTCACCTCCACGGTCATGGTGTCCTCGGGGCGCAGCTCCTGGCTCAACTCCGGCGTGTTGGTGATCACAAACTCGCCGGTGTCCGCCTCGATGTTGAGGCCGCTGACGGTGGCCGCCAAAGTACCGATGTTGCTGATCTGGAAGGTGGCCACGATCGGCTCGCCGATCTCGCCGCCGTTGATCACAATCGGCTCCGGCACGCACTGCAGCTCGCGCCGGGGCGGCAGGCTGTTGAGCGGCACGCGGGCGCTCTGGCCGTTGCTGGCCTCGATGATGAGCACGTCGCTGTCGACCTGTTCGTCGTCGGGGCGGTAGGTGACCTCCATGAGCATGGACTCATCCTGGCCCAGGGACGTGGTCGTGGGGGGCTCGAAGGTAAAGGGCCCTTCGTTCTTCTCCAAGCTGTAGCTGAAATCCGTCAGCTGCCCGGTGCCGACGTTGCTTATCGTCAACGTCAATGTTTCGGGGCGATCGACCGTCGCGCCAGCAAAGCTCAACGACTGCGGTGCGACCAACAACTCCGGATCGGCGCCGACCGCAAAGTCACCCTTGTCATCCTCACAGCTGCATCCTGCGATCCAGGCGCCTGTCAGCAGCAGCGCCACGGGCACCAGGTGCAGAAGATTCTGCATCCAGCCCGACAGGTTCAACGGCGAGTTGCCGCCGTAACCTCCAACCTCTGGTTGACTCATACCCCCACTTCCTCCAAAAACATCTGGGAATTGACCAATTTGATATGACGTTCCAAAAGGCCGCCTCGGCTCGCGCTCCGAAGTGGCTTCAAACCCTCGATTCAATCACAGTCAGCACCGCACCATCACCGGGGCCCTGTGGCCATGACGGTGAGCGGTCTGGAGACGAGCATCTGCTCTGTGCGGATGACTGGATGTATGTTGTTTTGAGCGCTTTGAAACGGTCTGCATCTCTTTGTTCGTTTCCTTCTCGACCAGCCCGAACATCTCTGTGTACGTGTGCACAAGCAAACGCGGTCGCGGATTATAGTTTTATTTGTCCCCACGCGCAACCAAGCCCCACCACGTCGGAGTGGATCCTGACATTTGGGTTGATTCATGGCCATCGTGCCAGTAGCCTTGCGTGCATACATTGGCCTGTCATCTTGGGCAATTGAGCCAGCAAGGTCGATGTCGAGGGCTCGCGTGTTGCTCAAGGCTGGATTGCCGCGCTGGCGCATCCGGCCTTGTGACCCTGGCATCAGGGGTGATGGACAAACTTTGGATCGGCTTTGGGTCGATCGTTGTTGGGCTGAAAATTGGCTTGAATGTGCTGTGGAGCAAACCTTTTCAAGGGGTCGGGCAGCACGCATGAGGGTTGTTTGTGATGGTTTTGAGCAGAGATCGTGTGATGTTCTGGTGTGCGCTGGCGTTGGTGTTGGCCCTTGGCGCTTGTGGCGATGACTCGGACAACGGCGCCGATGTCGGTGACGGCAACAATGAGGTCAACAACGACACCAACAACAACGATGCCAACAATGATGCCAATAATGACGGCAACAACGACACCAACAATGACGACAACAATGACGACAACAACGATGCCAATAATGACAACTCCGATGAGTTGCCGCCCATGCCGTGGTCCCCACTGGAAGAGGGCTTCTACGGCATCGGCTACAGCGTAGATTCCACCACCTACACCTCGCCGGCCGACGGCTCAGAGCGCACCCTGCGCCTGGTCTACTGGTACCCCACGCTGGACAAAGAGGGCGAAGACGCCGTTTACGGCGGTCTGCTGCCTCGCCCCGGTGTCTTTGAGGACGCCTCGGTCGCCATCGACGAAGCCGCGCCCGTGCTGATCTTCAGCCACGGCAACAGCAGCTTCGCCGAGCAGAGCGCCTTCATGACCGAGTTCTTTGCCTCCCATGGCTGGATCGTGGTCTCCATGGATCACACCGGCAACACCTTCCGCGATGGGCTCGAGATTGGCATCTTCCAGCAGCGCCCCGAAGACATCAGCGCCGTCATCGATCACATCGAAGGGCTGGGCGCGGAGCACCCCCTGGGCGGCTTGATCTCGGACAACAAGATCCTTAGTGGCCACAGCCTGGGCGGCTACACTACGCTGGCGGCCTCGGGCTCCGGGTATGACCTTGAGGCCATCAACGGCGCCTGTGAGGCCGGACTCCTCGACAATTTCTTCTGCGACTACTTTACACAAGAAGAGATCCAGGCCGTCTACACCAACGGTTTTGCCGATGAGCGCATCAAGGCGGCCATTCCCCAGGCGCCTTTTGGTGGCGGCATCTTTGGTCCTGGCCTGGCCGACATCGACATCCCCGTGCTGCTCATCACCGCGCTGCTTGATGTGACGCTCCCCCCCGCCCAGGACGGCGACCCGATCTGGAACAACCTCGACGGCGCCGACGACATCCGCGTGGACTTTCAGACCGGCGGCCACTTCACCTTCTCCAATGGCTGTGACCTGGGCATCGGTGACGGCGACGGCTGCGGGGACGAGTTCATTGAGCCCGAGCAGGCCTTTTTCCTGGTCAACGCCTACTCCATGATCTTTGCCCGCTATCACCTCTTTGGCGACGAGGAGCACCTCGACATCCTCACCGGCGAAACCGAGCTCGACTCCACGCTCCTGATCTCCACCAAGTGATCCGCTGGCGCCCACGCGGCGCCTCTCCCTGCCACTCCCAAGCACAACGCACACAACATCCCATCGCTCTGGTGCCTCGTTGAGAGGCGTCAGAGGCCGGTGTCGTGTGTGGCGGGCGAGAATCAGGGGGAGGAGATGTCTTTGAGGGCCTTTTGGTAGCCGGGTTGCTTGGGGCGCAGCTCAACGGCGCGTGCAAAATCAACCTTGGCCCGCTCTGGGCGGCCAAGTTGTTTCCAGTGGAGCCCGGAGAGGTAGAAGAAATGGGCTCTGGACGCCGGGGAATGGAGCGATGAGACGCGCAGGTGCTCCAGGTCTTCTTTGATCAGGTTGTCGCGCTGCGCAATTGGGGCGTCCAATGGCAGGTGCAGGATCAGTTCGGCGCGTTTGAGGCGCAGGGTGGGGTCTTGCGGCAAGCGCTTGATGCCGTTGGAGAGCGCTTTGGCGGCCTCCAGTCGGCGGTCTGCGGCCACCAGCGATTCGGCCATCAGCAGGTGGCTGCTGGGGTCGTTCTTGAAGGCGTCGATCATGTGGCCGGCGTACATCTCGGCCAAGAGTGGCTGTTTGGCGGCCAGCGCCGCTTTGACGGCAAAGACGTGCGTCATCAAGACCTTGGGGTGGAGCGTTTGCAGCTCGGTGGCCAGGTCCATGGCGGCGATGTGGCGCTTGTCGCGCAGCAACTCAAGCATGACAGTGCGGATGGCGTCGCGGCGCCCTGGGATGGCCTGGGCGCGCCATTTGGCTTCGGGCAGGCTGGCCAGCAACTCCTGGACGATGGAGTTGGGAATGGGGCGCAGCCTGAGCAAGGCGTGCTGGTAGGCCTCGGCGGCGCGCTGATGTTGGCCGTTGCGGGCGGCCACGCGGGCCTGAGCCAGGGGGGCAAACGGCGTGACCGTGGACAACTCGATGGCGCGCTTGGCCAGCGCTGCCGTCTGCGCGTCCTGCTTGGGGTCGCGAGACATGAGCATCGACGCCATGCCGACCGCGTGGCCGTCGAGGGGGGTTTGATCGAGCGCTTCGATGAGCTGCTCGGATGCGACCGCATCGCGGTGCGCCATGGCCTGGGAGAGGGACTGGGTGGGGACGCCCAGGTGGGTGTGGGTCCACAACAGTCCAAAAGCCACGGCGGCCAGGACAACGCCAAGGATCGCGGCGCCGATGGGAGGCAGCGACACCAAACCGGTGCGACGCCGCGTGGCCAGCAAGACCTCTGCGAGCACGAGCGCGGGAATGGCCAGCCCCAGGATTTCCACGTTGAAAGAGACCGAGGCGCTGATGGCAAAGGCGCCCAGCGCGTAGACCAACCCAAGCGCGGTGGGACCGAGCGTGTCCCGGTGGCGTTTTTTGGGGTCTTCGTCGGGGTTGGCCTGGCTGGGGGCGGCGATCCTCCACCACGCCAGCAGCGCCAGGACGATGGCCAAGCCTCCGACGGGCAGACCAAAGGCCAGCAGCAACTCGACGGGATCAGACTCCACAAAGCTGAAGCGCGCCGTGACAGTGTCGCCCAGCCAGGCCGGGGCAACAGAGGCGAAGGCGTCGGCGCCGATCCCTGCCAGCGGAAAGTCTCCGATCATGCCAGCGGCCGTTTGGATGACGTGGATCTTGGTCTCGGCGGTGATGTCCTCGAGCGAGGCGTGGGGTTGAAGCTCCCAGGCAAAGCGCTCGGTCAACGTGGACTGACTGATGATGCCCAGCGTCAGTCCCACGGGCAAAAGCGTGACCGCGGCCCAGGGCAGCGCGCGGGTGCCCATGCCGGGTTCGCGCCGTGAGGAGCCGGTCCAAACGGCGCGGATGCCGGTGTGGACTCCAAAAGCCACCGCGGCCAGGACCATGGCGGCGATGGCCCCGCGCGAGGCGCTGAGCAGAACGCCGGTGGCGCAGATGACGGCGGCGGCGGCCCAGGCTGCGCGCCGAGCGGCTTTGCGCTCCACCGCCAACCCGCAGGCCGCCAGCGCGGCCATGGCCATCAGCGCTGCGCCGTGGTTGCTGTTGACGAAGGTGCCTGCGACCAGGGCGTTGTCTGCGCGCGTGGTCTCAATGATCCCCAAAAAGGTGCCTTGCGGCGCCACAAAGGTCTGCAAGAGGCCCACAATGACCTGAATGACCCCCACGACGGCCAACGGCTTGGCGGCCAGATGGACCAGGCGGTGGCGGTGGCGGCGCTGGGCGCGCAGCAAACCTGCCAGGCCCATGGCGGTGACGCCCAGCAAGAGCCAGCGAAACGATGCCAGCGCGCTGGCCGATGGATTGGCTGAGATGGCGCCCGAGGTGGGCATGTCGGGGAGCCCTGCGCTGACCAGCGCCGCGCGGCCCTGGGCCATGTGGGGGCTGAGCACTTGGAGCAAGCCGTGGGGCAAGGGCACCATCTGCACGGCGGCCATCAACCCCAACAAGAGCGCGGCCAGCGCCACCGACGAGATGGGCACCTGCTCGCCGCGCGCCCGTACCCGTTGCAATCCCAGAGCGGTAATCCCCAGACACACCACTGCGCTCACCATCATCGATGGCGTGTGCACGGTTCCAATCAATAGGGGAGGCAGCCCTATGAGGACTGCAAGGGCGGCCACCGGTGCCAGTGGAGGACGACTTTGACCTCTCTTGCTGCGGTGGCGGCCTTGTTCTGACTCTTCTGTGGACACAGGCCCAGATCCTTCAACAACGGCCCCACCCCTTCATCGTGAGGCTCTTGCTCCAGAAGGTCAAGTCCAGCGCTTGTGGATGGCGGTGGGGCGGTGAGCCGTCACTGGGCCGGCGCGATGGGACGGTTTGGGTCGATCGGGTCGGTGTCGCCCACGGCCAGCTGCCCAAAGAAGTTGGAGCCCCAACAGAAGACATGTCCAAAAGCGTCGAGGGCGCACGTGTGGTTGTAACCTGCGCTGAGGGTCACGATGTTTTCAAGGAGCGGGATTTGCTCTGGGGTGGGGTTGCAGCTTGAGCTGCCACAGGTCTGCGTGTTGCCAAAGGCCTGATGGAGCTGCCCCTCGTCGTTGTTGCCCCAACACCACACGTGCCCATCGACGTCCAGGGCGCAGGTGTGGGTGGCGGCGGCCACGACCGCAGCCATCGGCGGCAGGTCTTGTCCGTTGGGGCCAAGGACAATGTTGGACTCAAAGGGGGATTCTTGATCCGGCAGGCCGCGCTGTCCCAACGAGTTGTCTCCCCAGCACCTGACGTCAAAGGTGCTGCTGAGGGCGCAGGCGTGGTCTTGGCCCAGCGACAGGCCTCGGTAGGCGCCGCCCCGGAAGGCCTCGACTGGTGCGGGCTCGGCCTGGGGTTCGCAAGGTGTGTTTTGAGTGCAGCCCTGACCACGGCCAAGCTGGCCCAACGAGTTGTCTCCCCAGCAGTGGATGGTGCTCTCCTCGGGGGTGCCCAGCACCGCACAGTTGAAGTTGGTGCCTGCGTGGATTTCGATGGCGTCAATGAGGACGAGGTTGGGCAGTCGTTGGGTGTTGTTTGATGCTGAGCCGGTTTGGCGACGGGTGTTGTCGCCCCAGCAAAAGACCTGACCGGCGCCGCTCAGTGTGCAGGTGTGGTTTTGTCCTGCGGCGACGCGGATGGTGTCTTCGCCCCAGGGTGGTGCCTGGGGTGCGATGGCGGTCGCGCCGACGCCGGTCTGGCCCTGCTCGTCCTTGCCCCAGCACAGCAAGGTGTTGTCGTTTTGGACGGCGCAGGTGTGGGAGGTGCCGGCGGTGGCTTGCCGCACGTTTGCGAGCCCTTCAACCTCGACCATCATCGGCTGGCGCAGCGCATCGCCCAGGCCCAGTTGCCCAAACCCGTTGTCGCCCCAGCACAGCACCTGTTGGTTGTGGTCCAACAGACAGGTGTGATTCAGGGCGGCAGACAGTTGCATGCCAGAGAGGTCGGCGTTGGTGACATCCTGGGTCAACGACGCGTCGAGCCCCAACGGCGCAAAGACAAAGTCATCGCCCACGCCGTCGCCAAGGCCCAGTTGGCTGCGGCCATTGTCGCCCCAACAAAAGACATTGTGGTCGCCGCCATCAAGCTCGGCCAGGACGCAGGTGTGGCTGCTTCCGGCGGCGATGTCGACGACGCGCTCCCACTGGTTCATGACGGGGAAGGGCAGCGCCGTGGAGGGCATGTTGGCGTCAAGAAAGCCCGCGCCGAGTTGTCCCAGGTAGTTGGCCCCCCAGCAAAAGGCTTCGCCGTCGGTGTTGACCGCGCAGGAGTGGTTTTCGCCCACGGCGAGCTTGTCGATGTTCTGCAGCGGCCCATTGCCGTCGGGGTTGCGCACGAGTGTGGGGCCAACGACGTTGGGGCCGTCCTGGACCAACTCGGCGCCGCATTGCTCTGAGCTGTTGTCGCCCCAGCACCACACCTGACCGGCTTGCAGGGCGCAGGTGTGGCGTCCTCGGCTGGAGATTTGGACGGGGCTGCCTTCGGGGATGCCGTTGACCCTCACGGGCATGCGCAAGCAGGGCGGTGTGATGCACTCCTGTTCCTGCTCGATGTTGGGGAGGCGCCCCAGTTGCCCCTGGGCGTTGCCGCCCCAGCAGAAGATGTCGCCGGAGGTCATCAGCGCGCAGGTGTGCTCCAAGCCCACGGCCATGTCATCTGGTTGGGGCAAGTCAGGGTCACCGCCAAGGATGGTGCGGGGCATGTTGCCCGGGTCGGTGTCGCCAAGCTGTCCAAAGTCGTCGTTGCCCCAGCACCGCAATGCTTCAGGCCGCGTGACGGTGCCGGTCAACGCGCATGTGTGGCCGTTGCCCGAAGACAGGGCGATGGCTCTGCTCACGTTCGCAATCTGGATGAACTGCGAGCTGGCCAGGCGATAGCTGCCAAATTGGTTCGACTCCCCCGCGCCAGCGCAAAAGACTTCGCGATCAGGTCCGGCGATCACGCACGTCATCCCTGGCCCGGTGCCCAGCCCTGAGATGTTGAACTCGTCCAGGTTGGCCGCGGTGCGCGCAGGCAAGCTCTGGACCAGGAGCCGCTGGTTGTCGCCGAGTTGCCCAAAGTCGTCGTTGCCCCAGCAGCGCTGGGTGCCGTCGGCCATGACGGCGCAGGTGTGAAACGAGGCTGGACCGCCCGAGAGCCTCACA
>CAKZKQ010000141.1 GCA_937123825.1 uncultured Pseudomonadota bacterium
GGACGCCAGTGACGGGGGCTTCTGGAACTTCGGGATGATGGTCCCGTTGCCCAGGCCTTTGTCCCCGTGACAAGGCATGCAGTACGTCATGTAGAGATCCTGACCGCGCATCAGGTTGGCCTTGGTGATGGGCAAGGGGTTGGCGAGCTTGGTCGCCAGGTCCTTGTTGGCCGCCACATCCGCGGGGTAGAGACGCAGGTTGTCGGGGATGATCCCGTAGGCCGGCGTCAGCATCTCTTCTTCCTGCGCCTTGAGCGCAGGTTGATCCATCATGTCGCCAAACGGGTTGAGCTCGGCGTAGTTGTCGTTGCCGTTGGCAGGGATGCCAATCTCCATGTAGGCCCGTTCCTCGTAACAACCCGTCACGATGAGGACCAGGGCCATGGTGATGACACCCATCCAAGCGGCGCGGGGCGTGCTTGTCCTCATGAGTCGAACCTCACTTCGCGAACCTCGATGGGGTGGAGCCCTTCGAGGAATTCTCGGGTCTTGACCGGGTCGTAGTTGGGGTCATCGGCGGAGATCCACACCGCAAAGCGGTCGCGGGTCAAGCGCGGGTCAATGACCTTGGGCTTGAGCGAGGGCAGCCCCGCGGCCCAGAACATCACCAGGGACGTCGTGATGCCGGCAAAGAGGACCGACAGCTCGAAGGTCACCGGCATGAAGCTCGGCCAGGGGAAGAAGGGCTTGCCGCCGATGATGATCGGCCAGTCGAAGGTCATCGTCCCGGTCTGAATGGTCAGCGCCGTGGTCATGCCGGTCAGCGCCGCGCCAAAGGTCACCCAGGGCAGCCAACTGCGACCGATGCCCATGGCGTCATCCATGCCGTGGATCGGGAAGGGCGTATACACGTCCCACTTCTTGAACTTCTTATCGCGGGCCTTCTCGGCCGCATCCAGGATCTCTCCGGGGTGCTGGAAGAAGGCCGCCATGCCGTCGGCTTTGCCGTCCACAGGAGTGAAAATGACCTCCTGGTGGCCGTGCTGCTCATCTTTTGTTTCGACCGCGTCCTGGGCCTTGTCGGCCTGCTCGGTCGTCTCTTCTTTGGTTTCTTCAGTGGCCATGTCCGCCTCCACCCTCGTAGGTCTTGCCGGAAGCGACGTCCGGGTCCATCCACACCTTGACCTCAAAGCCAGCGATCGTCGGCAGAGCCCGGCAGAAGAGCAGGAATGCCGTCATGAAGAAGCCAAAGCTTCCGATCGTGATGGCCCAGTCCATGGGCTTGAAGTTGTACATACCCCAGGAGCCAGGCAGGAAGTCGCGGTGAAGCGAGGTCACAATGATCACGTAGCGCTCGAACCACATCCCGACGTTGACCAGGAGGCTGACGATGAACATCACCGTCACGTTGCGGCGCATGCTTTTAATCCAGAAGATCTGCGGCACGAAGGCGTTGCAGCCAAACATGATGGCGTAGGACCACCAGTAGGGACCAAACGCGCGGTTCTTGAAGACAAAGCCTTCGAACTCGTTGCCCGAGTACCACGCCATGAAGAACTCCGTGGAGTAGGCGAAGCCGACCAACATGCCGGTCAGCATGATGATCTTGTTCATCGACTCAAGGGTGTTGATCGTGATGTAGTTCTCCAGCTTGAAGACCGCCCGCATGATGACCATCAGCGTCACGACCATGCCGAAGCCCGAGAAGATCGCCCCGATGACGAAGTAAGGCGGGAAGATCGTCGCGTGCCAACCCGGCAGGATGGACGTGGCGAAGTCGAACGACACGATGGTGTGCACGGAGAAGACCAGCGGGGTGGCCAGACCGGCCAGCATCAGGTAGGCCGACTCGTAGTGCTGCCAGGCGCGGTTGGAACCGGTCCAACCCAGGCTCAGGGCGCCGTAGAGGCGCTTGCGCCACTTGTTCTTGGCGCGGTCACGCACCGTGGCCAGGTCGGGCACGAGGCCCACGTACCAGAACACGATCGAGATCGTCGCGTAGGTCGAAATCGCAAAGACGTCCCAGGCCAGCGGGCTGTTGAAGTTCATCCACAGCGGTCCACGACCGTTGGGGATGGGCAGCAGCCAGTAGGCAAAGTAGGGGCGGCCGACGTGAATCAGCGGGAATGTACCTGCCGTCATGACGGCAAAGATCGTCATCGCCTCTGCCGAGCGGTTCACTGCCGTGCGCCACTTTTGACGGAAGAGGTACAAAATCGCCGAGATCAGCGTACCGGCGTGACCGATGCCGACCCAGAAGACGAAGTTGATGATGTCCACGCCCCATCCGACGGGGCTGTTGATGGCCTGGGTGCCCAGACCTGTGGCAAAGAGCGTCCCCACCGAAGTGATGAAGAGGCCGGCGATGGTCGCAGAGAGCAGAAACGCGCCCCACCAAAGCTTGGTGGGGAACTGCTCCACGTGGCGGATGACGTCGTCATCCACATCTCCGTAGAGCCTGCCTCCGGTGACGAGAGTCTCACGATCGGCGCGTTTGCCCCCCAGTGGCCCCTCGCCGTCGTGGTAGATGGAGTATCCTGTCAGTTGTTCCGTTGACATCCTCTACGCTCCTCAGGCGTTGTCTTGCTTGCTGCGGCGCACCCGGGTCAGGTAACGCACAGCGGGCTTGGTACCGACGTGGCTCAGGACCGACATGGCCCGCTCACTGTTGAAGGTCTTGTGGACCGGGCTCTTCTCGTCGCTGACGTTGCCAAAGACGATCGCTTCCGCCGGGCAGGTCTGCTGACAAGCCGTCTGCGGCTCTTCGATGTTGGCGATGCCCAGCTTGCGGGCGACCACCGTCGAGCGGCGCAGGCGCTGCACGCAGAAGGTGCACTTCTCCATCACACCCCGGGCACGGACGGTCACTTCGGGGTTGAAGCGAAGCGCCGAGGGCCACTTGGCGTTCAGGTTGGCCAACTCTTTGACCTCGGGGAAGACGTCGGCGACGAAGTCTTCGCTGCGGTCAGTGGTGTAGTTGTACCAGTTGAACCGACGCATCTTGTACGGGCAGTTGTTGGCGCAGTAGCGGGTGCCGACGCAGCGGTTGTAGACCTGCTCGTTGAGGCCGTCATCGCTGTGCACGGTGGCCGCAACCGGGCAGACCGTCTCGCACGGGGCGTTGTCGCAGTGCTGGCAGAGCATGGGCTCGAGCAGGAACTGCGGGTTCTCGAGGTATTCGGCGGCTTTGATCATCGGCGTCTCATCCAGGAGCTCCTGGGTGTAGTCGCCGTTCTCTTTGGTCGGCAGCGCGTAGTAGCGGTCAAGCCGCATCCACTGCATCAGGCGGCCCTCAAGCACGCCCTGCTTGCCCACCACCGGGGTGTTGTTCTCCACCGCACAGGCCGTCACGCAGGCGGCACAGCCGGTGCAGCGAGACAGGTCGATGGTCATGGACCACTTCAGTTTGGGGTACTTGTGGTCGCCCCAGAACTGCGGGTGGTTGTCGTTGTGAACACCGGCGCCCTTGCTCTTCTTGTATTCGGCCAGGGTGGCGGTGGGCACAATGTGACGAGTGTGGTTGTCGAGCACGTGCTCGGCGCCGCGAGGCATGCCCAGCTCATGGTTGCCCGCGCCTTTGTCCACGGTGGCCTCAAGGCCGGTGTAGACAGGGCCCTGGGCGCTGGCGCCCGCCATTGGGAAGACGTTGACGCCGATGCCGGAGCCGACGATGCCCGCGTGGGTGTGACCGTAACCGATGGCCACCGCCACGACGTCGTCGTGCATGCCGGGGATCATCATCGCCGGCACGTCGAGCGTGGTGCCGTTGACGGTCACTTTGACCAGGTCACCCAGCGCCGTCAGGTTCATCGCCTTGAAGCGAGCCGGGGAGACGCAAGCGTAGTTGTCCCAGCTGACCTTGGAGATGGTGTCGGGCACTTCGAGCAGCAAGCCGTTGGAAGCCTGACGGCCATCGCCCATGGTGTTCTTGGCGTAGAGCTCGACCTCGATCTTGCCCGCAGGCTTGTCGGGGCGAGGACCGGCGATGGCTTTGAGGGCGGCGGTGTTGAAGCGACGCACCTGACGGGCGCTGCCCGGCATGGTGTAGACGTCTTTGCGAACGACCGCTTCCCAGAAGGCCTCGGCGCCGACCGGAGAGCCGGTGGCTTTGAGGATGGGGCCAGTCCAGTGCGCTTTGAGGTACTGGTACCAGGGACCGGGGGCGGGGCGACGGAGCTTGTCTTTGAAGCCCGCGTTGGCCGCGACCGCACCGGCGAAGGCTTTGTTGCCCGCGCCAGCGGCCCAGGTGATCAGGCAGTCCTCGGTGCTGCGCACGGAGGGGAAGACCGAGGTCATGCCGGGCTGCTGGATCGAGTACTGACCGGTGAGCCCTTCAGCGTCGCCCCAACTTTCGAGGAAGTGGGTGCGCGCCGCCATCCAGGTGGCCGCCGCGGCCGTCTCGGTGGCGAAGCTGTCGATGACCACCACCGTCTTGGCCTTGCCCATGGCGTCGGCAAACTTGACGCTGGCGGGCATGTCGTAGACAGGGTTGAGGCCCGAGATGATGAGCAGATCGACGGTGCCGCCGGCCAACTCTTTGATGAGGGCGTCCACTTCGGAGAAGGGCGCGGTCTCGGCAAAGACCCGGGTGTGCTCAACCGTGGTGCCCACGGCGCCAAGCGCTTCGTTGATCAGCGCCACGACTGCCTCAAGGCGAGCCGTCTCGGCACCGACCGTGGCGCGGGTGGCCACCGCCAGGCCCTTCTTGCCGGCCGCTTTGAGCTGCGCCGCAGCGTCCTTGATGGCTTTGGGGTCAAGACCCAGGCCCGCAGCGGTCTTGTCGGCCGCGTAGCCCGCCAGGGTTGCCTTGACGCTCGGGTCGGAGGCCAGAGGGCCGCCCACGCCGCCAGCGACGATCAACTCGTGGGCCACCGCCAACGCCACATAGAGCAGGTCGGAGGTGCGCACGCGGTGACGGGTGTCGGCCGCGCCGCCGGTCAGGGTCATGCGACCTTCGAAGACCGTCAGGTGGCTCATCGCGTCGCCCTTGTCGGGATCGCGTGTGTCGGCAAACTGACGGGTGTAGATGGTCGAGTGGGCTTCGGCGTCGAGGAACTCGGAGCCAAACGACACGATGGCGCTGGCGCGGTCAAAGCGGTAGAAGGGCGCAAACGCCTCTCCGTAAGCCGATTTGTGCGCGGCGGCCGCGGCCGTGTTGGCCAGGGGCTCCCAGGTGACGTGCTTGCCGTCTTTGAGGCCCGAGATGAAGTCTTTAAGCAGCGCCTTCTGGCCGGGACCATTCATCGTCCCGGTCAACAGACGGACCTTGCCGCCCATGGCGCCAATGACCGCCTTGTCGAGCTCTTCCCAGGTCGTCTCGGTGCCGGGACGCGACGGCGAGCCGCCGAGCGCTTCCACTTTGCCGCCTCCGGCGCCGCCTTTGCGCGGGCCTTTGAGGCGATCGGCGCTGTAGGCGTCCAGGGTCGAGGCCTGACCGCGGGAGCAGAGCGCGCCTTTGCTCAGCGGGTGATTCTCATCACCTTCGAGCTTGCTGACGCGACCCTCGCGCACCGTCAGCTCGATGCCGCACTGGGCGGGGCAAGCTTTGCAAATGCTCGAGTAGGTGTTGGGCACACCGTGGTAGATCTCCTCGGGGCGATCCACGTACGGGGCAATGTAATCGGGCTCAACGCGGCACGCGCTCAAACCCGTGGCTGCCGCCGCCGCACCCGCCACTCGCAGGAAATCACGGCGCGACACCGACAGGGGCTCGGAACCATCGCGGAACTGGACCGTCACACGGCCTTGCTCCAGGTCCTCACCCCCTTCCATCAGACCATCCAGCTGCTCAGTCCATGCTGGCATCTGGAATTTGTCTTGCTTCTGCTGGCTCATTCGAAACCCTCAGGCATCAAGGTTCCCATCCACACGCTTTTCAATAATCAAAACATGAGAAACAGAACCGGTTTATCCCCGATCCGCTCTCAGCGGTGGCAGGTCGTGCAGTTCAGCGGGGCGCCGTACTGACGGTGGCAGTTGACGCACCAACCCATGTTGAACTCGTTCTTGGTCGAGACCACCTTCATGGCATTGACTTCACCGTGGCAGTTGGCGCAAACGCCCTGGATCTGACCCGGCTTGTCGTTGCCCTCGACGTTTTGCGTGAAGTACGCAATGTGGGGCTGGTGGTTGAAGTAGGCAAAATCAGGCAGATCGTGCACCTTCACCCATTCAATCCGCTCACCCTTCTCATACTTCTCTTTAAGAAGCTTGATGTGCGGGCTGTTGGGCGCCACCATCGAGTGACAATTCATGCAAATGTCGCCGCTTGGCACCGTCGAGTGACGGCCCATCGCGGGCGCCGTATGGCAGTACTGACACGAAATTTCGTGCTGACCGGCATGAATATAGTGGCTAAAGGGGATCGGCTGGTCTGGCTGGTAATCCTTGCGCGGCTGCGTACACGCGGCCGCCACAAAAATCATCACACCCAGAACTGCAATCGAGAGGAAGTTGCGCAGGATCGTGTGGTTCATGTCTCTCACGGCACCCAAGGCCCAAAACCCGCGGTCAATTCAATGTGCGCCTGACCTATGCTTCAGTTCGCTCTTGCCGCGCTAAGTTGCAGTTCACCTCTGCGTGAACTGCCCAAAACACCCGAGTCCCTACCCTGTTTGATGCACAGGGTCAAGCGTGGTTGCGTTGTTCACATCAATGTGAACAACGAACAAGAGCGTCAGCACCACCGACGGGTCCTTTCCATCGTGCTCCGTTGGCCCCAAAACGACGTCCGATTCTTCTCCAACCGCTGGTGTCCACCACCGCAGCTTCATCGAAAATGCCCGCATTTGTGATCGGTCCAAACAACACCTTTTAGGGGGAAAGCGTGATGCAACAAGACCGGCTTCAAATCGAACTCGACTGGAGCATGACCCGGCGTCAACGGGGTCACCAAAAGCGCCCACGTTCTTACACAGAGGAATACGGTTGTCAACCGAATTTGTTGGGGGTGTCCGGGCCCGTTTGGGGCGCTGCGCACCCCCTCTATTGTGGACTTCATAGGTCCACTTAACGGGTCTTTTTTAAGCAGCCCTGTCAACGGCTCTCAGGGCCTCGCCAGGCCCCCGCGCTCATCAAACACTCCCGAACGCTGGGCGCCGCAGCCCGCTGCGCCCAACGCTCCCTTTGGGCGTCTCGTGCGTGGCGCCTCCAACGGACGCCTTCAACCCTGGGCCGGAGCGGCGGCCTTGGCCGGGGCAGGCCGCCTGGACCAGTACACCACCGCCGCCAACAGCAATGCGCACGCCAATACAAACGGCGCGCCCACACCCACAAACGCATACACCGCACCACCAATGGCCGGACCCACGATCCTGCCCAGGCTCGCCGCAGACTGGTACACCCCCAGGCGCTTGCCGGTCTCCTCCGCCTTTCCCGATCGGCTCGCCAGAGACAACAACCCCGGCTGCGCAAACGCGCGCCCGATGCTCGCCCCCAGCAACACCACCAGCAACCACGTCAAATTGGCCCACAGCGGCGCCAACAACAACCCGATCGCCAGGATCACCAGGCCCCCCATCGTCATTTTCCGATCGCCCACGCGCGCAGAGATCCGTCCCACCGCGCCGCCCTGAAAGAGCGCCACCACGATCCCCAGACCCGCCATGATGTAACCGACCTGGCGAGGACCCGCTTCAAAGACGTCCTTCATATAATAGGTGAAGGGCGCCTCCAGAAAGGTGATCGCCACCGTGTACATCAAGTTCACCGCACAAATCGTGCGCGTCTGCTGATCCTTGAGCACGCCCAGGACATTGCGCATGTCGTAGCGAGAGCGCTGCTCCCCGCGGGCCTCCTGGCGCACCGCCCGATCCGCCAGCGGCTCGTCAAGCAAGACCACCGCCATCAAAGCGTTGAGCGCCGAGATAAGCACCGCCGCAAAGAATGGCACCCCGACGCCGTAATCCCCCGAGAGGATCCCGCCGACCCCAGGACCGATCGTAAAGCCCACTGCAAAGGAGATCCCGATGACCGCCATGCCCTTGGAGCGCGTCTTGGCGTCCGTCACGTCCGCCACGTAGGCCGAGGCTGTCGACACGTTGCCCGCCGCCACGCCCGCCAACAGGCGGACCAAAAAGAGCGCCGGCATCACCACGTCCCCGACCCAGAGGCCCGGGCGGATCATGCCTTGCGGGATCAGCACCGGCAGCGCTGCCACCAACGCCGTCAACAACGACGCCACCGCCGCCGCAAGGAGCGTGGCGATCATGATCCGGCGGCGGCCAAAGCGATCCGAGAGCGCGCCCCACACCGGCGCCATCACAAACTGACCCAGGAACTGCACCCCAAAGAGCAACCCCAGCATCAACGCATCACCGCCATAATCGGCGCACAGATACGGCAGCACAGGGATCACCATCCCAAAGCCGATCAGCTCCACCGCCAGGACCGCAAAAAGCCTCAAGAGCGGTCGCGAACGCATATGTGCGCCTGGGACCGAACCAGGTGCCTGTGGTGTGTCATCGGGTTTGTGGCTGGGAGCCATCGGTGGCCTCTCTCTTGATTGGGACGTGTCTGCAGCTTGTCCACACGGTCTATGTTCTCATCACCTTTGCCGTGTCGCAGTCCGACAGGGTCTGGTTCTTACCAGACATCCGATCGTTTGAGTAGAGACTCCGATAGGCGACCTTGTCAGATGCCGCCCCTGGACGTATGCTCACGCACGATTTGTGCAGGACCGCACAGAATTACCCCCCTTTGGGGTGTCCAGAGCCCTTCAAGCAAGCTCGCCTGCCATCGCGCAGGCCTTGTCGGTGCCCACCCGAACCCAACCATCGAGCCAACAACGTGCAAGACTCCCAACAAGATCCCACACATCCACAGCCCAGCGCCCCGGCCGCGTCCCATCCGCTGATTGAAATGGACGGGGTCGAGACCCACAACCTCAAAAAGATCGACGTGCGCATCCCCCACCGAGCGCTGACGGTGATCTCGGGGGTGTCGGGCTCGGGCAAGTCGTCGCTGGCCTTTGATACCCTCTACGCTGAAGGACAACGCCGCTTTGTCGAGTCGCTGTCGACCTACGCTCGCCAGTTTCTCCAGCGCATGGAGAAACCCCCGTTGACGCGCGTCCACAACATCTTGCCTGCGGTCGCCCTGCGCCAGAAAAACAGCATCACCCATGCCCGCTCCACGGTCTCTACCCTGACCGAGCTCTCCGATCACATCCAGCTCATCTACACCCACATCGGCGTCACCCGCTGTCCGGGCTGCGGCGAGATCGTCCAACGCGACACTCCCACATCGGTGCTCAAAGTGCTGGCCCAGCAGGACGGCCGCCGCCTGATCTTCATCGCCGACGTCCACGTCCTCTCTGTTCAGACCCCTCAAAAGGTCCTCGAAGATCTGGCCGCCGAAGGGCACCAGCGGATCTACCTCGACGGCAAGGCGGTCAACATCGCCGACGTCGACGTCGAGCGGCTTCTGGAGCTTAAGTCTTTCCCTGTCGTCATCGACCGCGTCAAAACCGGCCCCGATGGCCGCAGCCGCCTCCAGGAGGCCATCGAAAACACCTTTGCCCTTGGCGGTGGACGCCTGCGCGTGCTCGATGTCACGGAAAAAGGCGCCGAGCCCACCGAGCGGATTTTCAAGACGGCCTTTGCCTGCAACAGCTGCGACAAGATCTTCATCCCCCCGCAGCCCGCGCTCTTCTCCTTCAACTCACCCATCGGCGCCTGCCCCGAGTGCTCCGGGTTTGGCAAGACCTCGGCCACCGATCCCCGAAAGGTCATCCCAAACCCGGATTTGAGCCTGGAGCAGGGCGCCGTGGTGGTCTTTGAGACCGACTCCCGGCGCTCCTACCGCAGCAAGCTGCTCAAGTATGCCCGCGACGCCAGCGTCCCCACCGACGTGCCCTTTGGCCAGCTGCGCCCTGAGGACAAAGACTTCATCCTCCACGGCAAAGGCCGCTTTAAAGGCGTCATGGGCTTCTTTGATCGCCTCAAAGAGAAGCGCCACAAACCTCAGAACCGCATCCTCCTTGCCCGCTTCCGGGGTTACACCACGTGCCACGTCTGTGACGGCCAGCGCTTTAGCCCCGAGGCCATGTGCGTCACCGTCGCTGGCCACACCATCGCCGACTTCTACGGCATGCGCATCCGAGAGGCGCGCGTGGCCTTCGACGACCTCCAACTGACCGAGGCCGAAGCCGAGCGCGTCGAGCCCTTGCTCGAAGAGGTCAAGGCTCGCCTCTCCTACCTCGATCACGTGGGCCTGGGTTACCTTCACCTCAGCCGCCAGTCGCGGACCCTCTCCGGGGGGGAGGTGCAGCGGATCCAGTTGACGTCATCGCTGGGGCGGACGTTGACCGACACGCTCTATGTGCTCGACGAACCCACCGCAGGGCTCCACGCCCGCGATACGCTGCGCTTGTTGGAGGTCCTCCAGCGGCTGCGCGACATCGGCAACACGGTCGTGGTCGTCGAACACGACCCGGACATGATCAAGGGCGCGGATTGGGCTGTTGAGTTGGGCCCGTTGGGCGGAGAGCACGGCGGCAAGCTCCTCTATCAGGGCCCGACCAAGGGCTTGATGGGGCTCGACACGCCCACGGGACGCAGCTTGGAGGACAGGACCCCAGGGCAGCGCTCTTTGCTTGGCGCGTTGGCCTTTGATCCCCAGCGTGATCCCTACGTGGCCGTGTTGGGGGCGGCGCAAAACAACCTCCAGGGCATCAACGTGCGCTTTCCGCTCCACAGGCTGACCTGTGTGACGGGGGTGTCGGGCTCGGGCAAGACCAGCCTGGTGCACAAGTGTCTCTTTGACGCCTGGCGCCGCATGAAGGGCCACAGCGGTGTTGAGGAGCCCTACATCAAGGCGCTCGAAGGGTTTGATGATCTGCGCGACGTGGTCATGATGCGCCAGGGCGGCCTGGGTCGCTCAAGCCGCAGCACCATCGCCAGCTACTCCAAGGCCTGGGACGCCATCCGAAAGATCTTTGGCGGCCTGCCCGACGCCAAAGAGCACGGCCTGGGCCCCGGCTCCTTCAGCTTCAACCGCCCCGGAGGGCGTTGTGAGAAGTGTGAGGGCACCGGTCGGCTGGTGATCGAGATGCACTTTATGGCCGACATCGAGATCGTCTGCGATGAGTGCGACGGCAAGCGCTTTATGAAGCACGTTTTGGATGTTCGCCAGCGCGGCAAGAACATCAACGACGTGCTGCGCATGACCGTGCGCGAGGCCCACAAGTTCTTTGCCAGCTCGCGCGCCGTCACCAACCGACTCCAGGCGTTGCTCGATGTGGGTTTGGGGTACTTGAGGCTCGGTCAGACCACCTCAACCCTCTCTGGGGGAGAGGCGCAGCGCCTCTTGTTGGCCAGCTTCCTGGGTCAAAAGGCGGGCAAAAGCGCCGGCATGCTCTTCATCTTTGATGAGCCCACCATCGGCCTGCACCTTAAGGACATTGAGGTTTTGCTCGGCGCCATGCGCCGGACCATCGAAGAGGGCCACACGGTCATTGTGGTCGAGCACAACACCGACTTCATCGCCCAGGCCGATCACATCATCGATCTTGGCCCTGACGGCGGCGACGGGGGCGGGCAGGTGGTCATTGAGGGGACCCCGGCGCAGGTCGCCGCTTGTCCCGGCAGTTGGACCGGCCTGCATCTGCGCGAGTTGCTCGAAAAGCAGCGCTGAATCTGCTTTTTTGAGCAAAAGGGCGCTTTTCTGCGCCGATGGCGCCGCTTTGGTGGCCGTCAGCGCAGTGGTTCAGCTTTTCTTGTTGCCCAGGAAGTTCATCAGGTTGCCGATGCCCCCTGCGCTCTGGGCCATCTGGGCCATTTCAGCCATCTGCTCGGGTTTGATGCCCAGGCTACGGGCCAGACTTTCAGGATCTGAAGCCACGCGCGCGCCCATGGGAATGAGCCCTTCGATGGTTTGTTGGCGTTTGAGCGGCAGCTCGCTGCCGTAGAGGAAGCCCAGCATAAAGGCCTGGAAGAGGGCGCCCTGCGCTTTGACATCGGCGGGCGGCGGCCAGATGCTGCTCTGCTCGGCGATGGCTTTGACGCCGCCCCAGGTCACCTGACCGTCGATGTGGGCCATGGCGTAGGCCTTGGCCATGTAGAGCAGGCAGCGGTTGGGGAAGGCCGGGTGGTTGATGTCGGGCGGCAGCGTGCTGCCGCAGCGCTTCTCCAGGGCTTTGGCCATGCGACCGGCGGCCTCGGCTTCAACCGTTTGCTTGAAGGCTTCACCGGCCTGCTTGAAAAAGCTCATGATGGCCGGATCGAGCATGGAAGGCGAAAACATGGTCAACTCCTTGATCGGGGCGAAAGGTCGGCCAGAACACACAAGTCTCTGGACACCCTGCGCGCAGATGGGAGACAGAACCTACCTCTTGCACTGGTGCAAGGCAATGTGCAGCCGTTGAAGGTCTGGACATTTGTGCATGTCTCTGGCAGTTTAAGGGGTGCCAGAGGGTGTGGCCTGTGCTGGAGGACGAAGATTGCACGGACCGCCCGGTTTGATGAGGACAGACGAAGCGTTGGACAAGCCCAAACAGATCTCTCTGCTGCAGAGTGACTCGTCGGTAACGGCGCGGCGCCAGGATCCGCAGTCTCCAGGGGCGTTGTTGGAGTTTGTGGAGGTGGCCGTCGATGTGCCGCTCTACCAGACCTTCACCTACCGCATCCCAGAGGCCTTGCTGGAGTTGGCGGTGCCGGGGGTGAGGGTCTTGGTGCCGTTTCGCGGCCGCGCCACGGTGGCGGTCGTGCTGCGCCGCACCGGTCCGCCCAAAGACCCCGGTTTGTTGGACAAGATCTTGACGATGGGGGACGTGCTCGACGCCGAGCCCATCCTGGACGCTGGCATGCTGCGGATGTTGCAGTGGATGGCCAGCTACTATTGTGCGCCACCCGGCGAGGTCCTCAAAATGGCCCTGCCTGCGGCGTTGCGGGTGACGGGGTCGAGGCAGCTTGAGATCACGCCCGTGGGGCGCAAGGCGCTCTCAGCCCAGGTGGTGGTCGATCCGATGCACCGGGCGCTGTTGGGCAAGTTGGTCCTGGCCCCCGAGCCGGTGGCGGCCCAGGAGTTGCGCAAGCGTCTTAAAAAGCTGACCTACATCGCCATCGCCCAGTGTGAGCAGGCCGGTTGGTTGACCAGTCACTACGTGGCGGGCAAGGGCGGCGCGTCCATCAAGTACGAGCGCTGGGTACAGCTGCGCCGCGATCCCTTCACCGACGAGCGTCTGGGGCAGAAGCAGGAAGACATCATCATCCAGTTGCAGGAGTTGGGCAACGGCGAGTGGATGAGAGAGGCGGACTTGAAGCACCTCTTTGGGGTGGTGGGGCCGTCGATCAAGGCGTTGTTGCGCCGTGGGATCGTGGCCGTTGAGGAGCGCGAGGTATACCGCGACCCGTTCTCCAACGCGCCCGTGGTCGAGCCTGCCAAGCATGAGCCCACCCCCGATCAGGCCCGCGTCCTGGGCGAGCTGCGGGCCAAGCTCGATGAGCGCGCCTTTCAGACCTATTTGCTCCACGGGGTGACCGGCAGCGGCAAGACCGAGGTCTACGTCCGCATCATCAAAGAGGTTCTGGCCCAGGGCATGGGGGCCATCATCCTTCTGCCCGAGATCAGCCTCACGCCGCAGTTTGTCTCGGTCTTCCGCAGCCACTTTGGCGACGGCATCGCGGTCTTGCACAGTGGTCTGACGCCAGGACAGCGCTTTGCCGCCTGGCGGCGGATCTACCGGGGAGAGGTGCGCATCGCCATCGGGGCCCGCTCGGCGATCTTTGCGCCCATGCCGGACCTGGGGATCATCATCGTCGATGAGGAGCACGACAACAGCTTCAAGCAGGAGACCGGGTGTCGTTACAACGCCCGCGACGTGGCTCAGTTTCGGGGGCGCGAGTCCAACGGGATTGTGTTGTTGGGTTCGGCCACCCCATCGGTGGAGACCTACTTCAACGCGCGGCGCGGCCGGATCGGTTATCTGCCCATGGCCAGCCGCGTCGGTGAGCGCGCCTTGCCCGACGTGCAGATCATCGACATGCGCCGAGAGCCCGGCGCAGGCCCCCCCGTCAACGTCTCGCCCGAGGTCGCCGAGAACCTCTCGCCGGATCTGATCGCCGCCGTCGAGCAGACGCTGGCGGCCAAACAGCAGGTGATCCTCTTTTTGAACCGCCGTGGGTTTTCGCCCTTTGTGATGTGCCGCGACTGTGGCCACCCCTGGCGCTGCCCCAACTGCTCGGTCAGCCTCACTCTGCACCGCAAGGCGCGCCGTCTGCGGTGCCACTACTGCGATTACTCCATCCCCGAGCCCAACAAGTGCGTCAAATGTGGCTCCGATGACATTGGACACATCGGCACAGGGACCGAGCGCCTCGAAGGGATCCTGCAAAAGCTCTTCCCCGAGGCGCGGATCGGGCGTTTGGATCGAGACACGGGGCACGGCTCGCGCCTTTTGGGGCTGATCCAGAGCTTCCGGGACCACAAGCTGGACATTTTGCTCGGCACGCAGATGGTCACCAAGGGCCACGACTTCCACAACGTGACCCTGGTTGGCGTGATCATGGCCGATCACGGGCTCAATTTCCCCGATTTTCGCTCCGGCGAGCGCACGTTCCAGCTTTTGACCCAGGTGGCGGGGCGCGCGGGGCGCGGCGAGAAGCCAGGGACGGTCTACATCCAGACCTACACGCCCTGGCACTACTCGCTGGAGGCGGCGTTGGAGCACAGTTTCAGCGAATTTGTCACCCACGAGCTTCACGCCCGCAAGGATTTGAGCTACCCGCCCTTTGCGCACCTGGCGGCGGTGCTTTTTGAGGGCCTCAACGAGCGCTCGGTCATCAACGCCGCGCGCGAATACGCCATGGCAGGCAAGCGGTTGGTGGCCGACAACGAGCAATGGCGAGAATCGGTCACGATTTTGGGTCCGGCGCAGGCGCCCTTGGCCCGTTTGAGGGGCAAAACTCGCTGGCAGATGCTCATCAAAGGCACCTCCAGAGCGCCGCTGAGGGCGGTTTTGGGGGCGTTGCTGCGAGAAGTTGGCTTTTTTGACCCTCGAGCACGCTTTGGTGGGGTCAAAGTGGCCGTGGACGTCGATCCTCAAAGCATGTTGTAGGGGAAAGCATGCGCTTTGACGCCAAAGGGCCGCTGCGGATCATCATCGGGGCCGGGGAGCAGCGCTACGACGGCTGGATCGCCACGCAGCAAGAAGACCTGGACCTGCTCGATCCGCGCGGTTGGACCCGTCATTTTCCCGATCGAAGGGTGGATGCGTTCCTGTGCGAGCATGTTTGGGAGCATTTGACCGAGCAAGAGGGGCGCCGGGCGGCCCGACATTGCTTTGAAGTGCTTAAACCCGGCGGTCATCTGCGCTGCGCGGTCCCCGACGCCAACTTTCCAGACCCAGCCTACCAGCAGATGGTGCAAATCGGCGGTCCTGGGCCTGCAGATCACCCCGCTGCGGACCATAAGATCGTCTATGACCATGTGTTGTTGGCGGATGTCTTTCAGAGCGCAGGCTTTGAGGTGGACTTGTTGGAGCACTGCGACGCCAGCGGTCGCTTCCATTACCACCAGTGGTCACCCGATGACGGCCCGATCTACCGCTCACTCTTGTCGGATCACCGAAACAAGGGCGGCAAGCTGGGGTTTGTGTCGTTGATCTTGGATGCGCGCAAGCCTTTTTAAAGCGTTGGGTGGGGTGATCAGGGTTTGCAGAAGCGGGCCCAGTCATCGTGGCGTGGTTCGAAGGGCTTGGGGCTGGCCTTCCAGGTGGTTCGCGTGGCGGGCAGCACCGTTTTGCCCTTGGCATCGACCACCATCGCGTAGACTTCGCTGGTGCACTGCTCCAATTCCACACACGATGGGCTCTTGTCGTCGCGCGGATCGTTCCAGGCGACCGTAAAGTGTTCCCCGTAAGCCCAGATTCGGGCGGTGCCCGCGATGGTCTAGGACAGACGCCTTGCTTTGCCCTTGGTGGGGACAAAGAAGAGGCCCTTGGAGCGGTGGTAGAAGATGCTGCCCATGGTGCCGTCGTCCATCCAGGCGGCGTCGCCCCTGTGGGGCGTGTTTCGATCGGTGGGGCTGATGGCGATGACCGCCCCCCGGTGGCCGCCCAGCGTCATGCTCTGGCGGTAAAAGCCCATGGTGTCTCCTGCGACTTGGTGATCGACGCCGCTGTCCACGTAGGCCAGGTGCAGGCTCTGTCCTTGGATGTCAAAGGCCTGGGTGCCTGCCGCGTCGCCTGTGATGGTGATGGAGGGCTGGGTGGCTGCGCCATCGGCGCGCAGCGGTTGAAACATGCGCTCGTTGTGGGCGGTCTGCCAGGAGGCCATAAACCCGCTGGGTGTGGGGACCAGCAAGGGGGAGCCAAAGGCCTTGTTGAAGAGCGGCTTGGGGCTGGAGATCGGATTGCCGCGCAGGTCCAGCGCGCGATAGAGCCAGGGGCCACCCTTGGATTCGGGGCCTTCGTAGATGAGCCCCAGAGTGTTGTTGTGGCGAGCCATGGCCAGCACGTAGGGGTTGCCCGGGGCGGCGGAGATGAGCTTGGCGCTGCGGGGGGTTAATGCTGTGCCGTTGATCTCAAGAAAGACCGTGCGGACCTCGCGGCCCCCAACAGCGCCGGGGGAGTGTGCGATGACCAGACCGCCGGGGACGTGCACTGCGGTGATGTGGCCAACCGAGTTGCTGGGGTTGTCAGCGACCACAACGGCCGCCCCAAGCGCCTTGCCCTTTGCATCCAGGCGCTGGGCCAGGAGCTTTCCGCTGGCCATCGTTTTCTGATTCTGTTCTCGGTGCTCGTAGAGGCTGCCCAGTGACACATAGCCTTCAGAGAGGTCATTGGGGTTTACCGGGGCGATGTGGCCCGGTGAGAGATCCGCGTAATGGTTGGTTTGGAGCGCCGCGAGTTGGTCGCTGCGGCATTGCCACAGTTTGGCGTCACCGCCGCGTATGGTCAGGGTGACGGCGTTGGAGACCAACTCCATGTCATCGGCCCCGGCGATCCCCTTGATCTTATAGCGCACGCGGACCTTGTGTTTGCCAGGCAGCGCTTCGGGCAAAACCTTGGTGTAGGGCATGAAGCTGCCCTGGTTGGAGAGCAGAATCTGGGCTCCAGCGCCCACTTTGAGGATGTCTGCGGCGGGTTTGAGGGCATTGGTCAGCCCGCAGCGCCCAGGATCGGGGAAGCCCAGCGGTGATGCGATGGGTTGGCCCTGGTTGTCGAGGTACTCAAGGCTGTATTTGGGCTGGCGCATGTCATCCCAGGAGCCATCGAGCGGTCTGACCAGATGAACGGCCTTGGCGCCGGTGTTGCGGGCATGGAGCTTGATCTTCAACTCGTCGCCGACCGTGAGCGTGGTCTTTTGGACGCTCAACTCCAGCTTCACCGAGCTTTTGGGCGCTGCGGGCGCCATGGGCGCACTCTTGAGGTTGCTGGCTGCGCCGACAATCAGCACAAAGGCGGCGCAAGCGGCGATGATCCAGGGCAATCGGTTTGGCATGGTGAGGCTCACGCGTTCACATCGTTTTGGCGTTGGCGAGCCAAAAGTAAGGCTTTTGGTGCAAAACGAAACCCACGACGCCTGATTATGATCCCTTCGGTGATGTTGGCGCAGGCTTTCGCCTCTTGTGGGCCATCTGCATGTGGGCTCAGCAAGCACTGTTGGAGTTGACCCATAAAACGCGGTCGCTGCGAGTGCTCTTGCGGTGTGTGTGTCTTTTTTGACCTTGTTGCTTCGCGGTTCACTTGGTTGTTTGAATTTGCAAGTGTTTTACTGTATGGGTTTGGCATTTGCGTGGTCCCTTTGGTGTGTGCCCGGTTCTGCACTCACAAACGCTCTGGGAGATGTTTGAGCGCTTTGTGGTCATTTGTGGGGGTCTCTGTGGCTTTCTTTCGATTCTCGTGTGTTCTTTTGGTTTGTTGTCTGGCGGCTCTGAGCGGGTGTGGCGCTGATGAAGATAAGGGTGATGGCGAGCTGTCTGTGGATTGCACGCTCAATTCGGATTGTGGCCAGGACCAGATTTGCCAAAACAATCGGTGTGTAGAGGGGAGGTCTTGCGAAGGAGACGACTGCCCGTGCGCCAGCGATGAGGATTGTTCGTCTGGACTTTTGTGCGAGGTCAGCACCGGCGACTGTTTTGAACCGGAGTGCGAGCGCGATCGCGAGTGTGGCATCGGTCAAATTTGTGAAGGCGGACGGTGTTTGACCGACACCGCTGAGGATCGGGATCAGGACGGTGTGCCTGACTTGGAAGATTCTTGCCCCGATGTGGCCAACGCCGACCAGGAAGACAACGACGGCGATGGCCAGGGCGATGCATGCGACACCGATGATGACAACGACGGCATCGAAGACGATGAGGACAACTGTCCGTTGGCCTCCAACGAAGATCAAACCGACACAGACGGAGATGGGCAGGGCGACGCCTGTGGCGCTGATAACGACGGGGATTCTATTGGTGATGATGAAGACAACTGCCCGTTGATCGCCAACGAAGACCAGACCGACACGGACGAGGACGGCCAGGGCGACGCTTGTGATGCAGACGACGACGGGGACAATGACCCCGACGACAGCGATTGCGCGCCTCTGAACCGCAACATCAATCACAACGCGCTTGAAGCGTGCAACGGCCTTGATGACGATTGTGATGGGGACGTCGACGAGGGTTCTGGAAACGACGGCTGTCAGAATTTTTATGTGGACGGTGACGGTGACGGGTTTGGTCAGGGCAATCCCCAGTGCCTTTGTGCTCCTGACGGTGAATTTGTTGTTCAAGAACTGGGCGACTGCGACGACGATGATCGAAACGCCAACCCCGACGCTCAAGAGTCTTGCAACGACAAGGACGACAACTGCGACGGAGCGATTGACGAGTTGTGGGAACCCGAAAAGGGCACGGCGTGCGACAGCCCTGACGACGTGGATCAGTGTCTGGGTGGGGCGCTGGTTTGCACCGAAGATCAGCAGGGTCTGCGTTGCAGCGATGGTCCTGAACCCGACAGTGATCCCGAGGTCTGTGATGGTGGGGACAATGACTGTGACGATGTTGTGGATGAAGGCTTCGCGCTGGGGGTTGAGTGCACTGTGGGACGAGGCGCTTGTCAAAACACCGGCACCACCATCTGCAACCCAGACAACGCTCAAGACACCATCTGCAACGTGGGTCCTCTGGCTCCGGGCGTAGAAATGTGTGGGGACGACATCGACAACGATTGTGATGGCAGGATCGATGAGGGGTTTGATGAGCTGAACGACCCGTGCACCATCGACACGAACGTGGGCATGTGCCGCGAGGGCACGTTTGCCTGCGCTGGGGAGGACCTGATTTGCGAGGCAGACTTTGCCCCCTTCAGCGTCGATGAAATCTGTGACGACCAGGACAACGATTGCGATGGGGAGACCGACGAGGACGGTCAGTGGCCCGACCCCGACGACCACGAGCCAAACAACACGTTTTTTGAAGGTCTGCCCAACTCAGGCCCCGAATTCGACACCGTCACGTCCCTCCAGTATTTCTCCTCCAGCGCCAACTTTCACAACGCAAGCGACACCGACACCTACGTCGCCGAAGGGATCCCTGGCTTTTCAAGGTTCTTGCTCTGCCGCCTGCGGAACATGCCGTCGGTGAACATGGAGGCCCGAATCCGGGTTTCTTTGATTGGAGTGCAGGGCCGTCCTGTGATTGGGGATCGAAGCGCCAACCTGAGCAACGATGAGGTCTATCTGGAGTCCTTGAGCAACACCAACGGGGCGTTGCCTCCCTATCAATTTGCCATCTCGGTGGATGCCAGAAGCGGGATCGGGCCTTGCTTCAGCACGTATGAGGTTGAGTGTAAGTTCAGCAGTCGCAGGGCTTGGTAAAAATGATGTGAAACCAATTCGGGGGTGGGGCGTTTGAACCCTGTGAACCACAGGAGGCCCCCGATGCTCAACCCACTCGCCGCTGCCTTTTTGACCGCCATCACTGTGCTTTTGATGACGCTGCCCGCCTCTGCTGGCCCCAAAGTCCTGCTCTTGTGGGACATCAAGGGCCCATTGACCGAGGCCCTTGAAGAAGCCATGGCCCAGGCCGGGCTTGAGGTCGTTTACAGCGACGCCAACGAGTCGGGTTGGGATGGGCAAAACCCCAGTTTGAAGGGCATCGACGTGGTCGTGCACCTCAACGGCACCACCTGGCGCACGGAGATGCCGGTGGCCGGGCAGCGCGCCTTGGTCAACTTTGTCAAAAACGGTGGCGGATACATCCACCACGAGTGGAACTCCTACCAGATGGGCGTCGGCCAGATGCTGGCCATGCGCGACATCATCCTCTTTGACCGCACGTCGGGGTACGCGGGCGACATCATCATCACCCGCAACAAGGACACCGAGGCGCTGCACCCCGTGACCTGGGAGGTGCCGCCGGTCTTTAAGATGCGTGGCAGCTCCAACATCGGCAAAGCGCACGTCTTTGAGACCGATCCCGTGGTGGTGCTGGCCAAAGATCAGCATGACAACGACGCGATCGCCGTCAGGCAGTGGGGGTTGGGGCGCGTGGTGGGCTTTCACCACGGTGGAAACTGGGAGAACGCCACCCACGGCGAGATTTTGTCGAGCCGCGAAGCGCGCCAGCTCTTTGTGGACGCTGTGCGTTGGGCGCATGGGTGCACGCGGGCCTTTAGGAAGGGGGAGCGCGAGGCGGTTTGTAAGAAGATAGAGGCGCGCAGGGGCGATTCGCGCGCTGGTGAGCGCTGATGGCGTCTTGAATGGGGGCTGCCGCCCCCTCATGCCCCCGCTTTTGGGCGCCTTTATGAGCGCCGCAGCGGCTTGAGAGGTTGGAGATGGGGGCCTGCCCCCAAACCCCCGCTGGGCCTTGCAGGCCCAGACCCGCGGTTTTGGTATTAGCGCTTGTGCAGCGTCACCTCCAGCGCGTGCACGATCATCACCACCTCTTCGTTCTTTGACACCACCATCCGGTGCGGAAACCACCCGCGCCCCGGCTTGTCATCGTGGTACGTCATCTTGACCGTCCAGGCGTCGTCGTCCAAGACCCCCGGCCCCACATAGAGCCGAGCAGGGCGATACGTCTCCCGATCCACCCACAGCGCCATCGACTCGCCGCCCAGCGCCCACACCAACCGGCCATCGATCCGGTCCATGGTCAGGACTTCGCGCTCCAGGCGCACGTCCATCTTGCGCGCGTGTCGGTCCACGCGGATTGTCGCCAGCGCCAACGCCAGAATTCGGGCCTCAGAGCTGTGCTTTTTCAGGCGCAATTCTTTGATGGGCAGGTCAAGGTCGGTCTGGGCTTCGGCCTGCATGTCCAATACAAACCGCTTGTCGCGCTCAATGGAGAGCGTCCCCTCGTCCCCAGGCGGGTGCTCGGGGGTCAACTCGACGGGGGCTTTGTCGTCCAGGCCCTTTTGGACGCGCACGCTCTGACGAAGCGCCCGGTGAGCCCCCACAAGAAGCGGGCTGGGCTTTCCATCGCCGCGCTGAACGCGCACGCGGGCCTCGATCCGCCGGGCGGCGGACATAAATGACCGATGTTCCTTCAAAATCCGGCCCGCGCCAGGCGCCGCGCTGATGGGCGACCCCCAGCAAAAGGCCAGGACTGTCAGGCTCAGGACTGGGATTCTTGTTCGGCCGAAACCAGCTCGCGCAGGTACTGGCGCAGCTCCGGGCCGATGTCCTCGCGCTGGAGCGCGTGTCGGATGTTGCATTTGAGGAAACCCAGCTTGTCGCCAATGTCATGGCGCTCGCCGATGTACTCATAACCGATCAAGGCCCGCTCACGCGCCAGGCGCTGCAGAGCGTCGGTCAACTGAATCTCGCCGTCGGCGCCCCGGGGCGTCTCCTCCAGGTAGGTGAAGACTTTGGGGGGCAGCACGTAGCGGCCGATGATGGCAAGGTTGCTTGGGGCTTCCTCGCGCTTGGGTTTTTCAACCAGCGTCCGGATGCGGTGCAGTCTGGGGGCCCAGTGCTCGCCGTGCACGATGCCGTACCGGCTGACGTGCTCTTCGGGCACAGGCAGCAGCGACACCACGCCCGCGTTGTACTTGTGGTAGACGTCGATGAGCTGACGGGTGCACGGGACCTTGGCAGCGATGATGTCATCAGGCAGGATGACCACAAAGGGTTCGTCGCCGACGGCTTCTTTGGCGCAGAGCACCGCGTGGCCAAGGCCCAGCGGCTGCTTCTGCCGGATGCTCACCGCGCGCACCAGCTTGGAGATGCGCCGGACGCTGTTGAGCTGGTCGGTCTTGGCGCGTCGCGTCAAGATGTCTTCCAGCTCGTAGCTGTGGTCAAAGTGATCCTCGATGGCGCCCTTGCCACGGCCAGTGACCAGGATTACCTCCTGAAGACCACTTGCCAGAACCTCCTCGATCACCACCTGGATGGCTGGGGTATCGACGATGGGCAACAACTCTTTGGGAACAACTTTGGTCGCGGGCAACAGCCGCGTGCCAAGCCCCGCAACGGGGATGACTGCTTTTCTGACGGTCTTGCTCATGTAAGGAGTCTCCGATGATAGACACCGCTCCAGAGTGTGCTGGAACCCCAGGGCCAGACCCGGCCCAGGCGCGCCATACCGCGCGAGCGTTGGCGAACACCACTACCAGATCCCACCGGCAGACACCAGCACTGCGCACCGCGATCCTCGTCGGTCTGCTCTGCGCCTCACTGGCGCTGACCGGCTGCGCCTACCAAAACGCCGTCGATCGCGCCGACCTCTGGGCCCAACAAGGCCAATGGGAGCGCGCGCTGGAAGAGTACCGCAAGGCCAACCGCCTCGACCCCGACGGAGAGGACGCCATCGCGGGCATGGTGCAGGCCAAGACCCAGATCGCCACGCGCTTGCTTGACGGCGCCGCCCGCTCACTGGACGCCCGAGACTACGAAGGTGCCTTCGAACAGGCCGACGCCGCCGGTCAATTTGCCCCCGATGAGCCGCGCGTCTGGCAACTCTACGAGGCCATCACCTCGCGCATCATCGCCGAGGCCACCGAGTTGATCAGCTCTGGCGCCCACCTCGACGGTCTGGCGCTGCTGGAGATGCTCATCGAACAACGCCCCGAGATTGAGCGGGCCCTCAACGACACCGTCAAACAAGCCGAACTCTCCTGGGCCGACCGGCTGCGCGGTCAAGCCGCCAGCGACGAAGAGGCCGGACACACCGCCCCAGCGTTTGTGCGCATGGCCATGGCCTCGGCGCTGAGCAACACCAAGGACGACGTCGCCAGCCGTGAGCGCCTGCGCCGCGCCATTGTCTCTGACCAGGCCTACGCCGTGCGCCTGGGCTTGACCGCCGATGCCGTACGTGCCGCCGATGTCCGTGAGCGCTTCAACGGTCACCTCGCCCGAGGCAGGCGCTACATCCGCATCGTCGACAAACCCCGCGATCCCGGTGTCACCATCACCGCCAAGATCAGCAAGGGCGTCTGCAAGCAAACCTCTCGCTCCGACGTGGCCAGCCACCGCTATATCTCGGGCACTCGTCAGATCCCCAACCCCGCCTGGGAGCGCCTCCAGGACGATCTTCTGGACGCCGAGCGCGACCTGCTCAACCTTGAACAACGCAGCGACGACGCCCTTGAGCGTCTGGAACGCGCCGAAGACGAGCTTGAGCGCGCCATCGAGAACAATAGCAGCAGCATCAGCTCGCGCCGCAACGATGTGCAAAACCGTCGCCGCGAACTCTTTGATGCCCGCAAGCGCATGCGCCGCGCCCGCCAGGAGTCCCTCAACATCCGAGATCGCATCAACCGCGAACAACCCTTCACCGAAGAGGACGTCTACAGCACCTTCAACTACGAGGTGAAGCACTGGACCCGGACCTGCACCATCACCCTGGAGGGCACCATCTCCGAGGCCGACGGCGCCAAAGCCAGGCCCTTCAAGACCACCGAGGCCGCGGCCACCTCCGACAAGTCCCACGACGCCTTTGTCCGCTTCAACATCCCCCAGGATCGCCTCAACTTCCCCAGCAGCGACGCCTCGCTTGTTCAACACACCGACACCCTCGTGGCCAGAACGCTGGCGAACATGGCCCTGGAACGCATGCGCGAGCACCGCGAGCGTCTCATCGCCGAGGCCCAGGCCGTGGAGAGCGCTGATCTGGCCGAAGCCACGCGCCTCTACCTGCTGGCCTTTGTCCTGGAACCCGACGACGGCCTCACAGGCCCCGGCCTCTGGCTGCGCGAGACCTACCATCTGCGCGACATCTACGTCCTCACGCGCCGCCCTGCAGGCCAAACACAAAAAAAGGAGCGCTGAACCCCGCCCAAAGCGCCTCAAAGCGCCCCACGCAGGTCTCAACCCTCCTTTTTTAGCGCCGCCGCCCCTCAAACTGAGCCAAAGGATGGCGTTTTATTGCGCTTCACAAGCTCAAAGCTTGATCCGAGCCTTCTTCAACTCATCCAACCACCACCGGGCGGCCGAAAACTGCACCACAAACTCATCCCCCACGCGGTCAACGGTCACGTGAGAGGTGTGTTCGTAGAGGCGCAGCGCCTTGGCGCGCTCTCGGGCTGCCTTTCCGGTGGGGTATCGCTCGTTCAACTTGGCCCAGTAGTTCTTTTCTCGACGTCGCTTGGACATGATTCATGCTCCTTGCACAGCACAGCGGCCCATGCCGCCGCGCAATCGCAAGTCACCCCCGCTCACGGACACCAACGCGAGCCTTTCTCGCGCCATTGGGTGCCAACTCGTCCCCAAAATCGTCGTTTGACGGTTTCAACGGACGCAGAGCGTACGCCGTCCCCTCCCTTTCATCCTGTTGAGGGGGCCGAACGCGGCAAATTGTATTAAACCCGGTGGTGACTTGATGGATCAGTGGGTAGATGCAGGCGCTGGAGTGTGTTTGACCCTTGGCTCAAGCCCAAAGGGCGCCCAAACTCCAGACGACGCACGGCAACCTGGTTCAGTTGCCTGCGTGTTCGCCGCACAAAGCGTCTTTGCGCACAGACATTTCGCCACGCGCGGTATAAAACCGCGCACGGTTTGCCGCGCAAAGCCCTCCATGTGCTGTGAAGATCAGTGTCTTCATGTCTCCTGCTCCCGGTGTCTGTGGACACCTGCCAAAATCGTGGTCTACCCACCCTCAAAAGGGCAGAATCTCCCCCAATATGGGTCGCAAAACTCCCACGTCAAGCCGCTTTTACGCGCCTCATGTCGCCAACCGTCCTCTGCCGCCTGCCCGCGACCGCGTTCTGAAGGGCAAGCATCAGCGATTGGCGCAGAGCAAAGGCGCTGGGGTGACGCTCCTGCGGGGTTTTGGCCATGGCGCGTTTGATGATGGGCAAGAGTGCAGGCGGCAACTGGCGGCTCAAGTGCCTGGGAAAGGGGGCCAGGGCGTGCTGGAGCATCAAACCCAGGTCGTGGGACGCTGCAAAGGGGGGGTGACCGGTCAGCAGCGCACAGAGCATGGCGCCCAGCGCGTAGATGTCGCACGATGGCCCCACTTCAATGCCGCGGATCTGCTCGGGGGCCATGTAGCTGGGCGTCCCGCAGATGGACGTGGGGTGCGTGTTGTTGCCCAGGCTTGCCCGATCCAGCACAGCCAGCCCAAAGTCGAGGATCACCACCCGCGCAGGCCCCCGGCGATGGCGCAGCAACATGATGTTGGACGGGTTCAAGTCCCTGTGAAAGACCCCCTGCGCGTGGATGGCAGACACGGCCCGCGCCGCCGTGGCGATCAAGGCCGTGGCTTGAAGAAAGGTCAAGCGTCGGTGGCGGCGCAGGAGTTGGCTCAAGGTGGCCCCCTCAAGCAGTTCCAATGCCATCCATGGCAGCCCGCGCTTGGAAATGCCGGTGTCGTAGAGCGTCGCCAGTCCTGGCCAACGCAGTCGGTCATAGGCGCGGACCTCGGTGGCGAAGCTGCGGTGCGCGGCGCGGCTGTGTGACATGTCAGCCCGCAAGAGTTTTAGCGCGCGCCACTGACCGTTGGCCCGATCAATGACCCGATGGATCTGGGCAAAACCCCCCAAACCCACAATGCCGCGCCACTCAAAGCGCGCCTCAAGATCTGGACCCCACGACTCATGTGGCAAGTCAGGGGCTGCGGTGTATGTCCGGGTAGCAATCATCATGGCGTTGTCCTCCAGCCTTTGGCTTAGGGACATCTCACCATTGTGTCCTGTTTGGGGCGGCCCTGATGGCGCAGGGAACCACAGAACTCGCTCGCAATAGCGCTGCTATGGCTTCGCTCGTCCTGAGGCCCCCTGCATCCATCATTGCTCGCCCCAAACCCGTGGCTTCTCCTCTTTTCTTTTTTGAATTGGCTGGGTTTTGGTGTGGGGACTGTGGTGGTTCAGGCTCGGTGACTCAACAACGTCACCTGCGGGATCAATTACGTTCAATTCTGCGAAGCTGCCTGCTCGAATCAATCGCCACCCCAACAACAAAGTCACCCGTTCCAAATCGACCGCCTTCGCTCAATAAAGCTGTTTTTATGAGTGAAGGAGGTTTGGGTCGGGGTGGTCGAGCCATTGGAGGAGGTCGGGGCGGTTTTGGGCGCGCCAGAGTGCTCGGGCGCTTTCGAGGTGTTGGGTGCGTTCCTGGCCTTGGGTGAGGCGAGCGAGTGCGGCGTGGGCGACGCCCATGGCGCAGGGGGCGGGGATGTTTTGGTAGAGGGTCAGGGCGCGTTGGTAGTGTTTGATGGCCAGATGGGGGTCTCCGGCGGCGCGTTCGGCGTCGCCCTGGCTGTGGATGCAGTTTGCTTGGCCCAGGAGGTCGCCGACTTGCTCGAACATGGGTCTGGCTTCTTCGAAGAGTTCGCGGGCGTGTTGTGGGTGGCCGGTGTTGATGGCCACGATGCCTTGGCTGTGGATGCAGTTTGCTTGGCCCAGGAGGTCGCCGACTTGCTCGAAGGTGGCGCGGGCGTGTTCAAAGAGGGCGGTGGCCTGGAGGTGTTGTTGGCGTTGGAGGGCGATGCGCCCCAGGTTTTTGGTGCAGTTTGCCTGGCCCAGGTGGTCGTTGCAGTGGGTGAAGACGGGACGAGCCTCGGTGAAGAGGTCTTCGGCGAGCTGGAGTTGGCCTCGGGCCAGGGCGATGTCGCCGAGACTTTTGGTGCAGTTGGCCTGGCCCTGGCGGTCGTTGATCTGGGCAAAGAGGGCGCGGGCTTGTTCAAAGCGCTCGGCGGCCTGGGGGTGTTGAGAGCGCGCCAGAGCCAGCTCGCCCTGGCGTTGGAGGCAGGTGGCGCGCCCCCAGGTCAGGCCGAGCTGCGCGCACAGCCCGTGGGCCTGGGTAAAGCATTGTTGGGCGGTGTCATAGTCGGAGCGGCGTGCGGCGATGTCGCCGAGGCGTTGGAGGCAGTTGACCTGCGAGATGGCGTCGCCGTGGTTTTGAGCGGCGTCCAGGGCGTTTTGGAGGGCCACTGGAGAGCCCATGCCCGTAAAGCGGGCAAATTGACCGTAACCGAGCGCTGCGGCGGTGGCCGCGCGACGGTGCCGCGCCAGCGTCAAACCCCTGCCGATCATCGCCTCAATGTTGCCAAGCTCTTCACTCAACCGTCGCACGGCCTCTCGCCCCCCGCTCATACCTGTACGCTCGCCGTAAACATCGGCCAAACGCAGGTAGTGGGTCATCAGGCGGTCCATGCGCTGAACGGCGCAGGGGTGATTGCGGGTGAGGTACTGTCGAATGGGGGCCAGCATGCGGATCCGGGGACCATCTTCGTAAGCCAGACGCAGCCCGCACAGGTTGGCGATGGCCCCGGCCGCGCCTTCGCCCCAGAGCGCATCGACGTCCTGCCGATCAATCCCGCATGGCAGCGTGGCCAACTCTGAAAGCAGCGCCCGAGCCTCGGGGACCAGCCGAGGACTGTGCAGCGAACACTCCAACGAGCGATCAAAGCTGGTCTGGCGATCGTCGCCTCGACCTCGCTTCAGAGCCTGCGTGCCGCTGTGCCTCCAGCGCAGCGCCGTCCAATGCAAATCGGCTTGCCCTTCGGTGGCGTGGGCCATCAACTCAATCGCCAACGGCAAACCCCCCATCTGCGCGATCAACCCCTCCAACTGAGGATCATCGCCCAGGCGCGCCCCAACAATGTCCACAAAAAGATCGCGGGACACCGACATGGACAGTGGGTGGACCTCAAAAGACTCGCCCCAGCGCACACCTGCTGGGCGACGCGAACCACGCAGCGTCACCCCCAACGCCAGCCCCGGCAACTGGGCCAGACCGGCCAGGAGCGCTTCAAAACCGCTGTTGTCGGCCTCCCAGGGCACTTCGGCGTTGTCCAGCACCAAAAGCGTGGGGCTGCCTGTGGGGCCGCGCAGCGCTTCCATGACCTCTTCGTTGAGATCCGGCCCCAACGGGAGGTTCATGGCGGCGGCGATGGCTGCCAGAACAGCCTCGGCGCTGGTGGATGCGTCACAGCGGACAAAAAGCCGCCGTTGCCCATAACGGGCTTCGATGATGGGATGGTGCAGGGCGCCAAGCGCCAGAGTTGTCTTTCCGATCCCCGCAGCGCCAAGCACACCAACCGGCTTGTGGTGGGCCATGGCCAACGCCTCGACCAGCGCCGACATCATCCCCTGGCGTCCAAAAATCCGTGGTGCCGGTGCTGGGAGTCTGGCCCAGGGCCGTGGGATAAGCCCTGGAAGCCGCCCGTCGGTCAACCACGCCACAAGCGCCCGCAGATCCTGGTGCCGAACCCAGACGACGGTGGGCCCCTCAATGGAGCGCGGCGGCGCCGTGGGCTCAAAGAGTTGTTGTTTGAGCGTCGGGTCCCTCAAGCTGAACTGGCAGGCGGCCGGAGCCAGAAAGATGGCCCTTTGGATGGCGTGTTTCTGGCACGCCTGGACAAAAACCGCCGCTTTGAGGGCGATGTTGTCGATGGGCTCAAGGGTCTCTGGTCGGGACACGCTGCCGGTGGCCCAGATCCACTCCAGACCCAGCTTGCGCGCGCCGGGCAGACCGGTATGGTGTCTGGCCAGCGCCAAAATGATGGCCAGGTGGCTCGATGACCCCTTCCAACGCTCGGGCGGCACGCTGTTGTCACAGGTGGCGTGTGAGAGACGCCACAGCGGCCCTGTCAGCGGCAGCGCGTCACCTGTCAACTCAGACCAGACCTCGGCCACGGCCGCCAACCCAAAGCGCACCGCAGAGATCTCCCGTGCGCCGTCGGCAGGCTCGGTGTGCACCGCGTCGTAACCACGCACGCGGGCAGTGCTTGAGTCACCGGCGTCGCTGCGCCGCGTGTGGATGTCCTGGGCCAGTGGGTAAAAGACCGGCGCTCCCCAAACGCTCTTCAAGTGTCCTCCACGGGTCGGTGACGGCCTGGGTGAAGGACGATCCGCACGGGCACTTCCATGGGATCAAAGCCGAGGTCCTCCACGGCCAGCGTCACGGGTTCTATGGCCGCTTGAGGGCGCCACAACTCAAAGAGCAGCGCCCCGCTGTCCAAGCTCAAGAAAGAGAGCGTCCACCCCTGCGCAGGCCTGAACGCCGCGCGCCAACGCACCGTCAAGACCCCATCGCCGTCTGCGCCATCGTCGCGTTCCAACCGCGCGGTCAGGTGGACTTTGCCCTGTGGCAGGTGCAGCACGTGATCCGAGGTGTTGGAGGCGGCCGCTGCAAGATCAAAACTCCCGTCGGCTGCGATCCAGGCAGGGATCATCCCCACCAACGCTTTGTGCTGCGCGCGTTGATGCCGATGCAGGTCATCGACGGCCGTCAGCGGTGTCGCTTGCGTCCGGTCCAAGAGTCGGTCCGCCACCGCAAAGGCGTCCTGCCATGATGGGGCTTTGCCCGCCCCCGGCATGCTCCAGCGCAGCGCCGCCGAGCAGGAGGCGCAGTGCTCCAGGTGCGCAGCCAGCGCCATCGCCTGGGCATCTTCAAGCCGGTCCTCGATGTAGGCGTCCAGCATGCGCAGCGCCTGATGGCATTTGAGGCCTTTGGGGTCGGGGTGGGGTTGTCCTGACATCATTGTCCTTCCTTGTCCTCGATGCAGCAAACACATCCTTGCGTGGGCTGGAGATGGCCCCTTGGGCAGCGCGGGCACAGCACGGTGGCGTTCATGGGGTGCCCTCGGCGGTGTTGGGGGTTGTGGTGTAGCTGCGGCGAGCCACCAACGGCCCAGATCGCTCCAGCTTGTCCAAAAGCGTCTTGAGCTCGTCCCAGCAGCCATCCTGGCTGTGTTGGTATCTGGCCTCGGCCTTGCGCCGCAGTTGTCGAAAGCGGTTGTGGTCTTGTGGGCGCTCCAGACCCAGGCGCCAGCGCAGGTAAGACGCGCACGAGGGTTGTTGGAGCAGCGCCTCGGCGCGGTGCGCTGGGGTTTGAACCAGCCCAAACTCATCCAGCGCGCCTTGCAAGAGCCCAAAAGGGCCTTGTGTGGGGCCTGAAAGCTCCAGCCCGCACCCCAAAAGCTCGGCGCGAAGGTTGACCAGCGCCTGGGCTTGTCTTGAGGGCTGCCCCTGCGCGGTCTCCAGCGCGTCCATGGCTCGGTTGCACGGTTTGCGCACGGCGTACGCCACGCGCCCGTCTTCATCCCACAGGCCCAGGTGTTCGCAGATATGCGTGGCCATGGTCACCAGAGTCTGCGCGCGGCCGCGGCTGGTGGTTTGGTGTGCCAGGGTTTCCAGGTGGGTGTCCAAATCAAAGGGGGCGGGGCGCGGGCGGCCAAAGAGGGCCGCGTCAAGCTCCAGCGCAGCTTCTGCGGCGGCGTAACGGCCAAGTTTTCGGGCTCGGGCTCTGGTCCACCGTCTGGCACAGGTCAACCGGAGGCTGGCCAGCGCCACCAGCGTGCGCTCTTGGGGGCTGGGGCCTGCGACCAGCTCCAGGACGGTGGGGCAAGCTGGGCGCTGCTCGTCGATGACTCTGAAGCGCAGGTTTTGGCGGCACCCTTTGTAGAGATAGGCCCACAATCGCCACGGCACCTCCAGATCGCCCTTGTCCGCTGGTGTCGCCGTGCCTGGTTTGGGGCGACGCCCCAGGCTGGCCAGCGCCACTTCGGCCGCCGTCGCCTGAACTTGCTCGGGGGCGTCCATGTCCTGGCGAGGGTGGCGGTGTGCCCAGGTCAGCATCCACCCTTGAAAGTGCTCCAGAATCCAACGGTAGGCCACAGCCACAGCGGTGCGCTCGTCTCCGTGGGTCCACAGCCAGTGGGTGATCCCCAACTCGACCTGCTCGCGCCCGTGGTTGGTGAGCAGGTCTTCGAGGTTTTTGGCGGTGCGTGCGGCGGCCCTGTTGCGTTGGCGCATGGCGGCGCAGTGGCCGGTCAGGTCATCGATGGCGTATTGCACGCTTTGTTGGACCAACGCCGTGCGGCCTGCTTTGCCTGCCTTCATCAGCAAGAGAAGGAGGTCTGGGACACGGCGTTGGGCGGTGACAATGGCCGCGGCGTGTGTCTGGAGCGCGGCGCGCAACTGGCCTTCGGCCCATTGGGACACCGCCGCGCGCAGCGCCTCGTCGTCGCCGTGCCGCCATAGCTCAAAGAGCGCTTGTGCGCCACCAGGAGGGTCTTGCTGGTTCATGATGTCGTCCGCCTGACACGTCATCGATCTGCTCTTTTGGGGTGGTGTCGACCAGGCGAGCCAGAGGGGTTTGATGGCGTCTTCATCATGGGCTCTGGCCTGCGGGGATTGGTGGACACAGGGAGAATTTTACCTTGAATAATGTGCTGTGAAAAGAAGTTCAGCTTTTTGTGCTTGCCAGCAAAGCCACCTCGGCTTCAAGCGCGCTGTCAAAGCGGTCTTCAGGGCGTCGGGCCAACATTCTCATCAAAGTGTCGTCGAGCGTGGGGGGGATCGGCAGGTGCGCAAAGCGCTCCCGCAGCGATCGGGGGTTGGTCATGACCTTCATGCAGGCCAGTTCAAAGCCGCTGGGTGCTTCAAAGGGCAGGGTGCCGCTGAGCGCCAGATGGAGGATCACGCCCACAGCGTAAAGGTCGGCCCGGGCATCGACGCGCTCTCCCATGGCCTGCTCGGGGGCCATGTAGGCTGGTGTGCCGATGGTCATGCCTTCTTGGGTGAGGCGAGTGAGGCCATGGCGAGGACAGGCGCTGCCGAAGTCGAGCAGGGTCATGTGTTCTGCGTGGGGGCCGCTGAGCATGACGTTGGAGGGTTTGACGTCGCGGTGGATGATGCCGTGGAGGTGGAGCCGATGCAGGAGTCTGCACAGGCGCACGCTCAGTTCGATGGCCACAGGGAGCGTGCATCGGCGCTGGCAGCCCATGGCGGCGGCCAGTGTTTGGCCGTGGACAAACTCCAGCATCAGAAACGGCGAGCCGTCTCTAAGCTCTCCGGCGCCGTGGAAGTGGGCTGTGCCGGGCATTTGGACGTGGCGGTAGACGTCTTCTTCGAAGCGAAACCGGGCGCGCAGCTCGGGTTGATCGCGGTGGTCGCGTTTGAGGACCTTGAGGGCCAGCGTCTGGTCGCCGCGCCTTGCCTGGTAGACCAGGCTGGAGCCTCCAGTGGCCCAGAGCGACTCGATGGTGACCCCGTGGAGGGGGCTGCGCGGGCTGGTGGTCGCAAAGAGGGGGCCGAGGGCGTTGGGTTCGCCGCATTGGTTGCAGTAATGGTTCTCTGGGGTGCCCATGGGATGCCCGCAGCAAAGGCACTCCTGGGTATGTGCCGGGGGGCTGGGCCGTTGCGGGGTTTGTCGTGCAAACCAAGAAGGGTGTGTGGTGTGCGTCATGGCGAGGTGTCTCCTGTGTGACCACCTGACCGAGCCTGGGGCTTGGTCAGGTGTTGGCCGCATGGGTGGTCAGCCGCCCGCCGGGGAGCCGGAGGTCAGGTCGCAAAAGCCGTCGATGCAGGCGGGGCGAGCGCCGAGGCCAAATTCATCGATGACTTCCTGGAGGTGTTGGCAGTCGAGGGCGGCGGTGCGGCACTCCGGGCGCTGGCAGGTGGAGGTGGTGGGGTCGCACAGCAGCGTCCCAAAGCAGGTTTGAGCCTGTGCGTCACACAAGAGGCCGCGTTGGGGTTCTTCAAGGTCTGCCAGTGTTTTGCAGCGCCCATCGTCACAGAGCGCGGTGGGGTTCTGGCAGTCTTTGTGGCTTTGGCAGGCCCGAAAGTCGCACCGTTGATCCTGGCAGATGAGCGCGTCGGGACACTCCTGGTCTTCCTGGCAGGGTTCGCCCAGCCACCCGGCGGTCAGCTCCTGAGCGGGCAGGCAGTCTGTGCCAAAGGCGGTCACGGCGCAGAATTCGCCCACGCTGCAGTCGGCCTGGCGCTGGCAACGTTGCTGGGTCAGGCCTTGTGCGGCAGGGGGATCGGACTGGCAGCCGGTGCTCAGCGGCACCAGCGCGGCCAGCGCAAGCAAGAGCAGGCCAAGGCGCACAGGCGCGCAGGGGCGTTGGGTTTTAAAAAGGCGTCGGTGGCGGCCATCGGTGGTGTTGTGGTTGGGCATGGACGGTGTCCTCCTTGGTTCAGCAAGGCCGTGTTGGCCGTGTCGCATGAGGACATCGAGGCAATGTGTCTTTTGAAGGGATGTTGAATCACCACCACATTAAAAACGCACACATGCACAGCGCGCCCAGTGTGGTTGCCGGGCGACAGTGGTGCATTGAAATGGAATGGGGAAGGGGGGAGACGGCCCGTGGTTTTGGGCCGCCCGGGGTGGTCTACTGCTGGAGGACGTCCACGGTGTTGCCGTCAGTGCCGGGGGTGCCGGGGTTGACGGTGGAGCCACCGCCCAGGCCGCCGTTGCCGCCCGCGCCGCCATCCACAAAGCTGTTGTTGTTGCGGTAGACGGTGACGTTGAGGGCGTCGTTGCCGTTTTTGTTCAGGAAGACGCCCACGGCGATGCCGCCGCAGCCGCCACCGCCGCCGCCACCGCTGCCGCCGTTGCCGCCGTTGCCGCCACGACCGCCGGGCTCGGCGCAGAAGGCGTCGCTGGAGCCGGCGATGCCGCCGACCGCGCCCAGGCCGCCAGCGCCGCCGACACCACCGTTGCCGCCGTTGCCGCCGTTGCCGCCGTTGCCGGGGGTGAAGGTGTTGTCGGTCATGGTGGGCAGTGAGGCGAAGCCGTTGCCGGTGTAGTGGATCATGACGCCAAAGGAGCCGCCGCCGCCGGTGCCGCCACGGCCGCCGGTGCCACGGCAGCCGCCAGCGCCGCCGCCGCCGCCGGTGCCGCCGATGGTGTCGCGGCACTGGAGCGCATCGCCAGCGGCGCCTGGGGTGGCGTCAAAGCCGCTGCCCGCAGAGCCGCCGCCGCCGCCAGAACCGTGGGCGCCGTTGCCGCCGTTGCCGCCGTTGCTGGCGGTCCAGTTGCCCTGGGCATCGACCTGGCCGGTGATGTTCGAGCAGCCGTTGCCCACGCCGCCGTTGTTGCCGTTGGTGCCGTCGTTGCCCGGGTTGCCGCGGTGGTCCAGGGCAGGGAAGAGGCCACACAGGCCACAAGAGCCGCCGTTGGTCCAGCGGTCGTAGGTGGGCGAGCCGCCGATGCCGGCGTTGTTGCCCCGGCCCGCGATGCCTGCGCCCTGGCTGGGGGGCAGGGGGTTGCAGGGGGGATCTTCGCAAGAGTTGCGGCAGTCGCTGGAGTCGTTGTTGAAGTTGCAGGGCGACTGACCGTTGGTGCGCTGAGTCTGGGGGCAGCCGGCCTGACCGCCGTTGCCGCCCGAGACGTCCGTGTTGCCACAGAAGTGCTCGCCGCCGGTGCCGCCGCCACGGGTGGGCTCGCTGCAGGTGCGGCTGGCGGCGGTGATGGCGTCCACGCCCGGTGCGCCGCTGATGCCAGCGTCGCCGTTGCCGCCGGGGTTGCCGCGTTGGCCAGAGCCGCCGTTGCCCGCAAAGACGTCGTTGTTGGACAGGACCAACTCCTGGGTGCTGTTTTGCAGGAAGATGGCGTAGCTGCTGGCGCCAGGGTCGCTGGTGTTGGTGCCAAAGATGGAGAAACCATCCAGGAGCGCGTCCTGGTTGATGCCGATGGCCGTCACCGTGCCGCGCTGGCCCTCTTGCAGTGGCACGCCCAGGATGGTGGTCTGGTTGCTGACGATGTCGCGCTCCAGGAAGTCCAGGCTGTAGCCGCCGTAGATGAAGACGCCGGCCTCAAGGACGATGTTTTCACTGTAGACGCCGGTCGAGACGTAGATGTCGCGCTTGACGCCGCCGCTGCCGCGCACGGTGTCGATGGCCTGCTGGATGGTCAGCAGCGGATCGTCCAGCTCGCCGCTGGCGCCCAGGCGGCCAATCTTGGAGACAAAGACGCCCCGGGCCACGCTGCCGTCGATGGTGTCGCAGTTGCGGTCGGTGCCGTCAGGGGTGTCGTCCTCGCTGAGAATCTCACACTCGCAGCCGTCGTCTTCGCCGTTGAAGAGGTCCACAAACCCATCCTGGCACTGCATGACGCACAAGGGGGTTTCGGTCTGGATGTCGCAGACCCCCAGGGCGTTGTCGAACTGCAGATCGCCGCAGTTGCGGTTGCAGCGGCCGCAGTGGGCAGGGTCAATGCTGTAGCGGCCGGTGTCCGGATCGCGGAAGCCGTTGTCGATGACGCCGTCACAGTCATTGTCCAGGCCATCGCAGCTGTCGCTCGGCAAGACACACTCGCCAAAGCTGTTGCCCACGCAGGAGCGCGTGCCGCTGCAGGTCAGCAGGGGCTCGTTGGGGTCGGCCACGGTGCAGGGCACCGAGAAGTCGTCGTCGTTGTCCTGGCAGAAGCAGGTGCCGCCGGCAGGCACACACTGTTGGATTTGATCCTCGCCCTCACGGAAGGTCTGGCAGACAAAGCCTTCATCGCATTCACCGCCAAAGAGGCTGTCGGGGCCACAATCGCGGCCGCAAACCTGCGCCAGGGTCTCGGGGGCGTTGGGGTCGCCCAAGGTGAGGCAGGCGGCGCCTGGCGAGATGGCGAAGCAGTCCAGGTCCTCAGTGCAGGGCTGGCAGGAGACCTCCTGGAGGGGGACGCAGAGGGATTCGCCCACCAAGCGGTAACCTTCCTGGCATTCGCGGATGATGCAGGTGGGGGTTTCGCGCTCGGCGTCGCAGACGACTTCCTGGGCAAAGCTAAAGCGCCCATCGCAGGTGATGTTGCAGCCGCCGCAGTGCTCAAAGAGGCCATAGCGGCCTTGTTCGTCTTTGAAGTCTTCGTCGGCATCGCCGTCGCAGTCGTTGTCGATGGTGTCGCAGACTTCGGCGCTGGCCTCGGCGCCCAGGCAGACAAAGCCTTCGGCGCCCTGACAGACTTCGGTGCCGGGGCAGGCCCCAAACTCGTTTTCGAGGGTACAGCTGGCGGCCATCACGCCGTCGTCGGGCACCAGGTTGCAGTTCTGGTCCTCGCCGTCGCAGATCTCCTCGGCGGCCTCAGGGGCATCGCAGCCCACCCAACCTTGGACAAAGTCGCAGCTCTCTTCACCGCGGCAGGTGCCAAACTCGTTGGTGCGCTCGCAGACCCGCGTCACGCCCTGCGTCTCGCGGGTGCAGTCACAGGTGTTGTTGTCGGGCACGCAAGAGCGGCCTCGCTCGGTCTCGCCGTCCATGATGGTCTGACAACTGTAGTCCTGGGGACACTGGTCGTCGTCCACACACTCCTGCCCGCAGACCTGCTGGCCCTCGCTGATGGTGATGCACAGGGCGCCGTCGCACTGTGCGTCCTGGGTGCAGGGCTGGCACAGGAGGTTCTGGTTGGGGAAACAGACAAAGGCGACGTCTTCCCCGCCTTCAGTGTCGGAGTCGGCGCGGCAGAAAGCCTCGCGGTCGGGGTAGAAGTCGTTGCATCCGGTCAGGCAGAAGCGCGAGCAGATGCCGCCGTCGCCGTCCGGCACGCAGATCCGCTCGATGCAGTCGTCGTCCGTCTCGCAAGGCGCGCCGTATTCGCCCTCACCGGGGGGTTCAACGACATCATTGTTGGTGTCGTTGTTTTGGTCGTTGTTTTGATCGTTGTTCTGATCGTTGTTCTGGTCGTTGTTGCCGTCGTTGTTCGTGTCGTTGTTGTCGGCCTCGTTGTTGTCGTCCGTGGGGCCTTCTCTGGGGGCTTTGCCGCTGTCTGAGCAGGCGCTGGCCAGCGGCGCCACCAGGAGCGTCAGCGCCCAGGCTGTTGTTGCTCTCATAAGATGTGTGCGCATCATTCAGCCACCTCCAGGTAGAGTCCGTCAGAACCATCGATGCCGATGTTGCCGATGGAGACGCCACCGCGGCCGCCGCCGCCTCCGGCGCCAGTGTCGGGGTAGGTGTTGTTGTTGTAGCCGCTGGTGTCGAGGTTGCCGTGGCCAAAGAGGTAGACCCCGGCGGAGAGTCCGCCGCAGCCGCCACCGCCGCCGCCGCCAGCGCCGCCGTTGCCGCCATCACCGCCGCGACCACCGGGGTCGGAGCAGACCAGCAGGCCGGTTTGCTGTGCTTCGTTGAGCGCCTGAGCTTCTTTGCCGGGGGCACCGCCGCCGCCTTCAGCGCCCGCGCCGCCGTCGCCGCCAAAGCCGCCGCGTCCACGCTCGATGGTGTTGTCGCGGACCTGAGGCAGCGAGGCCGGGGGGATGGGGAAGTAGAGGAAGACCGCAAAGGAGCCGCCGCCGGGGGTGCCGCCGGTGCCTCCGGTGCCGCCGCAGCCGCCCGCGCCGCCGCCGCCGCCGCCGCCACCGATGACTTCACGGAAGGCGCAGTTGGTGGGGTAGTTGGCCTGGCGCTGAACGCCGGAGCCAGCGCCGCCGCCGCCGCCGCCGCCACCTGGCAGGCCTTTGAGGCCGGTGCCGCCGGTGCCGTTGTTGGGCTCGTTGGGGGCGTTGGGGTTGAGGTTGCGGGGTCCTGCGACCCAGCGCCCTTCGACGACGCGGCCGGTGGTGGTTCGGCAGCCGGTGCCGGGGGTGCCGCCGTCGCCGTTGCTACCATCGACGCCAGGGACGCCGACTTCGGTGCTGCCGGGCTCATCGGGGATGAGGCAGAGGGCGCAGACGCCGAACTGGTTGGTGACCAGGAGCTGGTTGTAGCCCCCGGCGCCGCCGTTGCCGCCGCGCGGGTTCTCTTCACCGTTGGCGCCGGTCTCTTCGGGCTCATTGAAGATGGGGCAGTCGGCGTTGCCGCCGTCACCGCCGCTGGCGTCGATGTTGTTGTTGAACTGGTCGGTGCACGAGTTGACGCCGCCGCTGCCGCCGCTGCTTTGGTTCAGTCCGTTGTTGATGCAGATGGTGGTGCCAGCCTCAAGTTGAGGGGCGCCGGGCTGGGCGTTGTCAATGGCGGCGGTGCCAGGGTTGCCAGGGCCACCGGGGAGCCCGTCGCCGCCAGCGCCGGCGCGGATGACGTTGTTGCGGATGATCAGGCTGCCGTCGCTGTTGGTGACGTGGAAGACGTAGGTGCTGCCCGAGGGGGTGTTGTTGTCGTAGCCCACCACGGTGAAGCCCGCCACGGTGGTCTGCTCGCCGCTGATGTTGACGGCGTTGATGGCGCCGGGTTGCTCGGGCGTGGGGGCCTGACCAAAGATGGCCGTTTCGTTGCCCGCCAGGTCACGTTGGCGGAAGTCGGAGCTGTATCCACCAAAGATGGAGATGCCCGGGCGCAGGGTCAGCGATTCTTCATAGACGCCCGCCGAGACGTAGACCTGGTTGGTGAAGCCGCCAGCGCGCTCGATGGCGGTTTGGATGTTGCGCAGTGGTTCGTCGATGGTGCCGGGGTTGTTGTCGTTGCCGGTGCGGGAGACAAAGACGCCCCGCACGATGCGGCCGTCGATGCCGTCGCAATCTGCGTCGGTGCCGTTGGGGTCGGGGTCGTCCTCGTTGATCGTCTGGATTTCACATTCGCAGCCATCGGCGGTGATGCCGTTGACGTTGCGGAAGCCCACATCGCAGTCGAGGATGCACTCGGGGATCTCGTCGCGCAGGATGGCTTCCTGGCCGTTGCAGACGCCGTCGCCGTTGAGGTTGGGGTCCGAGAAGAGCAGGGCGCAGTTGTTGAAGCAGCGTCCGCAGTGCTCGTCGGTGAAGTAGCGGCCGCTGTCGGGGTCGCGCAGGCCGTCGTCGATGATGCCGTTGCAGTCATCGTCGATGCCGTTGCACTCATCGACGGGCGGGACACAGGCCGAAAGCTCGCCGTTGCTGCAGGTGATGGTGCCGACGCAGTTGTTGTTCTCGTCGTTGGGGTCTGGGATGGAGCAGGGCCGGATGAAGTTGTCGTTGGGACCGCACAGGCAGGTGCCAGTGGTCAGGCGACATTGGTTCGATTGCTCATCGCAGGTGTAGCCGCTGGGGCATTCGTTGCCAAAGGGGGAGTCATCCGAGCAGTCGCGTCCGCAGAAGCTGGTGCCGCCGTAGTCGATGCAGCGGTCGCCGACGTCGGCGTTGCAGTCGTTGTCGTCCTGGCACGGTGAGCACAGGTCGGAGGCCAGCGGCAGGCAGGTGGTGGGGCCAGCGAGCGCGAAGCCGCGGATGCACTCGGTGATGACGCACTGGGCGACGCCGTCGAGGACGCGGCAGTCGGTGGCGGCGGCCAGATCAAAGCGGCCATCGCAGTTGTTGTTGCACACGCCGCAGTGTTCGACGCTGACGTAGAGGCCGTTGTCGTTTTTGAAATCTTCGTCGGTGTCGCCGTCACAGTCGTTGTCGACCAGGTCGCAGGATTCGGCGGCAGGCTCGGGGGCCTGGCAGACAAAGCCTTCTTCGCCCTCACACAGCGACACGCCGGTGCAGGTGCCAAATTCGTTGGTGCGCTCGCAGGCTTCGGCGCCTTCGAGGCCATCGTCAATGGCGCCGTTGCAGTTGTTGTCGATGCCGTCGCACTGCTCGGGGGTGGGCAGCGGCGCGTCGCAGCCAAACCATCCGCGCGCAGGGTCGCAGGTCTCTTGCCCGAAGCACAGCCCGATGTTTTCTTCTTCGCGGACGCAGGGGCGAGTTTCGCCGGCGTTGTCTGCGGTGCAATCGCACGAGCGGTTGGTGGGCAGGCACTGGGGTGTGTCCAGAATCTCGCCCAACGGCGAGATGTTCTGGCAGGTGCTGCCGTCGGGGCAGTTGCCGTCGTTTTCGCAGTCGATGCCGCAGACGGAGCCGCCTTCAAGGCCGACACACGCGCCGCCAAAGCACTGGTCGTCGCGGAAGCACGGCGAGCAGAGCGAGTTGGTGGCGGGGGTGCAGATGCGCACGCCGTCGGGCCCGAAGTTTTCGGTCAGGCGGCAGCGCATGGGATCGCCGTTGAGGTCGGGGCAGTCCTCGTCCTGGGCGCAGGTGTCTGTGCAGACAAAGCCAAGGGGTGAGGTGCTGCAATAGCCGCTGACGCAGTCAGTGTTGGACTGGCAGGGGTCTCCAAACTCGGCAGTGGGTGGGTCGTCGGCGTCTGGTCCGTCGTCGCCGTCGTTTTCACCATCATCAGCGTCTCGATCACCAGCGTCGGGGCTGTCGTTGTTCCCGTCGTTGTTTTGATCGTTGTTCTGATCATTGTTGGTGTCGTTGTTGACACCGTTGTTGCCGTCATCGCCAGGAGGGCTGGAACCGCCTCCACTGTCGCTGCACGCCGTTCCCATGAATGCCAGTGTCACCAAGGCAAGGATTCTAAGGAGGAGGTGCCGCCGACCTGCACTGCTGCTCATCGGGGTGTTCATGTGTGGTTCTTTGTCCTTTGAGTAAGGAAGTAGAAAACACTCTAATCTTAGGCTTTGCCGCCAAAGACATCGTTGCGTTTTGTGCGCGCAAGTGCAAGTCCCGCTTTGCATGCCGTGTTGTGTCCGGTGCATGAAAAGGTAGGCGAGGCCGATTGAGTCGGGGTGCGCATCTTTTTTAGTGAATGAAGTGATAACGCTCTCTGAGGCGGTCGGCGGCGCAGTGGGTGGTGGGTTGTTGGGGTTGCTGATCGCGTGCCCGGCGCTGGGTGTGGTGGGTGTGCACAGGCGCGTGGTGTTGGCTGGGGTCTTTCATGGGTGAGCGCGGGCGCGCGTGGTCGTTGTTTGGGGGTCGGTGGAGGTGTGTGGGGTGCAAGAGGGCGGTGTTTTGGGTGTGGTGGTGGTGGGTGCAGTCGGGTCAAAGACTTGACAAGAGGGCGATCGCCTGCCGGTATGCACCTCGTCGCCGTGGTTGACGGCGGCCTGAGGGTGGCGCCCGGTCACAGACCTGTTGCAAGGCTGTGCAAGCGTTTTAAACCTGTGTTCATCGGTGTCCGGTGTGTTTGCGGCGGGTCAGGCGGTGGTGGGTTTGTGGCTTGCGTTTGCGGTGATGGGTTGGGTTTGGCGCTGCCTGCCATCCAAATCGACAGTATGACGGCTTAAACGGCTTTGGCACCCTTGAATACCAATCCTTTGCAAAGCATGGACGCGTTGCGTCGCCTGGATGCCCATCACGTGATGGCGATCCTTGTCCTTGTGGGTATGGCGCTCTTTTTGTGGCGCACCAGCACCGGCGCCTCATTGGGGATCGTCCTGGGTCCTGGCGGCAGCGTCTTGAGCGCCAGCCCTGATCCGCTGGTGGAAGGCTCCCAGCGCGAGGTGATCCAGCGCTACGATCGGATCATCAACATGTCTGACCAGCCGGTGTCTTCACTGGCTGAGATCGGCGCGCTGCTGCGCTCCATGGACCCTGAAGTGTCTTTGGAGGCGCCCACTGAAGACAACCCTGACCCTCGGCCCACGCCCGCGTCGGTGGCGTTGACCGTGGAGCGCTACAATTACCGCTTTACCGAGCAGTTGACCTACGAGCAGGTCTCTGAGGGTGGCTTTCCCGACACGATCGAGGCCAAAGATCTGGTGGTAAGCTTCGACGGCAACGCGCTCAGCGGCGATGTCGATCTGACCTTTGTGTCGGAAGAGCTGGCCAAGCGGCCCGGCGAGTCGATCTCGGTGGAGTTTCAGCGCGGGGGCCATCAGTTTCACGTCAAGCAGCCGCTGACGCACCCGCCGTTGCGGATCTGGTCGTTGGTGCTCTTTACGGTGGCGCTGGCGGTGACGATCGTGGTCGGTTGGAGGGGGCGGTCGGACCCTGAGAAGCGCGGCTTTATGTGGGTGTGTCTGGGGATGATGTCTCTGGCGCTGCCCTGGGCGCTGGCGCTCCTGGGTGATCCCACAGGGATGTTGGCCGATCCGCTGCTGCTGCTCTTTGGGGTGTTGGCGTTGGCGTTCTTCAGGGCGCTGAGCTTTGAGGTCCACAGGCGCTTGCGTGGCAGCAAGGCCCCATCACTGACGACGGCATTGATCTTTTTGCCCGCGGCGATGGCGGCGGCGCTGAGTTTCTACCTTGTGTTCCAGGCGTTGCCGGCGCTCTGGGGCGGCGCGGTGTCGGGGGACGTGGAGTTTGAAGTGCTCTACGCCATCCAGACCTCTGCGGCGCTGATGGTTGCCTACCACATCCTTGATTTGGTGCTCTGGTTCCGCCCCGGCGCCAAGAAGGGGGCCGACGCCGCTGGTCTGCGCTGGCCGCAGTATGGCCTTTTGCTCTCGTCGCTGGCGATGGTGACGGCGCTGCTGGGGTGGATTCAGAACCCCGATGGCTTTATCGGCGGCGGGTTTATGGACCACGCGGCGGGCATGGTGATGCTCTTGTGGTTGGGCGATCTGTCGTTGATGGTCCTCAAGTCCGACAACAGCGATCTGGCCGTCATCCCCGAGGTGACCCTTCCCGGCGACACCGGCGCCAGGGACGATGTCTTTGGCTTCTTTGAGAGCATCGACTCCATCGTCGCGCCCGACAACCCCTTTGTGGTCGTCACCCGCGGCAAAGCGGCGTGGCGCGTGGAGGTCTTTGAGAACCCGGAAGGGGGCAAGGGCGAGCTTCACATCACGCGCGTTGATCGAACGTTGCGCTCCGCGCTGGGCGTCTTCCGCGATGAGCGCATCGACGTTCCGATTGCGCGGCCCGATGACGAAGAGAACGAGAACGACGTGGTCCAGGGGACCGCAGACTCGCTCGACATCACCGTGGCGTTTTCGCTCTTTGATGAGGCCGACCACCTGCCCGATCTCAACTACGAAGATCGCGAACAGGTCTTCTATGTCTTTTGCATGGTCGAACGCGGCCACGCGCGCCCCGGTCCCCACGAAATGGCCGCGCTGCGCGACCGTTTTCCTGCCGTCTGGCCCAGGCTCAAGGCGCTGCTCTTTGAGCGCCTCTTCAATCAGGCCGCTGAAGAGCGCGCCTGGAGCAACCCCTACCTCGATGGCCCGGTCAACGCCCCCGAGCCGGTGGCCGACGCCGACGAACCCAGCGATGACGACGCGACCCAGGTCGACTTGAAGGCGCTGGACGACGGCGACGAATCCGACGCAAACGCCGAAGATGCCCAAGAGCTGACCGACGCCGATGGGACGGAGGTGGACGACGCCGATGACGTCAAAGGGGACGAAGGAGACGCAGAAGACGACGGCGAAGATGACGAGCGCCCCGTACGCACCGTGGTCAAGGTCAAGGAGGTTGTGCGCGAAGTCCGCGTCATCCCCGCCGACGTGCCCTACATGCGCCGCGACATGGCCGAAGCTTATCCCGTCGGTGACCCCGGTCTGCTTGAGCCCGAACTCGAAGTGCGGATCGACAACCTCGTGCGCAGCGACGCGCCGCTGATCCTTATAGGCCCGGCGGGCATCGGCAAAGAGTTCGCCGCGCGCCACGTCCACAGCGCCAGCAACACCGCCGAAGGGCCGTTCATCAAGTTCAGCGTCTCCACCTGCCCGCCCTCGCTGCGGGAGTTGGAGCTGCTGGGCGAGACGTCGGGTCAAGGGCACCTGGGCGCCGCTCGGGGTGGTGTGCTTTTTGTGGAAGATGTCGCCGAGTTGGAAGAAGAGGTGCTCTCGCGTCTCTTGGCCGAGGCCGGCGCCATGCAGCCACCTGCGCGGTTGGTCCTCTCGGTCCGCACGCTCCTTGGTCAACCCGTCAAAGACGTGCTGCAAAACCTCGAAGGGTCGCTCGGCCAGATGGCCCGGGGCATGTTCAGCCACCGCATCATCGTCCTGGCGCCGCTGCACGAGCGCCCCCGTTTTCTGCAGGTCATGGTCGACCACTACCTGCTGGGTTGGGCCATGAAGCACAACAAGGTCATCACCGAAGTGGCCCCTGAAGCCCTCGAGCAACTCAAAAACCGCGTCTGGCCCGGCGGCGTCCAAGAACTCAAGGCCATTCTGGAGGCCGCGGTGCTGCGCTGCGACGGTGATACACTCGAAGCCCATCACCTGGGCCTTGACCTGAGCGGCAACGCCGCCGATCCCCCCGACCCCACCGGCACCGACAAAGACGTCGAGATGTGGATCCGAGCCTCCACCAACCTCCAGGAAGCCCTGTGGCGGCTCCAAGAGTTTGTCTACCTCGAAGCCCTGGAGCGCGAAGAAGGCAATAAGAGCGCCGCCGCTCGCCAGCTCGGCATCAAACGCACCACCTTCCTACGACGCCTCCAACAACGCGGACGCTTCAACGATTAATCACTGGGGTACAAGGAGAGGCGGCCAAGAGCGGCGCGGGAGGCGCCAGCCAGGCCCGCTGACTTCGTTGTTGATGCTCGACGATGCAGCGCATCGTCTGTGCTCAACGCCTCGTCATCAGACCCGTCTGACACCCCCCGCTTGCTCTCGCTCGCCTCTCCTTGACCCCTCTGGGGGGGTTGTTTTTTGGGATTGCGTTCCTTCAGCGAAGCCACCTGCTTGAATCAAGCGCCAGCCTTGCAACAACGTCACCTGCGGGAAAAATTACGTTCAGTTTTGCGAAGCTGCCTGCTGGAATCGACCGCCATCCGCTCAACAACGCCACCTGCTTGAATCCACCGCGTTCACTCAACAAAGCCACTTGTGTGAATCAACTGCCAGCCTCACATCAAAGCCGCCTGTGTGAATCGACCACGCCCATCCGACTTCGCCCACAAGCGAACAAGGGGCTTGGAGTCGCGCAGCGACTCTCCGTGGCTGGGGCAGGGGCCCCAGCGACGTGACCC
>CAKZKQ010000142.1 GCA_937123825.1 uncultured Pseudomonadota bacterium
ATGGCCGTGGGCCTCCAGGGCGCCCGCGACCAGCCAACGGCCGTGGACGACGCCGTCGGCGCCGCCCGCCGCACGCGAGAGGTTGGCAAACTGACGGCTGGCATCGATGCCCGCCTGCAGTGAGGCCTCGTCGGCGGCAGACTCCAGCAGCGCCGACGCCAGCGCCAGCGCGGCGCGGCGATGTTCACCGGGCCGGTCCAGGTCCTTCCAGACGTGGATGGCTTGCTGGAGGGGTTTTCGGGCCAGAGTCTGATGGTTGCAATCGATGAGGGCCTGGGCCAGCAATTCGGCGCGGGTGGCCTCCAAGGGCATGTCGATCTGGCCAGTGCCGGTCTGGCTGGCGGCCAAACTGGCCAGGAGCGCCCCGGCGGCCTGCGCAGGAGCACCCTTTTCCAACAAAAGCGCGCCCTGACCAATGAGTGAGCTGCGGCGGCCAACGTTGTTGCTGGTCGAGCCCCAGTGGTGCATCGCGCGGCGATAACCGTCCAGGGCGTGCTCGGGCTCTTCAAGGTGGGTGTGGGCCACGGCCAGATTGTGGAGCAGGCGAGCACGGCGTTCGTGGGCCATGATGGTGTCGCCGTGGACCAGGGCGCGCTTGCTCCAGCGCACGGCCTCGTGGCCATCGCCGGACTCAAGGGCCATCTGGCTCAGTTGCACGGCGGCTTCCAGAGCGCCGTTGAGATCACCGGTGGCGGCGCACGCCTGCTCGGCTTCAAGGTAGAAGCTCCAGGCCTGCTGGCGATCGCCGCTGGTGCGATGGTGCGAGGCCAGCGTCAGCGCCAGAGTGGCCACCTGAGTGCTGCGTGCGTCGTCATCGCGAGCGCGCTCCAGAGCCTCCAGGAGGCTGGCTTCGTCCAGCTTGGCGGTGGGCATGGCGGCGTCTTCTTCTCAGCGCAGCAGGCGCTCGATAAACCGGTCGACCTCTTCGCGGTCCCAGTCGTATTTGTTGACAAAGCGGGCCACGATCTGGCCGTCGCGATCGATGATGTAGGTCTCGGGCAGCTTCTCGGTGCCGTAGTTGCGGCCGGTGGCGCCGGGCGGATCCAGCGGGATGCGCATGGTCAGCTTGCCGTCGGGCATGACGCTGCTCAGGAAGGTCTGCATGGCGTTCATGTCCTCGTCCTGGCTGATGGCCACCATGACCAGGTCGCGCCCTTCGTACTTGCGGGCCAGACGCTCCATGGAGGGCATCTCTTCACGACACGGCGGGCACCACGAGGCCCAGAAGTTGAGGAAGACGACCTTGCCGCGCAGATCCTCCAGGGAAAGCTCCTGGCCAGACAGAGTCTTGAGGTTCCAGGAGGGCGCAGGCCGAGCGGCGGTCTCGGCGCCCAGCGCGGCGATGTCTTCGACCATGGAGTGGCGCACTCGCTCAGAGCCGCGGGCCTCGACCATCACGACCAGGCCCACCAGCACCGCCAGGCAAACCACCAGCACGATCCCTTTTTGACGCTCGTCCATCATCTATCCTCAACAATTCAGGCGCCGTTGTCGTGTTGAAAACGGCGAGTATGGGGTCTCGGGGTGGGTCGTGCGCCGATGGGGCCGGGCCATGAGGAGGGCCGTGGCGCAGGGGGTCAATCGGGGGTTCGCGGGTGCTTGTTGGAGCACGGGCGACGGTGACCCTCGGCGCCATGGGATCGTCGGGCAACGGGCCATGGGCTCACGCGCCCTCGGTGGATGAGACCGTTGCGCGTTACGCCAGAGCAGATTCGGCGCGGGCGTAAAAGGTGTCAAGAACCTTGGGCACACCGGCGGCGTCGTTGCCACCCGCCTGCGCAAAATCAGGGCGACCGCCGCCCTTGCCGCCCACCAATTTGGCCAGCTCACCGACCAACTTGCCGCCGTGGAGCTTCTTGGCGGTGTCTTTGGTCGCGGCGACCATCAGGCTGACCTTGCCAGCGTCGGTGCCGACCACCAGGACCACACCGGAGCCGCGCAGTTGGTTGCGCAGCTCCTCGGCCACGGAGCGGATGTGTTTGCCGCCCAGGCCCTCAAGGTGCACGGCGGCGACCTTGAAGTCGCCCATCTGGCGAGCCTGGCTGATGGCGCTGCTGGCTTTGGCCAGGCGCGCCTCGACGCGGGCCTCGTCGAGCTGCTTGGCCAGTTGCTTGCGCTCGGCGATGAGCTTTTCGACGCGGCTGGTGACCTGGGCCGGGGGCACGCGCAGGGCGCTGGCGGTGTTGTTGAGCAGGTCCAGTTGGCCCTGGATCCAACGCACGGCGCCCATGCCGGTCAGCGCCTCGACGCGGCGCACGCCCGAGGAGATGCCGCCTTCGGAGACCAGCTTGAACATGCCGATGTCACCGGTGGACTGGACGTGGATGCCGCCGCACAACTCGGTGGACTCGTTGCCGACTTTGACCATGCGGACCACGTCGCCGTACTTCTCTTCAAAGAAGGCGATGGCACCCTGGGCCAGGGCCTCGTCCATTGGCAGGACGCTGGTGGTGACCGGCTCGTTGCGCAGGATGAGGTCGTTGACCTGGGCCTCGATCTTAAGCAGCTCTTCGTCGGTCACACCCTCGGTGTGGCTGAAGTCGAAGCGCAGGCGATCGGGGGCGACCATGGAGCCGCGCTGCCGCACATGGGTGCCGAGCGTGTCGCGCAGGGCGTGGTGCAGCAGGTGGGTGGCGCTGTGGTTTTTGCGGATGGCGTCGCGGGCGCTGGCGTCGACCTCCAGGCTGACCTGCTGGCCTTCGCCGATGCTGCCGTGCTCGACCACACCAAAGTGCACAAAGAGGTCCCCAAAGGGCTTCAGGGTGGTTTCAATGCGCACCACAGAGCCGTCTTCGGTCGTCATGGTGCCCCGATCGCCGATCTGACCGCCGCTTTCGGCGTAGAAAGGCGTCACGGGCACGACGATCTCCAGGCGTTGGCCGGCGGCGGCGCGCGGAATGCGCTGCCCCTCGACCAGGAGCGCCGCGATCTGGGACTGACCGGTGGTGTGATCATAACCGGTGAACTCGGTCGTGATCCCGGCTTCCACCAAGGCCTGGTAGGAGGAGAGATCCCCCAACTTGAACTTGGTGTTTTGGCGTCCGGTCTCCTTTTGATGCTCCATGGCCGCATCATAACCAGCCTGATCAACACCCACACCAGCATCGGCGCAAATCAAAGCAGTGAGATCGGGCGGAAAGCCATGGGTGTCATAGAGTTCAAAGGCCACCTTGCCATCGAGCACACCCCCTTCGGAAAGCCCCTCCAACTCTTTGTTGAGGCGCTTGAGGCCCGCGTTGATGGTCCGACCAAAGGTTTTCTCTTCCTTGAGCACCACCCGGTGGATCGTCTCGCGGCTCTCGACCAGCTCAGGGTAGGCGTCGCCCATCATCTCAATCACCTTGGCAGTGGTGTGGATGAGGAAGGGCTCTTCAACGCCCAACATGCGGCCAAAGCGGATGGCGCGGCGCATCACGCGGCGCAGCACATAGCCGCGGCCCACGTTGTCGGGGTAGATCCCATCGGCGATCAGGAAGGCCGCCGAGCGACTGTGGTCGGCGATGACCCGCAGGGCCACGTCGGTGTCGTCGTCCTTGCGGTACTCCACACCGGCGCGCTGGGCCATCTCCTCGATCAACGGCAAAAAGAGGTCCGTGTCGTAGTTGGTCTCTTTACCCTGCATGATGAGCGCCACGCGCTCCAAGCCCGAGCCCGTGTCGATGGAGGGCTTGGGCAGCGGCGTCAGCTCGCCGTCGGCGCTGCGGTCATACTGCATGAAGACCAGGTTCCAGAACTCCATGTAGCGATCTTCGGCGTCGGGGTGCCCAAAGGGCAACGCCACACCGCCCGAGCGCTCCACGCCCAAATCCATATAAATCTCCGAGCACGGCCCGCAGGGACCCGTGTCGGCCATCTGCCAGAAGTTCTCCGGATCATCGTGGATCCGCTCGGGCGGCAGACTCGAAATCTCGGCCCAAATCTGACGCGCTTCGTCGTCCTCGGGGTGCACCGTCACGTGGAGGTGCTCAATGGGCATCTCCAGCACCTCGGTGATGAACTCCCAGGCCTGGGTGATCGCCCCGCGCTTGAAGTAGTCCCCAAAGCTGAAGTTCCCCAACATCTCAAAGAAGGTGTGGTGGCGCGCCGTGCGGCCCACGTTCTCCAGGTCATTGTGCTTGCCGCTAACGCGCAGGCACTTCTGGCACGAGGCTGCGGTGCTGTAATCGACCTGCCGGGCCCCCACAAAGATGTCCTTGAACTGCACCATGCCTGCGTTGACAAAGTAGAGCGTGGGGTCGTTGGGGGGAATGAGCGCGTGGCTGCGCACCTCGCGGTGGCCCTTCTGAACAAAGAAGTCCAGAAACGCTCTGCGAATCTCCTGGCCGGTCATTTTCTTCATGAGACACTCTTTTTCTGCACTAGTGGGCGACAAATCGCGGGGGTCTATCAGGACCAACGTTTGTAAAGATCCTTTTTGGGTTTGGCAACCGCCACAACGTCCCAAAAGACCGCACACCAACCCTACAAACCCGCCCCAACCAGGCACCACAACCCCCACAAAGCCCTTTTATCGCTCCCCGGCAGACAAAAACCTCGTGGGACCCAAACAACAGGTGGTATACCAAGTCACCCTGACAAGGGGGCTTGTTTACGCCCTCCAGGCAGCGCAGCAGGGCCTCGACACACGCGCGACAACCACACACCGCCGCGCCCCCGATGAGCCAGCGACGCCCTGTAGGCCAAAAACCCGCTCACCAAAACCGCGCCCATCCCAAAGCGCCGCAGCACCCACGACCCCAAACCACAGAGGCATCCCGTGATCATCGACGTCATCAAGAGCACCAAGGGAGACAACTACTTCTGTCTCCTGGCCGCCGACAACGGACAAGACGGACTGCTCATCGACCCCGTGGACGCCGACGCGGCGCTGGCAAGAGCCAAAGAACTGGGCGTCACCGTCACCCGCGTCGTCAACACCCACTGGCACCCCGACCACACCGCCGGAAACGCCCAGGTCATCGCGGCCACCGGCGCCAAGCTCCTGGTCCCGCGCGGCGAAGAAAACCTCATCCAGGGCGACCACAGCGCCATCGGTCAGGGCGACTCTCTCACCGTCGGCGACCAGACCCTCCAGGTCCTGGCCACCCCCGGACACACCCAGGGCCACATCTCGCTCTACACCCCTGGACACCTCTTCTGCGGTGACACCATCTTTGTCGGCGGCGCCGGAAACTGCCGCTTCGGCGGCGACCCTCACACCCTCTTCCAAAGCTTCCAGGGCGTCCTGTCCACCCTGCCCGACCAGACCCTCATCTACCCCGGGCACGACTACAGCGTCCGCAACCTCGAATTCTGCCTCCACCTCGAACCCAACAACCAAGCCGCCACCGACCTCCTTGAGCACGCGCGCCACAAAAAATCAAACGGCGGATTTGTCCAAACCACGCTCGCCCAGGAAAAGGCCTGCTCACCCTTCTGGCACTGGGACAACGAAGCCCTCCAGGGCCACCTCTCCCAAAACCACCCCGAAGCATGGGCCCAAGGCGCTGATCTCAACCTCGCCGCGCGCACCTTTGTGGCTGTCCGCGCGCTGCGCAACTCATGGTGAACCCCAATGAATAAAGTGATGGTTGGCGGCGTGGCATTCGTCGCCGTGGCCGCCGTGGGCATCTTTGCCCTGACGCTCTCTTCCAACAACGCCGACGCCCCCAAAAAGGTCAAAGTCGCCCCCGCAGATGTTCCCGAAGGCAAAGGCGCCGAAGCAGACAAAGGCGCCGCCAAAAAGAACACCAACGACGCCAAAGCCCCCGGCTCACCCAACGCAAAACCTGCCCAAGCCGCCGCCAACAAAGCCAACCCCACCGCTGCCGCCAAGGGCAACGCCACAGGCAACCCCAGCGGCAACGCAGGCGCGGCCGCCGACACCAACAACCCCGGCGCTGGCTCCGGCAGCGGTGCCGCCCAGAACAACGGCGCCGCGCCCGACGCCAACAAGCCCACCGCCATCCGCGACGAGGGCAAACCCGCAGGCGTCAACGAACCCCAAAACCCCCTCAACCAGGCGCTGGTCGGCCTGGCCATCCCCAGCGTCATGATGTGCCTCAAAGAGCGCACCGATCGCGGCGAATCCTACAAAGGCACCCTAGACTTCACCTCCATCGTCACGCTCGCCGATGGCGAACCCAACAAAGCCCGCATCGAGCTCTCCTCCATCGACGGCAACGACCTGGGCAAGACCGATCTGGACTGCGTCCGCTCCAGCTTCGAGGACCAACTCCTCGACATCGACAAACCCGACCTCCAAAAAGAACTCGGCACCACCGGCCAAGCCGAGGTCAAGTTCAACGTGAGCATCGAAGTCAAAGGCAAAAGCCAACCCTGAACCAACCCTGCCCAAACACAGAGCGGCACAAACTGGCTTTGCCAGTCGCCTCAAGCACTCCCACAACAACGAAAAATCGGCGGATGGTCTCGGCTTCGCTCGACGCATTTTCGGGATGATTGTTGTGAGTTCAGCCCCTCTCTCGGAACGCCGAAACGCTCTGATGGGACTCAAAACCGCCCAAATTCAGCGACAGACCCTTCGGCAGTGGTCGACACGGAGCGCTACATGCGGTCGCCGTGCTCCAGAAACCAACCCCCCAAGAGATCGGTCGCCGCTTTGGCGTCCACCACGCGCTGCCCCAACCAGGCCCCACAGGCGTCTTCATCGGCCACAAGGACCGTCACATAGCCCGGAATGACCTTGAAGCCGTGGTTGGGTGCCTTGGAGAGTTCTTCTTGAACGGTGGAAAAGAAGAAGGTCTTGCGGCCTCGCGCCGCCGCGTCGCGGCGCAGCACTTCCAGGTCCGCCAAACGGTCCTGGCTGCCAAAGAGCGCCAGCACGCGGTCGGTGTCGGCGGCCTCTTCCACGATCGCCGTCGCGCCGGAGGGCAACGCCACCGCTCGGTTGGGCGACGGGCGCTTGATCCACTGCCCACCCCAGGCCTCCTGGGTGCCATAAACAAAGCGCACACCCGAGGCCGCCTGCGCTGCGCGTGGATCGGCCTGGGCAACATTCCCATCAGACACCAGCGCGCTGCCATCATCGGCGACCTCGGCCACACAATACCCTGTGGGGACCATCAGCGAACCGGCCGCTTCAAGGCGGCGCTTGCTGGGGTTGGTCTCGGTGACAAAGGCGATCAGGAGCGCCGCGCCGCGGGCTTTGGAGAGCGCCACTGAGCGCTCGATCATGCGGCTGAAACACCCGCGCCCTCGGGACGCAGGCAGAGTCCACGACCCGCACATGATGCCCACGCTGGCTTTGGCGCCGCCGACGCCTTCAACGCACCGGTAAACCACCGCCGAGCCGCCCACGACGTCGTCGTCAATGGTGGCAACCATCTGGTCGGCGACACCGGCGCCCGCGTCGCGTTCAAAGCACCAGGCGTAGAGCGCCTCCTCTCCCCATCCATGAAAGCACTCGTTGAGTCCGCGCAGGTAGACGTCGCGGTCGATCTCCGAAGAGGTCAGTTCAATGTCGGACACAGGTTGAATTCCTCACAAAGGCTCGGGACGGTCTCAGACCAAAGCGCAGACAAAACTGCGCCCTGGTGTCACGCCCGGAGCATTCAAGACAGGCCCTCACGACGCGCCACAGTCTGGCTGGCCAGCTCTGCGGGGGTCGTCCACCAGAGATCGTCCCCGTAGCGCTCTTCCAGAATGGTGAAGAGCAGGTCGAGGAAGTTTGTGTAGAGGCGATCGATGCCGTCGGCAGAGATGTGCCCCATGGCATTTTTGATGATGTGCCCTTTGACCGAGAGCAAGCCGCCGCGCTCGATGATGGCCACCGCCCGCTCCAGCTTGCTGGTGGCCTGGAAGTTGGTGGGGATGTGCAGCAGGCGCCCGTTGGCGATCCAGGCGGGCTCAAAGAGCGGCACGCCGCGAGGCCCGCTCATGGCGGTCAGGGCGTTGTCTTCGATGGGCGAGAGGATGTCGCGAGCGCCGCAGGCATACTGGAGGTCAATGTCGGCCATGGCCTGGGCCAGCTCGGCCGACAGATCCCAGGCGGGCGGTTGCATGCCGGTGGGGCGGGCCAGACCGGCCTTGGAAAAGATCCCCAGGGCCTCGGCGAGCATGGCGCGGCAGGTGCTGCGCGGCAGGTCGGCAAACTCGACGGGGATTCTTGGGCCTTTGTGAATGTGATGGAGGCCGTGGAGCGCGATTTCGGTGCGGGGCAGGTTCTGGAGATAGCTGACAAAGCGGGGGTGTCGGTCCAGCGCCATGGTCCCCTTGGGGTGGATGTCGGCCAGATAGACGCGTTCGCTGACCCACGGGACCCGCGCCAGGACTTTGCGGGTGGGCACCGGTGAGATCTCGCGCCAGTCGGCGGTGGTAAAGAGGGTCACCTGGAGCTTGGGGTGGCGCTCAAGGAGGGCCTCGACCAGACCCAGGGCGCCATCTTGCATGTCGCCGCCGGCTTCGTAGGGATCGGAAGAGCGTCCGGGGTGGATGTCGTCGATGTGAAAGCACACCGCGGCTTTTTTGCCCTCGGGCAGCCACACCGCAGGTTCAAACGGGGTCATATGCCTCAACCAGATCTGTGCGTCCAGGCCACGTGATCGGGGCGGTGGTGGGGAGTGGTCACGCGCACCGCCGCGTCTTACCGCCCAAGAGCATAGAAGAGGGCCATAAGCCCGTCAACGGGGTCGGGCGCGGGTGTTTGCGTCGGTGGCAACCTCGCCAGCGCCACAAAAATCGGCAAGAAAGGCGGCCTTGACCGGCTGTGCGGGTGCACGGCGAGCCCCTTGGAGCGGGTCGGTGGGAGGGGATGGGGGTTATTCGGGCACTTTGAAGGTGACGGCTTTGTAGCCGCGCAGGTCTTCGGCGTCGATTTTGGTGAACGCGCGGGCGTAGGTGCCGGTGCGGTTTCGCACGACGACGCGCGCGCCGAGGCCGTTGATGGTCCCGGCGGCGCCGGTGACGATCTTTTCGCTGCCGTTGCCCGAGACGTAGACGGTCAACAGGGAGCCGCCGCTCTCCAGGGGCGTGATGCGCTGGATGGCCCCGGTGACGGTGATGAATTTCGGCCCGCTGTCTTCGACGGGGGGTGGATCGGTCTGGCCGTCGGGGTCTGCGGCAGGATCTTTGGCGCCGCCTCCGCCGCCATCGGGCAAACCGGGCTTGAGGCCGACGCCGTCGTTGTCCACACCGGACTTAAAGCCGCCACCGCCGCCGCCTCGGCCGCCTCGACCGCCATTGCCTGCGGGCGGATCGGGATCGTCATCGGGGACGGGGTTGGTGACAAATTTGGGCTCTTCAAAGAGCGCGCCCAGTGTGTAGACCGAGGCGCCGGTGGTGGCGCGGATCTCGACGTAGTAGCGCCCAGAGACGGCGTTGACGGGTTTGAAGCGGTAGAAGTTGACGCCTTCCTGGACGGTGTGGCGCTCGATGACCTTGCCAAAGCTGGCGCGCAGGAAGACCGGGGCGCGGAGGCTCGCGGGGTGGGCAAAAGAGAGGCCGACGTCGAGGATGCCGGGCGTGTGGACGTCGACGTGTTTCCAGTCGACGTCGTCGCCGGCGGAGACGTCCAGTTCGTCGGTGACTTTGCGCTTGAGGAAGACGGCCATGGAGCCGTCGCGCAGGCGGTCGGCCCGGTCGGCGCCGTCGAGTTTGGCACCCTCGCCGGTGGCGCAGGCAGCGGCGCTCACCGTCACCCCGAGCGCGACCAGCACCAGGCACACTTTGCGGGTGGTGGCATTCATCGCTTCTTCACCTTCAAGACAACGTTTTTATAGGGCGCCAGATCGGCAGCTTCAGCCTTGGTGAAGGCCACGGCGGAGGTGGGCAGCACGCGGGTGATGCGGAAGCCCTGGCCGAGGCCAACGATGGTGCCGGACATGCCGGTGGCGACGCCGTCGTTGGCGCCAAAGCCAGCGATGACCAGCTGGGAGCCGCCGTCGTCCATGGGGATGATGCGGGCGATGCGGCCACGCAACACGACGGATTCGTCTTCAGGGGGATCGACCACTTCGGGCGGATTTTCGCCGTCGCCGGTCTCACCGTCTCCGGTTTCTCCGGGGGGCTTGCGACCGGGGCCGGTGCCGGGGTTGGGGCGCGTGGTGATGCCACCGTTGCCGCCGTTGGCACCGGTGTTGTTGTTGGGGTTGGCGTCGGGGATGGTGCCCTGGGGCAGGGGCTCGAAGGTGACGCCAGCGGTGTAGACGCTTTTGCCGCGATCCATGAAGATCTGGACGTAGTATTCGCCTTGATAGACGGGGATGCGGTCAAAGACGTAGAGGCTCTCGGAGCCGCTCATGGGTCGGCGGTCGAGTTCAACGCCGAAGCCGTCCTTGATGGAGATGAAGCCCTTCATACCGCGGGGATCATCAACGGCGACGGTCAGGCCCATGGTGCCGGGTTCGCGGACACGGATCTCTTTCCAGTCGGTGTGATCGCCTTCGGGATCGCTCAGCGAGTCGGTGACGTTCTGGCCGGCGAAGAGTTTGAGGGCATTTTTGCGCAGGTTGTCGTTGCCGCTGTTCCAGTCATATTCGCGCGGCTGCTGGTTGCAGGCGGCGGTGGCCAGGAGCGCCACAACGAGGGCGGTCATGCTCAGGGTGTATGTCTTGTTCATCGGGGCACCTTGACGATGATTTTGTCGGCGGCGTTGACGAGGTTGGCCGGGGCGTTGGTTTTGCCCACGGCGCTGCGTCCAAAGACCTGTGTGATGACAAAGCGCCCGCCTTCAAGGCGAGAGCCGTCGCGCATGATGATTTCCCCGACGTGGTTGCTGGCCACGCCGTTGTTGCTGCCGACGCCAACGGTGATCTCGGAGCCTCCAGTGCTTTTGGGGATGATGCGAAGGATCTGGCCCTCAACGGGATCGAAAGGGCCGTTGACATCGGGGACGATGTCACGAAGGCGAGCAGCGGGGGCAGCGCCGCCCCCACCTCCGGGTCCGCCGCCGCCGTTGGCAACAGGGGCGCCGCCGCCCCCACCGCCGCCGCCGCCTCCGCCGCCAAGCGGGGGAAGGCTGGGGCCACCGCCGCCGCCACCTCCGCCACCGCCACCGCCGCCACCACCGCCGCCGCCGCCGCCGACCTCACCACCTTCGGTGCCGGGCTCAATGGGGCTGACAAACTCGGGGATGGGCTCGTCTTCGGGACCGATGCCGCCGTCGCCGACGTTGAAGGAGGTCTGTACGGAGTAGACGCTCTTGCCTTTGAGGCTCTCGATCTTGACGAAGTAGAAGGAGGGCTCGCGGGTGCTGATGATGATCTCGTCGAAGTCGGAGCGCTTGTCGCGCTTCTCTTCTTCGATGGGCACGCCGTATTTGTCGGCCACGAGGATGGATCCTTCAATCTCGCGCTGGTCCCAGAAGACGTTGACGGTCAAAAAGCCGCTGCTGGGGACCTCGATGAGCTTCCAGTCGACCTGGTCTTCGGGGGGATCGATGGAGTCGGTGACGACCTGCCCGACTTCGATGCGCACTGCGCGGCCGCGGCGATCGTCTTCGTCATCAACCTCATTGCCGCAAGAGGCGCACAGCGCCACGAGGATCAGCGCCGCCAGTGCCCGTCCGAGGGGACCGGCGGCTTGGGACAAGGGTTCTAGAGAAAGGAACGTCATAGCAAGGGTCCAACTGAGGTGCCGCGGTGGGCACGCGGTTGTGAACATGTGTGTGGGCGCGGCCGCGTTCTGCGCTTGCGCGCCCGCCCACATGATGTTGTGTCATGCGTGGGGGGCGCGCAAAGCGTGTTGCAGGTGGTGTTGTGCGGGTCGCGGCCTGTGCCTTCTGCTCATGGCTTGTTTGCGGTGATGTTTTTGGATCCCTGGCTGGTGGCGCGTCATCCGCCATATGGACAACACCCAGACAGCGCGCGGACATTTCCCACACAGGGATGATAACCCGACGCAGCCGCTGGGCACCAGCAACCTCATTTCATCACCGACACGCCTTGTGTCGTAGCACGCAGCCAAGGGCCATGTCAAGGGGTTGCATGCCGCACTGACGGGGCTCGAAGAGCACACGGGGGCTTACGGTGCAGGCAACGGCGGGGGTGGAGGCGGTAGTTGAGTCTGGCAAGCCGTTGACAGTGGGCAGAGCGCTGGGTATGCTCCATGCCAATCGCGTCAGATGCTGGCCGACTGGCAAGGACCAACAACGACACCGCCCTGTATGAAGGGGCGTGAAGGAAGAGGCACAAGACCCGCACCCAAAGCTTGGTGGTGTGGGGAATCTTCTGTTGAAGACAGATGCTTCCGGGCAATCCCAGACCTGTATGGTCATGGGTTCTCAGGTTGAATCTTCCCTATGGAAGAGGATGCTTTTAAAGCAGGGCATCAATGGCTCAATTTGAAATCATCAAAGACGTCAGCGTCTCGTTGACCAAGATCCTGACCGACGCCTTTAAAGAGGCGGGTTACAAGGACATCGAGATCTACAACTGTCTGCCGACAGAAGAGAACGTCAAGAAGTTGCCCGCCATCTGCCTTTTTCTGACATCGGTGTCCGTGGACCGCCTCCACAGGGAGCGGGACGTGGTGATGGTCAGCGAAACAGACGAAAAGGGTGACATCATCGAGTATGAGCGTCGTCCGAACATGCTGTGTTGGCTGTACTAGCTCCTGTCGGCCTGGGGCAAGACGCCCCAGGAGGAGCACGTGCTGCTGGGTTTGGCGATGCGCGTCTTGCACGACAACCCGGTGCTCAACGAGGCGGTGTTCTCCGGCGATTCGCTTGGACCGGGCGAGGAGTTGCCCATTCGGGTGATTGACGAGTCGGAGTTTGGTTACGACGAGAACATGGCGTTCTGGCGTTCGCTGGGCGAGCCGATCAGGCCCTCGGTGTTGCACAAAGTGGGCACGCGTTTGCATGGTCATCGCAAGATGCGCCACATCAAGCGGGTGGCCCAACGCAGCATCGCGGTGCGGCGGCGTTGACGTCATGGCCACAGTGGGTGTAGAGCATCTATAGTGGTGTGAGAGACACAAAGAAGTTTTGAACTAAGTGGGCTTGTGCGTTGCCAAACGGTGGCAGCGTGGAGGTCAAGGTCAGACGAGCGAAGGCGGCCCTGTACGCATAGAGACAGTGCGGCGCCGCACAGATGAAAGGAGAGGATCGCATGGCGACTTCGTACCTGTCCCCTGGTATCTACGTCGAGGAAGTCGATCGGGGCAGCAAGCCGATTGAGACAGTCGGGACCAACACGGTGGCGTTCCTTGGGGAGTGCGAGGTGGGCCCGGTGAACGAACCGGTCCTGTGCACGAACTGGAGCACGTTCGCCAAGCACTTCGGTGACTTCTCCAACTCGGAGTACCTGGCACACGCGGTGTACGGTTTCTTCAACAACGGCGGCGGCCGTTGCTTTGTGACCAACGTCGGCAGCTGGAACGACGAGGGTGACAACACCGACGAGAACGGCAACACGCTGGCCAGCCGCGCCGCGCTCTACATGGGCAAGGACAACGGCCCTGGCACGCGCACGGGCCTGCACGCGCTCGAAGAGATCGACGAGGTCAGCATTGTCGTGGCGCCGGGTCAGACCGACCCTGCGATCCAGGACGCGCTGCTGACGCACTGCGAGAAGATGCGCTACCGCTTTGCCATCCTGGACAGCCCGGAGGTGATCGAGAGCGGCGGCGTGGACAAGCTGCCCAAGCCTCGCGACAGCAAGTACGGCGCGTACTACTTCCCCTGGGTGGAGGTCTACGACCCCAACAAGGGCAACATCTACCAGCCCCCCAGCGGTTATGTGGCCGGTGTGTACTCGCGCGTCGATGAAGAGCGCGGCGTGCACAAAGCCCCTGCCAACGAGGTCATCCGCGGCGCCCTGGGTCTGCGTTACAACGTGACCAAAGGCGAGCAGGACATCCTCAACCCGCGCGGCATCAACTGCATCCGCGAGATGAAGAACCGCGGCATCCGCATCTGGGGCGCGCGCACCATCTCCAGCGATCCGTCCTGGCGCTACATCAACGTCCGTCGCCTCTTCAACATGGTGGAGCAGTCGATCGAGCAGGGCACCCAGTGGGTCGTCTTCGAGCCCAACGATTCCAAGCTTTGGAAGCGCGTCACGCGTACGATCACGGCCTTCCTGCTGCGGATCTGGCGCTCGGGCGCGTTGATGGGCGACACTCCGGAGAAGGCCTTCTTCGTCAAGTGCGACGAAGAGACCAACCCCCCGGAGGTGATCGACGCCGGACAGCTCATCTGTGAGATTGGTCTGTGCCCGGTCAAACCTGCTGAATTTGTCATTTTCCGCATTGGCCAGATGGATGCGGGCGGCGATGTGGCCGAAGGGTAGTTCTGGGCGGGGGGTCGATGCCGTATCTGCGGCATCGACGCCACAGTGGTCTTGACATCATCGAACTCAGCGGTCATAGTTTTGGTCAAGAGCTTGGTGGTTCAGGACAGGTGATACTATCCGTAGAATTCGGATAGGTGTCTGCATTCAACACACATCTCTCTGAAGGGTGGTGGTTAAGTAGAAAACCCCGCAAGAGAGACAGAGGCAATAAGGGAGTACGGTATGGCACAGCGCCGTAAAGAACTGGATCACTTTGTAGGTTTTAACTTCCGCGTTGAAATCGATGGCGTCACCGCTGGAGCATTCAAGAGCGTCGATGGCATCGAGTCCAGCATTGAGGTCATCGAATTTCAGGACGGTGATGACCTGGTGCTGCGCAAGCGCCCCGGTCGCGCCAAGTACGGCGACATCACCCTGAAGAAGGGCTACGTCTCCAACACCCAGCTTGAAGATTGGTGGATGCGCATCCAGAAAGGTCAGGACGCACGTAAGTCGCTCTCGATCGTCTACCAGGACCTCAAAGGCGAGGACATCTTCCGCTGGAACCTCTACGATGCCTTCATCTCCAAATGGAAGATGTCTTCGCTCGACGGTAAGAGCAACGAGATCTCGACCGAGGAGATCACCATCACCATCGAGCGCATGGAGCGCGTCGGCAGCGCCTGATCCATTCAGACGCAACCCAGCACCCTATTTTGGGCCCTGGTGGCCCAAAACCAGTGCATCCGACAAGGCAGGGCTTGGCCGCATAGAGGCACGGGCGCTGCCTTTGGTCTTTCTTGACGTCGCAGGTGCACAGGGATTTCTTGGTCCCGTGTCAAAAAAGACTGTGTTATAGTGCGCGCTGCGCTGAAGTGATCACCCAACCCCGGCGCGTCCCACATCCTGTCTTTGCCCCCGCAAGCTGCGGCGCAGGCGCGCCGCAGGCCTGCGATGGCGTCGAGGCAGTCGATGGCGGTCGCGCCCAGAGGCAACAAGGACGCCAGGTCTATCCATGAGCTTCCAGACAGAGTTCCAGTTTACGCTCCCCAAAGGTTATGTCGACAGCGAAGGCAACGTGCACCGTGAAGGTGTGATGCGCCTGGCCACGGCAATGGACGAGATCGCCCCGCTGCAGGACTACCGCGTGCAGGCCAACCGCGCCTACCTGGTCATCATCCTGCTCAGCCGCGTCATCAGCAAGCTCGGCACTCTGGGCATGGTGACCCCCAATGTCATCGAGAGCCTCTTCTCGAGCGATCTGGCCTACCTGCAGGACTTCTACCGCCGGGTCAACGAAGAGGGCTCGGCGATGATGGACATCATCTGTCCTTCATGTGGCCACCAGCACCAGGTCGACATCGGGGTCGGTCAGGTGGGGGAATCCTGAGCTACCCCCTGGAGAGGCTGTACCAGGAGGTAGCATACATCGCCTATCACTTTCACTGGTCGCTTGATGATGTTCTCAACATGGAGCACAAAGAGCGCCAGATATGGGTGCGGGAGATCTCGGAGATCAACACCCAGATCAACAAATCGCGCGAAGAGTGACAGTGCGCGAGCATCGTGACGCCCCACAGCCGGCGTCCAGTCTGTCGCCCACGGTCCACAGAGGCCAACGGCGCCCGCAGCCAACCCCTGCACATCACCACGAGAGGTGACCATGTCCAACATCCGGTCTCCAGGCGTCTATTATGAGCGCATCGAAGAGCGGCTGCCGCCGTTGGAGCTTGGCCCCACAGGGCAGGTGGCTTTTCTGGGCATGGCCACCCGAGGCCCGGTGGGGATCCCCCAGCGTCTGACCAGCTACGACGACTTCCTGGATCAGTACGGCGCGCCGCTCAAATACGGCTTTTTGTCAGACTCGGTCGAGGGTTTCTTCAAGAACGGCGGCCGGGTCTGCTACGTCGTGCGCGTGGCGCACACCGCAGGCAGCCGCGCCGGGGTCGGCGCCGGTGAGACAGAAGAGATCGCCACCCGCGCCAGCGCCGTGGTGGAAAACCGCCAGGGCACCCCCACGCTGCGTGTCCAGGCCCGCTCCGAGGGAGACTGGGGCAACGACATCCAGGTCAACCTCAGCGTCCCAGCCCCCAAGACCCAGACGCTGCTGGTGCGCGACGCCGCCGAGGGCGACAACCGCGTCAGCGTGCGCACGGGGCGAGGATTCAGGGTGGGGACTTTGTGCCGCCTGCATGACGGCAAGACCGAGCGCTACATGACGGTCAGCCACGTGGAGGGCAAGGAGCTCTATTGGACCGAGCCGCTGGATGTGGGCTTTAAGAGCTCCGCGCCGACCTTCATCGAGCCCATCACGCTCGAAATCGAAGCCCAGATGCCCGGCTACAAGGAGCGTTTCCAGGATCTGGACTTCTCGCCGGCCTCCACGCGCAACTACGAGCGCTACGTCAACGCCGAAAGCCAGATCATTGAGCTCAAACCCCAGGCGGTCGCGGGCCAGTGGCCCGACAAGCTGCCCAAGGACGCCCACCGCTTGCGCCTTGAGGGCGGCCTTGACGGTTTGCAGCACCTGACCCCGTCGGACTTCATCGGCGAAAACAGTGGTCCGGGCCGTCGCTTCGGGCTCGGCGCTCTGGAGGTCCTCGACGACATCGATTTGGTGGCCATCCCGGACCTCTACCCTGCCCTGGAGCGCGGGTTCCGCTCCATCCGCAGCGTTGAGGTGGTGCAAAACGCGGTGCTCGACCAGTGCGAGCGGCTCAAGGACCGGTTTGCGCTGCTGGACATGCCGCCCGGGGCCCCGTTTGAAACGGCCCTGCAGTGGCGGATGCTCTTTGACAGCGCCTTTGGGGCCTTCTACTACCCGTGGATGGTGGTGCCCCAGGAAGGGCGCCGCAGGCGCGTGGTTCCGCCCTGCGGCCACGTCGCGGGGGTCATCGCGCGGTGTGACGCCGAGATGGGGGTCCACAACCCGCCCGCCAACGAGATCATCGAAGGCGTGGTGGACATGGACGTCCTGCTCAACGACGACCACCTGGGCCAGCTCAACCACGAGGGCATCAACTGCATCAAGTACACCCAGGCCCGAGGCATTCGGATCTGGGGTGCGCGCACGCTCTCGAGCGATCCGTCCTGGCGCTACGTCAACGTCCGGCGGATCTTCAACGCCGTGCGCCGCGCGCTGGAGCACGGCACCCAGTGGGTCGTCTTTGAACCCAACGCCCCGCCACTGTGGCAACAGATCAGCCGCAACCTGGGCACCTTCCTTGAGCAGCTTTGGCTCAAAGGGTACTTCCAGGGTCAGGTGGCCGCTGAAGGCTTCTACGTGGTGTGCAACGGAGAGACCAACCCACCGGAGTTGGTGGAGACCGGCACGCTGGTGTGTGAGATCGGGCTGGCCCCAGTGCGCCCCGCCGAGTTCATCACCTTCCGCGTCAGTCAGCAAATGGAAGACCGCGCCACGGGCGATTTCAGCGCTGAGTGATCGACGGCGCCAAAAACAACCCTCTTAAGAACGGGCTGCGTCCAGCCAGAGCGCGGCTTTTTTCATGCGATCGTTGCCCTCTCGGAGAAGACTCACTAATAATAGATGTGAACATCCAGAAGAGACGGCTTGGCTGGCCACCAGTGGATGAGGTTCCTGGAACAATGTGGACCCGAGACTTTAAAGGCACAAATCGACACAGCGGTCGGCAATTCAATGCCCGCACCGGTGAGGAGCGACGTCGCTTCCGAGGACCCGATCCCTACGCCGCTTTCCAATGGAAATTGGAGATCGACGGGCTGGTCGTGGCTCACTTCCAGGAAGTTTCAGGGCTCTCCATCCAGACCGAGGTGGTCAAGTTCCGTGAGGGGGGTCTCAACGACCGCGAGCACATGCTCATGGGCGGCACCTCCTACAGCAACATCGTGTGCAAGAACGGCATGACCGACTCTGCTGAGCTCTACAACTGGCGCGCCAAGGTCGACAGCCCCGGCCGCGCCAGCGCTCGTCGCAACGGCTCCATCATCATGCTCGATGGCAAGACCACGGAGTTGCTGCGCTGGAACTTTGTGCGCGGTTGGCCGTGCAAATGGGAAGGTCCAACGCTGACCGGCCAGGGCGCCATCACGATTGAGACCGTCGAAATTGCCCACGAAGGCCTGCGACGCGCATCTTGAGCCAGCACCTGGCCCATAAGACCCACGCACCGGTGCTCGTCACGGTTCGTACCCCCAAAGTACAACCGATGGCGGCAAGTCGGTGCTGCTGCTGCCCCACCTGATGGGAGGATGGCCGATGACCAGCCCCAACGAGGCGACCTCGGTCGCACCTGGCGATTTTTCACAGAACAACGACCTGCCCATCGGGCAACTGGTGCGTCGTTACGGTGAGCGTCGTCTGGGCGCGTTGAGCGATGACAACATGCTCGGCCCGGTTCAACTGCGCCTGGCCCGTCAAATGGACCATCAGGCCCGCGTCCTGGGAGACATCAGCGCCTTCCAGATGCCCGAGCGTCTGGCGCAGACCGTCTCCATGGGCCGCCGAGGGCTGCACCTGGACGTGGGCGCGCGTCACCTGGACACCGCCGTCGATGCCAGCTTTGGCCGCTTTGGCACCATGGTCGGCGGCGCGCAAGATCTCATCCCCACAGGCCCCTGGCGCTACCAACTCGACGCCTCCCTGATTCAGCTCTGGCTTGAAGAAGAACTCGAAGCCCAGCAGGAGTACTTCTTCACCTCGTCGCCCCCGTCGCCAGGACGGCGCGCCGCACCGCCGTCGCCCGACCGCAAACCCGCCCCACAGACCCCAGCGCCCCGACCGCGCCGCAGCGCCGACATTGAGCGGCGGCTGCCCCCCGCGGCGCGTCAGGTCCTCAAGGCCAAGCGCGAAGAGATCCGCAAAGCCTTCCTGAAAGCCGTGCGCGGCGACACCACAGAGCTGGCCAGGCTCACCCACGGCAAGCGCGCCGCCGAGCTGCTCCAGCAAGCCCAGCAGGCCGCTCAAAAGGCTCAGGGCACGTCGGCCACAGCGGCGGCATCAAGCCTCTCTCAGGCCCAGCTGCGCCAGCTTTCCGACACGCACCCGACCTTGAGCGTCGATGCCTCAGGCGATGACTTCACCTTTGAAGGGGCCGCCGAGGCCATCCTCAAAGCCGCTCAAAAGGCCGTTGCCAACGCCAGTCGCCAAAGCATCGCCGCGTCCGCACCGCTCTCGGCCCAGGCTCGCCGTTTGAACCCTGGCCAGATGGCGCAGCGCGCCGAGGCCATCACACAGCGCGCCTCGCTGCGCGCCGCCTCCATGTTCAGCCCCACCGCGCAAGAACAAGAGGCCGTCGATCAAGCTGCCCTGGCGCTGACCCCCTTTGCCCCCACCAGCCTCATCGAAGAGAGCACCACCGATGGGCAACGGGCGCTCGCAACGCTGGGCACAGGCATCCAGGGCGCCATGGCGCGGTTGACCGCCCTGCCCTCGCTGGCCCAACCCAGCGCGCTGGCCGCTTCAAATGACCAAGCCCCGAGCACACCTTGGATGGCCATGCCTGCGGCGGCCAACGTCGAAGCCATCGCCAGGGTCATTGGCCGCGCCACGCGCATGGCCAGCGCCCAAAGCGCCCCAGGCCGCAGCCGCTCACTGGAGGCCTTTGGCTCCAGCGCCCTGAAAATCCTCCAGATGACCCCCAGCGCCCAGGACGCAGGTCCCAACATCTCGCGCGCCTGGCTCATCGACGGAGGCCGAGGCGTCTTGATCGAGGGCATGGATGACGCCCCAGCGCCCGAACAAGGCCGCACCTACAACACGGTGGAAGACACCTACAGCGCTCAAGCCAGCCGCCCCGTCACCCAGGCTGCCCCCGAGACTGTGATTCAGCGCGCCGCGCCGCGCTCAGCGGCAACCACGCTGCTCGGCAAGCGCCTCCAAGAGGTGCTCGCCTCGGCGCAGCCCGCCCCCATCTCATCCCCGCTTGGCCTTGAGCCAGCGCGGTTTGTTGCCCCCACGACCCCCTCTGTGATGGGTTATGACGCAGCCGCCCAGGGAGACTTTGCACAAATCATCGCCCAGCGCCTGCTGGCACCCGCAGCCGCTTCAAACACAGTTCAGACAGCCACAGCAACCGCAGCACCGGCGGCCATCCCTGCGCGCCCTGCCCCCACGCAGGTCCAACTCCAGGATGTGCTCTTTTCGGCCAAGCAGCTGCCTGCGCTGGCCCACAGCATCGAACAGTTGGGGCAGTCCATCGATCTTCTGGGTCGGTTGGTCCCTGGCGCAAACACGCTCTCGGGCACAGCAAGGACGTCTGGCGCCAAAACCCCGCGCCCCAACTCAATCGCCCAGGTTGCCCAGCGCGCCCGGCGACTCGCCAGCCAAGGCGCCCTGACCTCAAGCCGCATTCAAACGCTCGCCCAGGATCTGGCCGAGACCATCCGCGAACACACCGAATACAGCGGCGGACACCGTCTGGCGCAGGTCGATGAAGGGTACACGCAGATGTGGGCCGACCACTCGCTGCTGGCCTTCACCCGCGAGATCAACGAGGTCGTCCAGCAATCGCGCGGCGTGACTCGCCCCGAGCAGCAAGGCTGGCTCAGCGCCGCCCGGCAGCGCACCGTTGAACGCCTCGGCGCCGTGGCCCAAAGCACCAATGCACCGCAGACCACCGCTGTCCTGGCTGAGGCACAGCAAGAGCGCGCCCCCAAAGCAGCGGCCCTGATGCCTGGGCGAGCGCTCAGGCTCTTCTCCCCGGCCAAGACGATGGCGATGTTGGCGCCGGAGTTGGAGTCGGGTGGTTTGCTCGACGCCACCAGCCGCCGCGAGCTGGCCAGCGCCCTCGAAGACCTCTCCATCACCACCACCGCCGCCGCCCCCTCCCAGCGTGCTCGCCGTGTCCAAACGCCCTTTGGCACGCTGATGGTTCGCCTGGATGACGATGGCCGCGTGGCGGTCGACACCGAAGAGATCTCCTCCCACGCCCCCGCCGTCACGCTGCGGGCACAGCGCCGCGTTGATGCTGCACGCGCAGCAGCCGCCAGCGCACCGTCGCGCACAGCCAAGCGAGCCTCTTCCGTCAACAGGATCGGCGATCTTTCCGTGGCGCTCAGCACTCTGCTCCAGACCACGGCTGCCGGACGCTTGACGCCTGCGGCGATGACCGAAGTGGAGGTCGTGCTGGGCCAACTTGGCCGCGCCGAACGCATGGCCGCGCTTGAGATTGGCAAGCAGGACCCCACTGCAGCGCTCGGTGAGCGCTTGGGGCTGCGCAGCCAGGCGGCCGTGACGGCGCTGGGCATGCAGGACGACACCGTTGAGTTGGCAGGGGGCATGCGCGTCAGCCGGGCCGTGGCTCAGATGCGAGACATCAGCGCCGGGGTCTTGATTGACCTGGTGGCCCAGTCAGAGCGATCGGCTCAGTTGACCCAGGCGCTGCAAAGCGCGGGTCTGGCCATGCCTGCTCCAGAAATGCTCGCCCCGCGCACCGCAGCAAACGTGCAAAGCACAGCGACGGCTCCGGAGCCCAGCCCACGAGCCGTCGGCGCAGCGTTGACCAAAATGGAAGGCGCCAAGCTGGGGCAAGCGCTCAGTCAAGTGGGTCCGCAGCGCTTGGAGGTGATGCTCGACTGGCTCGAAGAGCGCTCTGTGGGTGCAACCGCACAGGCCGACACTGGTGCGCGCCCGGCGCTGCTGAGCGCCGCTGCATCGTCATTGCTGGAAGAGGCCGCAGTGGCCCGCGTGATCGGCAACCTGGGTCAGGTTGGCATGGCGCGGCCCGTCTCGGGGGGCATGACGCGCGCCGACATGGCTTACGCCCTGCCCTCCATGCCGCGCTCGACCCGTGGTTGGCAGCGCCTTGGCAGCGCTCCAACGGCTGTCGCAGAGTCAAGCAGCACAGCACCAGCGGTCCAGTTGTCATCGACGCAGCAGGCTCAGCTTGAAGCCATGGCACCCGCGCTGCAGACCTTGATCGAACGCAAACCCCAGCAAGTGGCCAAGGCCATGGCGCAATCCAGCCCAGAGGCGGCGATCAAGCGCTTGGAGACGGTGCTGCGCCAGGAGGCGGGCTGGCTCGATGAAGGTTCGCTGGTGGAGCACGGCCTTTCGCTTGGCCGCAGCCCCGAGTGGAGCGACTCGGTGGTCCGCATGGGTCTGGGGCGAGTGTTGGAGCTTGAGCCCAGCGCGGGCCGAGGGCCGCTCTTTGCTGCGGTCGAACGGGCCATTGAAGCCAAAGGCGGCAAGCGCCCAACCACAGGCGCGCTGATGGGCAGCGCCATCGCACAAGGCACCCGCACCATGCGGGTTCCAGAAGGCGAGATGGCCTCGGTCCAGCTGGCCGAGCGCCGTCGCAGCATTGAGCGCATGGTCCGCCGGGCGCCTGTCAGGCGCGCCTCCATCGAACGGGCGCTCTCGGCGCCGCGCGCGGTTGAGGGTGGTCAGGGTCAAGGCCCGCTCTCAAGCGTGGGGACGTCTTTCAGCGCCCAAAGCTTGATGGCCCCCATTCTGAAGGACTTCCAACAAGTGGAGCAGGTCCTGGGGGTGCTGGGACAGCGCGCCGATGAGGCTCCATCCGCCGTCCCCAGTTCATGGTCGAGATCAGAGTCGGCGGGCGCCCTGGTGGAGCGCAGCGACGCTGCCGAGTTGGACATTCAGGCGCTCGAACGCCTCGGCGTGGTGTCGCAGTCAGAAGCGCCGTCCAGAATTTCGGGGCGCGCTGGCCGCGTGGGCATCTGGTCTCCCAAAGGTGTTGAGCGGTTGTTGCAGACGGGCACCGAAGCTCTGCTCAACGGTCGCGGCGACTTTGGCGCGACCTATGTGGCGCCCTCGCTCTTCCGGCTCCAGGACCGACGCCCAACTGGCAGCAGCGCCGCCTTGCGCCGTGCCTCGCCGCGCACCAGCGGCTCCAGCCGTGTTGCGGCCATGCGCGCAGAGTTGGAGACCGTCTTGCCGAGCGCCGCGCTGGGTCTGAGCTTCTTTGAGCCTCAACAGACGCAGGCGCCCAGCGCCGCCACGCAGCGCAGCAGTGAGTCGATGTCGATGCCCGGCCTGGTCCTCGGCGCCATGCGCGCCGCTGGCCCCAGCTCATTTGGCGCAAGCCGCGTGCAGCGCGGCACACAAAGCCTGATGGCCAGCATGGGCATGGAGGTCGTCACCCCCGCAGCATCGCCCGAAGCAGTCCGCCCTCCCCGGGCTTTGGTGACCAGCCGCCCCGAGGCGCCGCTGGAGACGGTTAAACCAGGGCCAAGCGCGTCACTTTCGAGTCGCCTGTCGGCGCGAGAGAACCGCAACGAGGCCGCTCGAGCCCAGACCCAGGGTCAGGCCATCAGCAGCCGAACGCTCTTTGAGCCGCCCACCTGGAAAGGGACCATCGATGGGACCGCCGGGGGTCAAAAGAGTCATGGCGGCATGGCCCCCAGGGCCGCCAAGGACCTGGGCTCTTCGGGTGGAACGATCGACAAGGGCGAGAGCGCCGATCGGAAGTTGTTGGCGCACCAGACCGGTGTGCCGTCTCAGGAAGACATTGAAGACATGGCACGTGAGGTGCTGACGGAGTTGAAGCGTCAGTGGTCCAACGAGCTGGAGCGAAGAGGGATTGAATAATGAGCTTGGCCAAAGCGACGTTGGTGCCCGAGGGTGGAGCCCCGCTGGTGGTGCAGTTCAACCCCAAGGAGTTGAGCGTGTCGAAGTCTGTGCCGTGGGAGCCTCAGGCTTCGAGCGGCGCGGATGTCCCTGAGCAGCAGTTCAACACCGGTCAGGGTCGGACGCTGACCTTTGAGTTGTTCTTTGACCGTTACGAGCAAAACGGTTCGGTTCAGGGCGACGTGGCGGCGATCGAGAAGATGGCCACGATCGACGGCGAGCTGCACAGGCCGCCGGTGATCCGCTTTATTTATGGGACGTTTACCTTCAAGGGCGTCTTTAAAGAAGTGCAGACGCGCTACACGATGTTTTTGCAAAGCGGCAGCGCGTGTCGCGCGACGGTGTCGTGCACGCTGCAGGAGCACGAGGACCTGGAGTCCCAGCGCCGAGGCGAGCCGACCCAGTCCCCGGACCACGCCAAGCTGCGCCGGATCAAGCGCGGGGAGACGTTGCACTCGATCGCCTCGACGGAGTACGACAACGCGGCTGAGTGGCGCCGGATTGCGGACGCCAACGGGATCGACAACCCCCTGGATTTGGAGCCGGGGATGGAGTTGCTCATTCCACCGATTTTGCCGACGGTGTGAAGCAACCAGATGGGTCTGTGGCTGGTCAGCGGTGGCCAGCGACAAGAGCAATCCAGGCAGTGTTTGCCTGACAGAGGCAAGGAGTAGACGAAGATGGCAGGGCCAAAGGTACCCGAGTTCGAGATCACGGGCGTGGATGGGCAGATGCGCAACTACGTCAAGAAGGTGACCATCGACTATACCCAGGATGGGCCTGACATGTTTACGGTCACGTTCCTGAACCAGTCGGCGGAGTCGCAGACGCAGCCGGTCTTCACCGAGGGCCAGCACGTCGGGAAGTTCAAGGAGGGTGACGAGATCACCATCCAGATGGGCTACACCGGCGAAGGCAGCGGGATGCAGAAGATGCTGGTGGGCGAGGTCATTGGCATGGAGGCCAATTTCCGGGAGCACGATCCGGCCTCGTTCACGGTGCGTTGTTACGACAAGCTGCACCGGCTCAGCCGCGGTCGCAAGCAGCGGACCTTCATGAACATGAAGGATTCGCAGATCGCCGAGCAGATTGCCCAGGAGATGGGTCTGCAGGCGGACGTGGACGATTCGGGCACGACACACGACCACGTCTTTCAGAACAACCTGTCGGACATCGACTTTCTCTACGCCAGGGCGCGTTTCATCAACTACGAATTGGACGTGGAAGATGACACGCTGCGCTTCAAGCGCCCGAAGATCCAGGAGGGGGGTTCGACGACCTACAAGTGGGGCGAGAACCTCAAGCGGATCCGCTTCAACCTCTCGACGAGCAAGCAGGTTGATGAGGTGCAGGTCCGTGGTTGGGATCCGGGGACCAAGAAGGAGATCATCGGCAAGGCGACGGCAGGCAGTGAGTTGTCGACGATGGGCGGTGGTTTGACGGGTTCGCAGGCGCAGTCGGGCAAGTACGGCGGCGGGCGCAAGGTCTCGATGGTGGCCAACGTGCCGTTGGTGGATCAGGAGACGGCGGACAAGATTGCCCAGGCGCGCTTCAACGAGTTGGCGATGGAGTACATCACCGGCGAGGCGGAGGTCGAGGGCGACACGGCCATCAAGTCGGGTTCGATCGTGAAGTTTGAGGGCACTGGCAAGCAGTATGACGGCGAGTATTACGTGGTCAACGCGGTGCATACGCTCAAGCCGGGCAATGGCCCGGGCACAGGTTACACGACGCGTTTTGCGTTCAAGCGCACGGGCCGTCAGAACACGTGACGGTGGTGGCGGTGAGCTTGCAAGCGCGGCTTAACTGGAGTAGTACAGAGTACCGATGAACGAGCAGGATTACGATAAGCTTGTCATCTGGCAAGATATCCTTGACGAGATCATGGCCGGCCGTACCCAGGGCCATCGCTGTCCGAAGTGCCGAGCTCAAGGGCTCGAAGTGGAGCACACGCCAGCGCAGATTTTCATCAAGTGCAACGAGTGTGGCATCACCTTTAGGGGCCGTCTGCGCGTCTAAGCGGACCACCTTCCGGGGAAGTGTGACTGGGGGGTCGTGGTTCGGCGCAGGAGGTTCTCTGTGTGCCAACAGGACGATTACGCCTCATGCCGGAAGACCAGAAGAATTTTCTTGGACGTGGTTTTAATTTCCCGGTCAAGCTCAACCGCAACGGCGGCGTCGCCTCAAGTGCGTTTGAGGAGAACGTCGAGCAGTCCATCCAGATCATCATAGGGACTGCGCCGGGGGAACGTCAGATGCGGCCAGCGTTTGGGTGCAAGATCCACGATCTGCTCTTTGCGCCTGCCAACGTGACGACGTGTACGATGGCCTCGCTCTACGTCAAGGAGTCTCTGGTCTTGCATGAGCCGCGGATCAAGCACGTGGAGGTGCACGCGGAGTTGGTGCCAACGGCGCCAAACCGCCTTAACCTGCACGTCAGCTACACCGTGCGAGCGAGCAACAACTATTTCAACAAGGTCTACCCCTTCTACCTGCGTCGAGAAGAGGATCTATGATACCGGCCCCGAACCTCGATGATCGTACCTTTGAGGACATTGTTCAGGAAGCCATTACGCTGATTCCGAAGTACTGCCCGGAGTGGACGAACCACAACCCGACCGACCCGGGCATTACCTTGATCGAGCTTTTTGCGTGGATGATGGAAATGGTCATCTACCGGCTCAACAAGGTGACGGATAAGAACTATCTGGCCTTCTTGGACCTGATGGGGATCAACCTCCAGGCGCCGCAACCTGCGCGGGCGCTGTTGAGGTTTGATCTCTCGTCGCCCAACCGCACGCAGCGTGTGGAGGCGGGCACCCAGGTGGCGACGCCGCAGACCGAGACCGAGGATGCGATCATCTTCGAGACGGCCCGCGATCTCCTGGTGCTGCCGCACAAGTTGATCAAGGTCTACAGCCAGTTCCACGATCAGTTCGCCGATCAGACCGATCTGGCCGGCGGTCAGCGCCCGGAGGGTTTTGCGGCCTTCATGGGTCAGCGGACCATTGAGCGCGTGCTCTACATTGGTGATGAGCGCTTTGCCAAGCTCAACGACGCGGCAATGTTGCGGCTGAACTTTACGACGCCCGAGACCGTGGGAACGGACTTCCCGCGTTTTCTGGAGTGGCAGTACTGGAACGGCCGTCGGTGGAAGGAGTTGATGACCTCGGCGATGGAGTTTAGCCGGGGCGAGATCGTCTTTGACCAGATTGATCAGATCGAGGAGTGCGAGGTCAACGGCCAGAAGGGCCACTGGATCCGCGGCGTGCTTGTGGAGGTGCCCCAGAACCAGGAGGCGACTCTGCTGGACACGATCCAGGCGCGCGTGGAGGTCATCGGCGAGGGCGTGGAGCCCGACGCGGTGCTGACCAACGACAGCACGGGCAACACCATCCCCCGGGATCTGTCCAAGAACTTTGCGCCTTTTGGGGACAACCCGCAGCCGGACACGGTGCTCTACATCGCCAGCGACGATTACTTCTCACAGCCCGAGGCCGACATCCGCATTGAGGTGCGCCTGTCGGACCCGACCGTCAAGGATCCGCCGCGTCCAAGCGCGGAGTTGGTGGTGGCCTGGGAGTACTTTGACGGCAAGAGCTGGTACGAGATGGCCCGCTCGACCCCAGATGGCCTTGAAGATGTGCTGGCGGGGACGCGCTTTGAGGATTCGACCAAGGCGCTCAGTCAGTCGGGCGCGATCTCGTTCCGCCGCCCGGAGTCGATGCAAACCACCGAAGTGTTTGGGTTGGAGCATCACTGGGTGCGGGCGCGGATCATCCAGGGCAACTACGGGGAGCCTGGTCAGTACGAACTCGATGGTGACCGGTGGGTGTGGCACAACGACAACCCGCTGCGGCCGCCCTACGTCAAGAGCGTGCGTTTGAACTACTCGGAGGAGTCGAGGCCGGCCCAGAAGGTCACCAGCTTCAACGACTTCCACTACAGCGAGCACTCGGACCAGGCGGCCAACGAGGGCCGGGCCTTCCAGCCGTTTGCGCCCATCGCCGAGGCGTCGCCGACGCTCTACCTGGGCTTTGACCAGCCCTTCCCCAATGAGCCCATCCCGCTCTACATCAACACCACCGAGCGCACGGCGCTGGACCTGAGCCAGCAGTTCCGTGAGCACCTCCAGAAGTACTTTGCCCAGCAGGACGACATGCTCAGCCGCGAGCAGCGCGTGGTCTGGGAGTACTGGGACGGTGAGCGCTGGGCGTCGCTGGCGGTGACAGACCACACTCGCCAGTTTACGCAGTCGGGTTTTGTGGATTTCATTGGTCCAAAGGACTTTGCGGCGACCAAGCGCTTTGGCCACAGCCTCTATTGGTTGCGGGCGCGTTTGGAAATGGGCGGCTACGTGGAGTTGCCCAAGCTCAACCACATCACGGTCAACTGCGTCTACGCGCTCAACCAGCGCACCATCCACAACGAGGTGCTCGGTTCGGCCGACGGGACGCCCAACCAGCGCTTTGAGCTGGATTGGCGGCCGGTGTTGGACGGGGAGGCGCTCTGGGTGCGCGAACGCGACCGTCCCAACGAGCGGGTGTTGGCGCAGCTTCGTGAGGCGCATGGCACAGACGACGTGGTCGAGGAGTCGACCGAACGCGGCGGCGGCCACTGGGTGCGCTGGCAGCGCGTGGAGTCGTTCTATGCATCGACCTCCGACAGTCGGCATTACAAGCTGGACGCCATTTTGGGCGACCTGGTCTTTGGGGACGGCTCCAACGGCATGGCGCCGCCCATCGGTGAGCGCAATGTGGTGATGCGGCTCTACAGGGTCGGCGGTGGTTCGAAGGGCAATGTGGGTGCGGGGGCGATCAACACGCTCAAGCGCTCCATCAGCTACATCGACACGGTCTACAACCCGTATGCGGCCGCTGGTGGCTCGGATCAGGAGAGCGTCGAGGAGGTCAAAGAGCGTGGCCCCTACGTGATCCGGTCTCGTTATCGTGCGGTGACCAAGGAAGACTTTGAGTGGTTGGCCATGCAGGCCAGCAACTCGATTGCGCGCGCGGCGTGTTTGCCTGCGACCGACCGAGAGGGTGAGGTCCAGGTGGTGGTGATTCCAAAGTTTGATGAGGCGACGACGGACTACAGCGAGAAGCTGACGCCCTCGACAGAGTTGCTGCGCCGGGTGGACAGCTTCCTGGCGGAGCGTCGCCTGGTGACGACGATCGTCAACGTCACCAAGCCTCGTTATGTGGACATCAGCGTCAAGGTTGATGTCATCCGGGCCACGACGGGTTCGAGCGAGAAGATCAAGCGTCAGATTGAGCGCTCGCTGCGCATCTTCCTGCACCCGCTGCGCGGCGGTCGCGGGGGCAAGGGCTGGGCCTTTGGTCGCAACGTCTTGAAGATGGACCTCTACCACGTGGTGGAGGAGGTCAACGGGGTGGAGTTTGTGGATCAGATCCGACTCTACGACGAGGACCGGAACATCTACGTGGATCAGATCAAGATTGGTCCAGGAGAGCTGCCCTTTCTGGTGGACATTGACATCACAGAGAAGGCTCGCGAGAAGCTGCTCTGAGGGGTGAATGGGTGCGGGGTTGGGCCAGAATGTGGCGCAGTTGTGGTGCGGTGAGGAGATGGCAGGGGGAGAGCAGGCCTGGTGAAGCTTAAGAAGCTCAAAGTGCCCAAGCTGGTGGGTTTGTCGGCGCGCAACGCCTCGGTGGTGTTGACCGCGGCGGGTTTTCCGTCGCCGGACATCCATTACACCGAGAGCTACGAGCCGGCTCTGACAGTGGTCTCCCAGGAGCCCACCCGGGGTCAGATCGTCGACAGCACCACCCAGGTGCGCCTGGAAGTCAGCCAGCGCAACCTCATGCGCTTTATGCCCGGCATCTACCAGCGCACCGGCGAGGATGGCAGCAACTTCCTGCGGGACTTCTTCTGGATCGTGCAGCACCTGTTGGACGACGTCGAGGGCAAGCTCGACGTCATCCACACCTACTTCGATCCCTACGAGACGCCCGAGGACTTTCTGCCCTGGCTGGCGTCCTGGGTGGCGTTCACGCTCGACGAGAACTGGCCGACGGAGAAGAAGCGCTACCTGCTTAAAAAAGCGGTGGATTTCTATCGGATCCGTGGCACGGTCAAGGGTCTAAAGCTCTTCTTGAAGCTCTTTACGGGCGTGGAGCCAGAGATCCTGGAGAACGAGTGGCCATTTCGGGGTTTTCAGATCGGGGTCAACTCGACCATCGGTCTGGACTCGATCATCCTGCCGCCGGTGAATCTGGCCCACTGCTTCATCGTGGATTTCCCGATCCACCCTGAAGAGGTGACCGATGAGTTGATCATAAAGATCCACGACATCATCCAGGCCCAGAAGCCGGCCCACACGACCTACTTCCTGCGTTTCCGTGGGGAGCGCAGGTTGCTGTCGACCTTTGGCATCGTCATTGGCGAGCACGCCGTGGGCAGTGGGATGGAGATCGTCGAGACGGACGAAGAAGAACAAGAGTACGAAACGAGCACTGCTCTGGATTTGGAGCCATCGTAGCCGGTCAGTTCCGGTGTCGGCGGCGACACAACGAGATAAGATTCTGTTAAGGAGAGGCGCCCGATGGGTATTGAAGATAAGGTGTTCAAGCGCATCAACTTCTTCAAGGGCTTTGTGACCACCGAAGACGATTGGAACGACGCCGAGCGGTATCATGTGGAGAAGCACAAGCTCCACAACCGGGCGTTCCACGGCGTGGGTGTGGTCACGGGCTGGGGAGAGGAGTTCCGGGTGGCGCCGCGCGGCAAGGCGGAGTTGTCGGCGGAGATTTTTCCGGGTTATGCCATTGATGGTCAAGGCAACGACATCATCTTGTGGAAGCCCACCATCCTGCCGATCAACAAGGGCGACTACAAGCTGCCCCAGACGATCTACCTGGTGGTGCGCTTTGTCGAGGAGTTGACCGACTTCATCGCCTACAAGCAGAACCTGGACTACAAGGGTCACCGCCGTGTGGCGGAGCTGTGCAAGCTGGAGTGGACTGAGAAAGAGCCCAACCCTGAGCACGACATTGAGCTGTGCCGCGTGCAGTTGACCCGCGATGCAACCGCGCTGTCGATGCCCAAAGACCCGCTCGACCCGGGGCCCAACACCATCGACCGCCGCTATGTCCCTTATGCAGGCGTGGCGGGAGGGTTCATGGAAGCCCGACTGGCGTTGGAGCTGCGCATGCTCATTGAGCAGGCCCGCAAAACCTTCCTGTCGCTCTCACGCGATCAACAGGTGGGCTCGGCGAGCAACGTCGCCCAGGCTATGATCACTGCGGGGATGCTGCTGGAGACCGGCAACCTGGGGCCCAACAACATGATGGGCATGATGGGCATGCTGGCAGAACTCCAACAGGACGTCGTCAGCGAGATCGAGGCCACCAAGCCGGGCTTGAGCGCCAAAAAAGACTTCTCGGTCTTCAAGCGCAATGTCGAGTACCTGCGGGACATGGCCGATGAAGGTCAGGCCGCCCAGGCCCAGGGCAACCCACCCCCGGTGGAGAAGCTCCTGGACGTGGTCTCCTATCAGTCCAAGGGTGCTTCGGCGATCGGCAACGTGGTCCGCGTGGCTGCTCCCGTGCGTCCCGTCGTGGTCACCCCCGACGAGCCGCTCGAAGAGGAAGCTGCACCGGCCGCCCGCATCATCCTGGACAACGATCCTGGGTGGGAAGCGGTCAAGGTCCGCTCGGAGCCCTTCAGCGCCACGTTGAACGTCAACAGCGTCAACTGGACACTCATCGACGAGATCGACCTGCTGGACAAAGAGTCCGAAGAGCGCCACGCCTTCACCATCCGCGAAGCCCGCGACCAGTACCGCATGCGCCAGCGCCTGCGTTACCCCGACGGCGTCACGGTCCTCGACACCGGCATCGCGCATGAGGGTGGTTACGCAGAGTGGGAGATCCACAACGTCACCCCCAACGTCGATCTGGTCATTTTGCGCCGGATGGACTACGTGCGCGCCGACTACGAGTGCGAGATCTACTGCGAGGGCAACCTCATCGGCATCGTGCCCTGCCCCGGTGACGACCGCCGCTTCCGGTGGCGCAACTGGCCCTTCCAGATTCCGGCGCAGTACATCACCAAAGACCGCCTGCGCATCCGTCAGGTCATCTTGACGGCCGACCGCGACATCAACTTCTTCCACTTGTGGTTCTACCAGGCGCTCTGAGCCTCTCCCCTTTCCCACACACCATCATGCCACACACGCTCTACGCCATTGCCTTCTCACACTATGTCGAGAAGGCGCGCTGGACTCTGGACCGCTTTGGCATCTCCTACGAGCAAAGCCTGCTGCTGCCTTTCTTTCACATCCCGGCGGTGGCCTGGGCGGTGCGTGGCCGCCCCGGTAAGGCAGACAAGACCTCCAGCCCGTTTTCCACGCCGTTGTTGGTCCTTGACGATGGTCAGGTGCTGCGCACCTCGACCGCAATCTCCAAGTGGGTCGACACACACTTTGCCAAGCAAGCCGGACAGAGCCTCTACCACTCCCCAGAGGTGGCCAAGCTGGAGCAGCGCTTCCACGACCGCCTGGGCCCCCACACTCGGCGCATGGCCTACTGGTACCTCTTGCCTCAAAGGACGTTGATGCGCGACATCGCACGCCGCAACGTCGGCGCAGCGCAGGCCACCGCGTTTGGCGCCTCCCTGCCGCTGCTTGGCCCCGTCATGGCCCGCACGCTGGGCGTCAATCGGCCTGCTTATGAGCGCTCCTGCGCAAAACTCGACGCGCTCCTTGATGAAACCGATCAGATGCTCAAGGGTCGCAGTTACTTGGTGGGCGACCACCTCACCGCCGCCGACATCTCTCTGGCGACATTGCTGAGCCCCATGCTGCGCCCCCCCCCCTCCGGCCGCCACGTGCCCCCCCTTGACACCCTCCCTAAAGGCCTGCGCGCTCACATCGAAGCCACGCGCAACCGCCCCACGGGTCAATGGGCGCTGGAGCGCTTCGCCCAAGAACGCCTCCACACCCTCTAAACCCCCACCATCAAACTCGCCCTACCATAACTCAAGACACTGAACAAAAGAATTGACCCGCGAATCAAGGGCGAGTTAGCGTTCTCGAAGCTTGGCGATTGGGGAATGGATATGGGCGGTGCAGAACAGCATACAAAACCACATGACGCGTTTGCCAAAGAGACGTTGGAATTTGCGTTGGGTCATCTGGGCAGGCTCGAAGCGCAGTACGCCATTGCCAGTCCCACACAACACGCTGACATTTACTTTGAGCCTGTTGATTCCAAAGGACTGCCCGGCTTTTGGACTCAGTTGGCGGATTCACCGGCCATTTTCGAGGTCTTCAGGCAAACCCCGGGATTGGACGCATGTTTGGATGTGCTGGACAAGGCGCTCTCGCTCCACCGCCGCCAGCGTCCCAGGGTCAGCAATACCCAGAATTACACACGCGCTCGCACATGGTTGATCAGTCCAGGTATACCGCGCGGTGCATTGAAAGCACTCGGCGCAAAGCAAACCAACGGCCATCGATGGTCTCATGGGTTTTACGCGCTGCCCCAGGGGCTCAAAACCCATATTGTGGTTTTGAGTCAGTTGCCACAAACCCCAGAAACTCTACCTTTAAGATTGATGGGGCGCGGTCATACACAAGCCGATGCCATCAAAGAGTTGCTGGAGATGCCGCAGGATAACCCCACGCGCGCAGGCCTCATGGAGTGCATGGTGCGCTGGCAAGCGAGCGTTTTGGCAACACATCAGACCACAAGGACCAACGCTCAGGAGGAATTGTTGATGAATGTAGACCAACTCGTCCAAAAGTGGCGTAACGAAGCTTGGAACCAAGGAATTGAGAAAGGAAGGCAAAAGGGCCTGATTGAAGGAAGGCGTCAGAGCGCGCTCTTGGTATTGAAAGGGCGGTTTGGCGACGAGCACCCCTGGGAAAACTGGCTTGGTCGCATGGACAGTCCCGACGCCTTTGATGCGCTGGTGAGGCTCGCCATTGCCAGTGAAGAGGTCGGAGACGTGGTGCGATGGTTGGAGTCTGAAGTCTTGTGAAAGCGGGTTTGCCGCCGGACAGACAATCCAATAGACTCCCTGCGTTGCTGGCAGGCAGTGGGCAGTCCCCACACCTCACCATTGAATCCGAGGTGCGTGGACGTTGATGATGTTGGAGTAAGGCATGCGGTGTTGGAAATGGGGTCTTGGTGTGGCGGTCGTGCTGATCAGCACGCTGTCGTGGTCAGGGTGCAGCGATGAAAACGGCGAGGATGGCGAAGGAGAGTCCATCCAATGCCCGCCAGGTCAGGTGCCCATCGGCGGGGAGTGCCGTCAGGTTGGAACGCCCAACAACGATGGCAACAACGACATCAACAATGATCAGAACAACGACGTCAACAATGACCAGAACAACGACGTCAACAATGATCAAAACAACGACGTCAACAACGATCAGAACAACGACGTCAACAACGACATGCCCTGCATTCAGGGCCAGCGTCGATGCATCGACACCCTGAACATTGAGCGCTGCGACGCTCAGAGCAACTGGATCGCAGAGCCTTGCGCCGAGGGCACGCTTTGCGAAGACGGCTCCTGCCGCCCGCCGTCCTGTGAGCCAGGCACGATCCTTGGCTGCCTGAGCATGACCGAGTTGGCCATCTGCAACGAGACTGGCACCGGACCGCGCGGCGAGCTTTGCCCCGACAACCTGGGGTGCCGCAACGGCGAGTGCACCGATCAAATCTGCGATGAGGGCCAGACGCGATGTTTGAGCCCCGAGCAACTTCAGATCTGCAACGCTGAAGGCACCGGCTTTGTCCCTGGAGAGATGTGCCCCGCCGGGACCCAGTGTGACGGTGGCACCTGTCGGTCGCTGTGCGAACTCAACGCCAAGGTCACCTCGTACCTGGGCTGCGACTATTGGTCCGTGGATTTGGACAATGTGGAGACTGGCCAGACCCAATCCCACGCCATCGTCGTCTCCAACCCCAACGCCGACCTCTCTGCCGAAATCACCATCACCCGCACCGACGGGACCGTGCTGAGCTTCCCCAACTCAACCGTGGCGCCAAGGGGTCAGGAAGTCTACTTGATCCCCACTGGCAATGACATTGACGGCTCCGGGGTTTGGAGCGGTCGGGCTTGGCGCGTGGATGCCTCCATCCCTGTGACGGTCCACCAGTTCAACCCGCTCAACGGCGGCAACGTCTTCACCAACGACGCCTCCCTGCTGCTGCCCAGCAACGCCACCGACACCGACTACATCGTCATGGCCTGGCGCCACCGCGGCAACGGCTTCGGGACCAACCTCAGCGGGTTCTTGACTGTTGTGGCCGTTGAAGAAGGCGACACCCAGGTCACCGTCACCCCCACCGCCGCCATCGCCGCAGGCATGGGCGTGCCCCAGCTCTCCCCCAACACCCCCCACACCGTGACGCTCTCCCAAGGACAGGTGCTGAGCATGTCCACCTCGGGGCCAGAAGGTTCGGATCTGACCGGCAGCGTCATCTCTGCCAGCAAGCGCGTGGCCGTCTTTGGCGGTCATGAGTGTGCCAACATTCCCAACGCCACCACCAACTACTGCGACCACCTGGAGCAGCAGATCTTCCCGCTGAGCTCCTGGGGCAACCGCTACATGGCCGTGCCGTTCAAGCCCCGCAACGGCAGCCAGCAAGACACCTGGGTGGTGGTCAGCGGCGCCGACGGCGTCACCATCAACACCAACCCCCCGCAAGCCATCAACGGTCTGTCCATGAGCCGCGGTCAGAAGGTCGAGTTCAACTCCAACCAGGCTTTTGAGATCAGCGCCAGCGGCCCCATCCTCGTGGGCCAGTTCATGCACGGCTCCAACTACCTGGGTTTCACCGCCAGCCAGACCTGTGGCGGTGTGTTCTCACAGACCGGCATCGGCGACCCAGCCTTCACCCTGGCTGTCCCTGTCGAGCAGTACCGCGACAACTACATTGTCTTGACCCCCGCCGACTACGTGGAGGATTACCTCAACATCGTCGCCCCCAACGGCGCCCAGATCACCATCGACGGCCAACCCGTGGCGGGGCTGACCCCGCTGGGCAACACCGGTTTTAGCACGGTGCAGTTGACGGTCGCCGACGGTGTCCACCGCCTTGAGAGCGCCCAACCCTTCGGGCTGGTCTCCTACGGTTACAACTGCGACGTCAGCTACGCCTACCCCGGCGGCCTCAACCTCGAAAACCTGCGCTAATACCAAATTGCAGACGTCCGACTCACTTTGTGACGGCCCTAACGGCGTCAGGAACCACAGAACTCGCTTGCGGTAGCGCTGCTACAGCTGCGCTCGTCCTGAGGCCCCTGCCATCCGTTATTGCTCGCCTCACGCCCGTGCGCTCTTCCGCTTTTTTCTTTTTTGAAGTGTTTGGTTTTTGTGTCGGGCCTGTGGCGGCTTGGTGGCCTGTGGCTCAACGCTCAATATTTCGGTGTCTGCCATCCGTTATTGCTCGCCTTGGCTCTGTGGGTTCTGCTTTTTGGGGTCTGTGGGGCTTGGTTTAAGTGGTCATTTAAGAAACCTGTGGGTGTGTTGTGGTTATCCTGGGGGTGTACGAAGCGCTGGGGTTGCGTGGGTCTCTGTGATGAAGGGGACGTTGCGTTGTGAAGATGCAGGTCGCTGGGCCACGTGGGTGGTGTGTGGGGTGGCGTGCGCAGAGGGTGGTGTGGTGTTGATGAAACAGAGTCGAGGGGTGAATGGGGGCGCGTCGAGGGGTCCGGAGTGGTTGGGTTTGGGGTGCGGTGCGATGGCGTTGGGGGTGTTGGCCTGCTCGTCGCCCGGGGATGGGGGCAGCGGCGCCAATGTGGATGTGCCTTCGCCGGGTGAGGATGTGGTGGAGGACATCGCGGCGGACGATGCGGGGGATGTGCCGTCGCCGGATGAGGATGTGGCCGCCGATGTGCCTGTGGGGCCGGTGGAGTCGCGGCGCGTGTTGTTCATTGGCAACAGTTACACCGCTTCCAACAACCTCCCTGGGGTGATCGCGGCTTTTGCGGACGCCACCCCGACCACCGAGATCGACTTTGAGTCTGTGACGCAGGGCGGCGCTCAGTTGGCCACGCACATTTACCAGACCGATGGACTGACCCGTGTTGAAGAGGGCAGCTTTGACACCGTGGTCTTGCAGGCGCAGAGCCTGGAGCCCGCGTTCTTTCAGGGGGACTTTTTCCCGGCGGCCTCGGTCTTTTCTGAGGCCATTGAGGAGGCCGGGGCCAAAGCCGTCTGGTTTGCGACCTGGGCGCGCCGTGAGGACAACGAGGTTTACCAGCAGTGGGGCCTGGATGGTCCCGAAGACATGACCCAGCGCCTGGAGGACGCCTATCGTCAGGCCGCTGGGGAGCGCGGGGGGACTTTGGCGCGGGTTGGGGCGACCTGGATGAGCGCTTTTGAGGCCTCTCCCGGTGTGGCGCTGCACAGCGGTGACGGCAGCCACCCCAGCCGTTTGGGGACCTTTGTGGCGGCCTGCACGCTCTTTGAGGCCATCTTTGGTCAACCTCCTGTGATGCCCGACCCGCCTCCGCTGGGGGTTTCGGTGCAAGAGGCGCAGCTGCTTTGCCCGCTGGCGCTGGTCGAAGAGGTGTTTTGCCCCGCTGGGCAGGATGTGTGCGATGGGGCGTGTGTGAATTTGCTGGGCGATGCGCAGCACTGCGGCGCTTGTGGGGTGGTGTGTCCCGGTGAAGAGCCCTGTCGGTCTGGGGTGTGTGGTTGCCCCGAAGACACCACCGCCTGCGAGCGCTCCTGTGTGGATGTGCAAACCGACGAGCGTCACTGCGGCGGTTGTGGTGTGGCCTGCGGGGACGCTCAATTGTGTGTGGACGCCCAGTGCGTGTTTCCCGATTCGGCCTACCTGCCTGATGATCCGGAGCGCCCTGCGTATTGTGGTGGGTTTTCTGGGGTTCCCGGCACCCATGGTCAACTGCGTGAGTGTCGCCAATACGCCCATGAGAGCTGTGGGGCGTTGGGGGGTTTTGACAGCGGTTTTGGTCCTGCGATAGGGCATTCCAACTCCTCGGATTCCATCGTTTGCACACAGGGCAATACGCACACGGTGACGCTGGCTGAGTTGGCGGCACTCGACGCGCAATGTGTGTGGTTTGAGGACGACGTTTATCTGGAACCAGGTCAGGGGTGCGTGACGGCGATCCATCGCTACTGCCAGGGCCTGGGAGATGCCAGCGGGTATGGCCCCGTAGCCGTTGATGGCGACAACCTTGAGGTGGTTTGTCTGCCCCAGGCTGTGGTGGTGCCGACCACCTTTGAGGTGCTTCGCGAGATCACGTCCCGTTGTGATCCCAACGCTTTGGTTTGCACTGCTGGTGCCAACTATTTTTGCACTGAGCGGGGTTTTCTGGGGGGTTTTGGCCCCGTGGAGAATGGAGATGGTGAGGTCCATGTGACGTGTGTGGGGCCGACCAGCCCTGATTTTTGCGGTGGTTTTTCTTCGCTGAGCTGCAATGGGCAGTGCGTCGATCCCAACAATGATTTGTTGCACTGCGGCGCTTGTGGGGTGGCGTGCCCCGGAGAAGAGCCCTGTTTGAATGGGGTGTGTGGTTGCAGCGAAGGGTTTGAGGCTTGCGACCGGCTTTGCGTCAACACGCTCTCAGATCCGCGCCATTGCGGTGGATGTGGTCAGGCTTGCGCAGAGGGACAGGTCTGTCACCTGAGCCAATGCGTCGATGACTACACTGCACCCGGCTATTTGAGCTTCGATTCGCCCTGTGAGGGGCAGGTGCCCCAGACCCATGGGCAGTGGTTGGAGTGTGCTCAGGCTGCTCATGAGCGGTGTATCGATGGGTACGGCTTTGACAGCGGTTTTGGGCCTCCGACCGGGCTGGCGCCCCATCGTTCGGGGACGCTCGTCTGCACTGAGGCACAGATGCACAGCGTGGATGTGGCGCAGTTGTCTGCGTTGGATGAGCGCTGCGGTGTGTTTGATGCCCAGGATCTGCTGAGTGATGGGGGCGGGTGTGCGACGGCGATCCACCGGTATTGCCAGCAAGAGGGTGCGGTGGGGGGTTATGGGCCGGTGTCGGTCGATGGTCTGGTGATGGAGGTGGCCTGTCTGGAGCAGGGCGACGTGGTGGATGTGGACACAGCGATGTTGGAGCGCCTTAGCGCGGGGTGTGAGCCCGACGCGGTGGGGTGCACCTCGGGGGCCTGGGCGCTGTGTCGGGCGCGGGGCTTTCAAGGCGGTCTGGGGCCGGTTGAGTTTGGTCAGGACACGGCCAGGGTGGTCTGTGTGGGTCCTTACAACGACTTTTGCGCGCCGCCAGCCGACCTCTGCGATGGGATGTGCGCCCGGTTTGAGGACGATCCGGTCAATTGTGGTGAGTGCGGTCAGGTTTGTCCGGGCGAGGAGCTGTGCATTGAGGGGCAGTGCGGTTGTGAAGAAGGGCTGGAGTCGTGCGACGCGCAGTGTGTGGATTTGCAGACGGACATTTTGAACTGCGGTGAGTGTGGTCAGGTTTGTCCCGAAGGGGAGCCTTGTCGCGGAGGTCAGTGCGGGTGCGAGCAGGGGTTGACGCTTTGTGAGCCGCTGATCTGTGTGGACATGCAAAGTGACGTGCGCCACTGCGGCGCGTGTGGTGTGGAGTGCACCGAGGGGCAGTTTTGTGATGGCGGGCAATGCGCGTTCTACAATGCCTACACCATCGGCGTGCCTTTTGAGGCCTGCAATGAGCTGCGCGAGTCTGGCGCCGAGCCAAACAATGCCCTCCTGCGGGATTGTAAGACGCGGTTGAACCAGGATTGTCAGGCGCTGGGCGGTTTTGTGGGAGGGATTGGGCCTGCGACGGGCTTTGCGCCGGACTTCAACTACCAGTTCATTACTTCGGGCGGCGTGTGCACTCAAGGTGAGGTGCACGAGGTGCGTTTGGATGTGCTGTCGGCCTTTGATGAGGCGTGCGTGCTTGCTGATTCAGACGCGTCGTTGGAGCCTGGAGATGGGTGCGTGACGGCGATCCATCGATACTGCCAGGATGTGGGCGCGGTGGGGGGTTACGGGCCGGTGTCGGTCGAGGGTCTGGAGATGGAGGTGGTGTGTTTGTCGGACGCGGAGGTCATTACGGTGCCCGAAGCCAACGATGAGTTGTACCTTTTCAACTTCCAGGCGCGGTTTTGCCCACCCGGCTTCCCCAACCCCAGGCCCAACGCGGTGTCGTGCAACGCGCCGGTGTGGACCTTTTGTCAGGCTCAGGGCTTTCTGGGCGGTTATGGGCCGCTTGGTGGCACCGGCAACCGCACCGATGTGGTCTGTGTGGGGACGCCGTGAGGCGTTGAGGTCAGTGTTCCTGGCCGTCGAGACGCCAGCGGGCGTCGGGTGGCGGGACCTGGGCCCCGATCCAGCTTTCCTGATACTGGACATCGACGCCTTTGGCGATGAGGTCGGTGGCGATTTGAGCGTGGGGGATGGGCACGGCGTCGAGGTTGAGGCTTTGGAGGCTGGGCAACCGTCCAAGGGGCGAAAAATCCTGGATGTGTTGGCAGAGCTTGAGGCTGAGGGTCTTGAGCCTGGGCAGACGCTCCAGGAAGGTGATGTCCCGCAGGCCGGTGCAGACGGTCAAGTCCAGGGTTTCGAGCCCTGTGAGGTCGCCGATTGCGGAAAAATCCTCGATGTCGATGTTGCCCGAGACGTTGAGGGTGGTCAGCCCCGGGACGTGCTCCAGCCAGCCGAGGTGTTGGAGGTTGTTGTGGGCCAACTCCAGCGTGCTGAGCGCGGGCATGGACTGCAAGTAGAAGAGTTGGTCCTCAAAGAGTGAGCCAAAGCCCTCCTGTGCGCAGTGGCCCAGCGAGAGTTTTTCCATCTTGTGGAGGCCGTCGAGCGCCGAGAGGTCCACCAGCGGGTTCTGGTTGGCCCAGACCATGGTCATCTGGGGCTGGGTCAGCAGGCCGTCGAGGTCACCAAGGTTGTTGCGCTCCATGGAGATGGAGTCGAGCTTGAGGGTTTCGATGCCGTCGAGCGACGTCAGGCCATTTTTGCCGCACGACAGCTCGCGTAGCTGCTCCAGACCCCGCAGCGCGCCCAGTGAGTCCTGCCCACAGTAGTTCATCTGCATGCGGAACATGTTGGCGTTGGTTTTGAGCGCCGAGAGTTGCTCAAATTGGCAAAACCCCATGACGAGCGTGGTCATGGCGGTCAGGTGCTCAAAGTCCCTCAAGTCATGGAGGTCACACGGGTTGTTTTGTGTGCCGATGACGGGCAGGACCTCGATGTGGGCCAGATCCTGATGGGTGATGGTCTCGGCGGGGCGTTTGAGGGCGCGGCTGGCAGCGCGCGCGATGGCTGGGTTGTGCATGGGTCTTTGTCTCACCGTTTGCGTGGTCTCGGGAGCGTTTTATACCGCGTGAGCGTGGTGTTGTCTTGTGGGTTGGGGTGAGGTTTTGGAGGGGAAACTGCTCAAAAGAGCACTGTGCATCAAGCGAGGTTTTGGGGCGAGTTCTACTTTGGCGGTGTGACGGGCGCTGCGTCGAGGGGATGTGGTGGTGCGTCGATCATCAAAAGGCGTTGTGTGGGCGATGGGCCTGTGCGGCGTTTTGAAGGAGAACCGCGATGTTGTTTGAAGTTGTGCAGGGGGAGTCTGTGTCGTTGGTGGGTGCGTCGATCCGCACGTCGCACGCGGATGCGGCCAGGGACATTCCGGCGTTTTGGCACAAGGTGACCTCTGAGGGGTTGTTGTCGGGCGTGTCTTCGAGCGAGCCCGAGACCATTTACGCGGTCTACACGGAGTTGGAGGACGAGTGGCGCGGGGCCTACACGATGCTTTTGGCGGTGAGCGTGCCGCCTGGGACGCCGGCCCCTGAGGGGTTGGTGTCGTTGGATGTGCCCGCGCGTCGGGTGGCCCGGACGTCTGTGGTGGAAGAGAGTCCGCAGAGCATCGTGGATGCCTGGGAGCACATCTGGCACCGGTGGCCGCGTCGGGACATGCGGGCTTACGAGACCGATTTGGAGATCCATCGCCGCGACAAAGAGGGCAACTGTGTGGCTGAGATCCTGTTGGGGATCAAAGACTGAGTTTGGATGTGTGGTTGATGCCAAAATGCAGATGAAAGGCTTGCTTTGAGGCCATCAGGGCCGTCACCAAGCCAGTCGGAAGTCTGCATTTTGGTATGAGGTTGTGCGGCCTTGAGGGAGCGGTAGACGGCAGGCGCCATGGGCGCCGAGGTCGCAGTGACCCTCAAGGCCGCTTTTCGTTCTTGGGGGTTCAGGCTGGCAGCAGGCGCAGGCGGACTTCGGTGATGAGGTCCTGGGGGTCGGTGTCTTTGGGAGAGTTCAGGTAGGCCTCGACGACGCCTTCGAGGCAGAGGTCGTAGCCGCTGGTGGGCAGCCAGAAGCCGATGAGTTGGAGGTAGGTGGTGCGCAGGGTGTGGTAGGGGCCTTTGTGGGTCATGACGGCGTAGGTGCCGCCTGGGATGGTCATGGGGGCAAAGGGGCCATCGGCGCGCGTGTTTGGGGCGGTGGGGACAAAGCCGACGTCGGCGCGCAGGTGTTCCTGGGCGGTGATGTCTGGGTCGTCGTGGTAGAGGCCGTAGAGCGCAGGTTCGGCGCCGCAGTGGTTTTGGCCCTGTCCCCATTGGACGACGCGCTCAAAGCTGTGGCCGACCTCCTGGTAGTCGCCCCAGTGTCGCACAACCATCAGGTTGATGGGGTCGATGCGGCGCAGTTGGACCCCGGAGGGGCTCGGCGGCGCGGTGGGGGTGAGGGTGGCGGCGGCCTTGGCCAGCGGGCTGGGATCCTGGCGGTATTGGGACGGGGTCAGGCCAAAGTGGGTCTGGAAGGCGCGCGTGAAGGCCTCGTGGGATTGGTATCCGGCGTCGAGGGCGATGTTGAGGATGCCCAGTTCTTGGTGAAAGCGCAGTTGTTTGGCGGCGTATTCGAGGCGCAGTCGGCGCATGTAGTCCATGACGGACTGGCCAAACATGGCGCGGAAGACCCTGTGGAAGTGTGCCCTGGACATGCAGGCGACCTGGGCCAGCTCCTGTGGGGTGAGCGTTTCGGGCTCGGGGTGCTGGGCGATGTGTCGTTGGAGGCGCGTCATGCGCGCGGTGTAGTCGCTCAGCGTGCTGGGGCGCAGCCCCTGGGGTTTTTGGGGCGTGCTGCGGTCGTCGTGGTGGGTGTCCATCAATCGCACAGTCCCAGGCGGCGGCCCAGGTTGGAGGTGAAGCGGTTGTGGGGGTCGTACTTGGCCTTGATGGCCCGCCACTGGTCGAGCCTGGGGTACATCTGCTCAAAGAGGTCTCGCTCCAGAAAGGCGTCCTTGCCCAGGTAGACGCGGCCGCCCATTTGGACGACGCGCTGGTCCATGCGGCGCAGCAGGTCCTGGAGTCCGTCGCGCACCGGAAAGTCGATGGCGAAGGTGTAGCCCTCAAAGGGGAAGGAGAGCATGGTCTCGGGGCGCTCGGCGCCAAACTTCTTAAAGACGTTCAAGAAGGGGGCCTGGCCGCTGGTGGAGACCATTTCGAGCAGCTCGCGCACGTTCTGGCGGCCGTTTTCCATGGGGACGACGAACTGGTACTGGCAGAAGCCCCGGGCGCCGTAACCTCGGTTCCACTTGTCGATGAAGTCCAGGGGGTAGAAGAAGCCCTCGTAGTGGGAGATGGGCGAGGCGCGTTTTTGAACCTGTTCGAGGACGACGTTGAGGAGGCGGATGGTGGTGGTGTTGAGGGCGCCGCTGGGCATCTCAAAGGGGAGCACGAGGGGGGAAGGGGGGCTGACGGCCAGGGGGTTGCGCTGTTGTTTGTGGCCCAGGTCCCGGATGGTGGCGTGGTCGCCGACGGTCAGGACCCCTCGACCCATGTCGGCGCCGGTGGCCATGGAGTCGATCCAGGCGACCGAGTAGGGCATGTGGTGGTATTCGTCCAGGGCGTCAAAGAGGGCGTCGAGGTTGGGGACGGTGATGCCGCGCTGGCGAAAGAAGGTGGTGTCGATGGGGCGCAGGCGGATGGTGGCTTCGGTGATGATGCCAAGCAGCCCCATGCCGCCAAAGTTGGCCCAGTAGAGGTCGGCGTTTTCTGTGGGGCTGGCGGTGAGGTGGCGTCCGTCGGCCAGGAGGATCTTGAAGGATTCGGTGCACTGGGAGAAGCAGCCATCGACGTGGTGGGCTTTGCCGTGGATGTCGTTGGCGATGCAGCCGCCGACGGTGACAAACTTGGTGCCGGGGGTGATCATGGGCATGAAGCCCCGGGGGGCAAAGTCGCGCAGGATCATCTCCAGGCTGACGCCCGCCTCGCAGGTCAGCAGTCCAGTGTCGGGGTCAAAGTCGCGGTAGCAGTCAAGGCGCGTGCAGTCGACGACGACGCCGGTGTCCGAGACCGCTGGATCGCCGTAGCTGCGCCCCAGGCCGCGCGCCAGCAGCCCCCCGTCAGGTTGCGCCGTGAGCAGCGCGTGGAGGTCTTTGGTGGTTTCGGGCCGGGCGACTTCGCAGGCCACGCGGGGGTAGTTTCCCCAGCCAGCCAGGGTTTGTTGTGCTGTTTTGACCATTTGGACGTGTCCCAGGTTGCTTCTGGTGGTGTCGCAGCGCGTTTTGGGTCGCGCGGGCGTCTTTGTGGGCGCGCCAACGGGGAGATCTGCGCGCGCCACAGGAATGCCACCATGTGTATGATGGCGCAAGCCTCACCGCGGGTGTGGTGCATCGGCTTGGTATGAAACCTTAGATGGGAGGTGTATGCAGATGAAGACGGCGTTGACGATTGCGGGTTCGGATTCGGGCGGCGGCGCGGGGGTGCAGGCCGATTTGAAGTCGTTTATGGCCCACAAGGTCCACGGAATGTCGGTGTTGACGGCCGTGACGGCGCAAAACACGGTGGGCGTGCAGGGGGTCTGGCCGCTGCCGCTGGAGGCGGTGGAGGCGCAGGTGCGCTCGGTCTTTGCGGATCTGCCGGTGGGCGCGGTCAAGACGGGGATGCTGGCCACGGGGCCGTTGGTGTCGCTGGTGGCGCGTTTGTTGGCCGAGCACCACAGCGACGGGCCTTTGGTGGTCGGTCCGGTGTTGGTG
>CAKZKQ010000143.1 GCA_937123825.1 uncultured Pseudomonadota bacterium
GGCGCCGCCGGGGCCGCCCCAAACCGCTATTGCGAGAGAGTTGTGTGAGTTCTGACGCCATTAGGGCCGTCCCAAACAGCGAGTCACGTGGTTCCTGGGGTCATCAGGGCCGTCACAAAGTAAGTCGGACGTCTGTATTTTGGTATGAGTCTTCCAAATACGCGCTTGCGACAACGCTTTGTTCCATTTGACTCCGGGTCAGGGCTGATGAGCTTGTTCCTGACGGCGTTTGAACCGACCCATGGCGGTCTGTTTGGGCGGAGTCTGGTCATGCTGCTTTATGAAGGGCTGGCTTTGGCGCCAACAAACTCTGCAGTGACGGTTGGGTGCAGAGCATCTTTGTGGTGGAAGATGAACGGCGAGCGTTTGAAATGATGCCAGCGCAGGAGAGGTGGGCGATGGGACGGTGGGCAGGGGGGTTGTGGGTGGTGGGGGCTTTGGTGTTGACCGGCTGTTTTGCCGCGCCGGTGTATCAGGGGCCAAAATCGGATCACTTTGACGGTGAGACCTTCAGCAACCAGGTGCCCACGGAGACCAAGGGGTTTGAAGACTTCCTGAGGTGGCGCCGCACTCGCGTTGCGGGCAACTGGCCCGAATGGATTGACGCAGAACCAGGCCCCGCGCCCCCCGAGCGAGTCGCCGACGGTCGTCTGCGGGTCACCTTCGTCAATCACTCCACGCTTTTGGTGCAGATGGACGGCCTCAACATTCTGACGGACCCCATCTGGTCTGACCGCACCAGCCCTTTGTCATGGGCTGGCCCCGAGCGAGTGCGCCCTCCGGGGATCCGCTTTGAGGATTTGCCCCCCATCGACGCCGTGATCATCTCGCACAACCACTACGACCACCTGGACATCCCCACACTGCAAGAGATCGAGCGCGTTCATGATGCACCAGTCTACGCGGGATTGGGCAACGCGGCCTTTTTGGACTCCGAAGGCATCTCATCGCCCGTCGACATGGACTGGTGGGACACGATTGAGCTTGGCAAGGGGGTTGAGTTGACCGCAGTGCCCTGTCAGCACTTCTCCGGCAGGGGGATCAGCGACCGCAACAAGACGCTCTGGATGGGTTTTGTGATCAAGGGGCCGTCCGGGGCGGTCTATTTTGCGGGAGACACCGGGTATGGACCCCACTTCGAAGAGATCGCCGAGCGTTTTGCGCCCCTTCGCCTCTCCATCCTCCCCATCGGCGCCTACAAACCCGCCGACTTCATGAGTCCCATCCATGTCTCGCCGGCAGAATCGGTCCAGGCACACCAGGTTCTGGGGGCTCCAGTCAGCGTGGGCATGCACTTTGGCACCTTTCCACTGGCTGACGACGGCTTTGAAGACCCCATCAAGGATCTCAAGCGCGCTTTGAACGAGCAGTCGGTGCCCGAAGAGTCGTTCTGGGTCTTGGATTTTGGTGAGGGACGCGAAGTTCCGCCCTTGGAGACTGCATCCAATCAGTGATGCCACAGCCAGGGACAGTAGAAGGGCGCCCTTTGAAGCATCAAGGCGCCCCCTTCACCCACTGGATTGCCGCGCCACTCGATCCGTGCGACGTGGCGAAGCGACTCAGACTGCGCCAACGCACGCGCTCCGTCTTCATCGATGTCGTTAAAGGACAAGTCCAGCAGGTCTAAGTGCGCAATGCCCTGGCATGTTGCCAACAACTCGGCGCCTTTGGCACCGATTTGGTTGCCCGACAGGTGCAACTCTCGCAGGGAACCCAGCCACGGGGCCTCAAGGAGCGCCTCCAGGCCTTCATCGCCCAACGCATTGCACCCCAGATAGAGGTTTTCAATCCTCGCAAGCGGCGCCTGGGCCAGTTGTCGCGCCGCCGCAGGCCCAAGCCCGTTGTCCCAAAGCGCCAACTCGACCAAATCGCCTGCCCAGGGGGCGTTGAAGAGCGCTTCCAGGCCCCCTTCCCCCACGTTGTTGCGGCCAAATCCCAGTGTCTTCAACTTCAGCGCCGCATTGGGGGCACAGAGCGCCTCAAAACCATGTCTCTCCAGGGTGTTGTCGTCCAAAAAGAGGTGCTGGAGCGCTTGCAACCCCGGCGATTGCCCCAAAATCTGGCCGACCAGCGCCCCAAAGCCGCATTGGACTGCCCTGAGCGTGCTCAAAGATCCTGCAAAAGGCGCGTCGGCCACAAAACCCAGCCCATAATCGGTCAGTTCCGGGTTGAAGCCGATGTCCAACGTCTCGATGGGGGCCCTCAACGCCCTCAAGGTCATGCCCAGCGCGTCGCTCTTCATGCCGGTCCCTGCCAGGGCCAGTGATTTCAGCCCCGAAACCTGCAACACGTCCCAAAAGTTGAGGTTCAACTCGTTGAGGCGCCCATTGAACGACAGATCCAGATGCTGGATGGACTTCAACGCGCTGGTCGGACCCAGGATCTGCTCGATCGCGTCCGTATGAAGCTGCGCCTCCCTCAACGACAGCCGTTCAAGGGGGCATGTGGCCCTGGCCAGCGCAGACATAAACTGTGGATGGCTGGCTTTTACCCGGTCGGCGTGCAATGTGCGCAGCCGTTCGGCGTGTTGAAGCACTGTGTCGAGGTCACGGACCCTGGGAGAGGCGCTGCTGATGTCCAACCACTCCAACCTCGGCATCACCCCCATCTGCAAACACTCGCCAAGCGCCCCCAACAGGTCCCGATTGCCGCGCAGATCAAGGTGCGTGACCTCATTGAGCCGTCCTGCCCAGGCCTGGGCCATGAACTCGCTGCGTTGACGGCTCATCCCTGCCAGTCCCAGGCGCTGGACGCGCGCGTCGGGGTGCCACTGCCAGTTCTGGTCATAGAGGTTGCCCTGGAGCGTCAGGTCCAGGGTTTTAAGGTGCTTGGCGTTGTCTATGGCCAGATCCCAAGCACGGGCGCTGTGGCACTCTCCAATGGCAAACCCAGAGACGGCCGGTGGAGACTTCTGAATGTGGTGCTGGGTCAGCGGGCGATCCTCGGGCGGAATCTCCTCCAGGCGCGGACGCAGATAATCCAGCAGCAGCGGCTCTACTTCAGAGTCCCCCTGGTGTGCTTCCAGCTCGTCCATCATCGCCAGCCACGCGCGCCGCCGCTGCCACCACGAATCCGACGCCGACAGGGTGTAGATGTGCTCGCGCAGCGAGTCCAGAGGGCGCTCGGTGCCGAACGTCGTCGACGCGTGGGTCGGAGCATCGCCGCCCAGCGGCTGATCGATCAAACGGCGGATCTGCACAGTGGCGTGATCTTCGGCGGCCAGCGCGCGGCGCGTCAGCCCAGGGTGGGACTCCTGGGTCAGGTGGCGCATCAGGGGTGATCGGCGACCGTTTATGGGGCCAGGGCGCTGATCCCAGACCTCACCCATGGCAGGCACGATCAGGGCTGGGATGCGTTGCTGAGAGAGGGCTTGCCAGATGGCCTGGGCGGTGGAGCGATCCAGGCCAACGGCCAGAGGGCCAGGCAACGTGATCCGGATGCTCTCCAGGACTTGTTTGAGTTGTCGGACATGGGTGGAGCGCGTGCCCAGCGCTTCAACGGCGGGTCTGAGCCCAGCGCGCGTCAAGACCACAAGATCGAACACGCCGCTCAGTCCTCCTGCCCTTCGGTCTTGCGCTCCACGACGTAGGTCTGGAGCCAGCGGTCCATCTCCCAGGCCATGTGCATGATCGACTCGCGGGCCTGGTAGCCGTGGCTCTCGTAGGGGAGCATGACCAGTCTGGCGGTGGCGCCGTGGCCTTTGAGGGCCTGGTAGAAGCGCTCGCTCTGCATGGGGTAGGTGCCAGAGTTGTTGTCCATGGCGCCGTGGATGAGCAGGATCGGGGCGGTGATCTTGTCGGCGTGCATGAAGGGCGACATGGCGGCGTAGGTCTCGGGCGTTTGCCACAGGGTGCGCTCTTCGGCCTGGAAGCCAAAGGGCGTCAGCGTGCGGTTGTAGGCGCCGGAGCGGGCGATGCCAGCGGCAAAGATGTCGCTGTGGGCCAGGAGGTTGGCGGTCATAAAGGCGCCGTAGGAGTGGCCGCCGATGCCCACGCGCTGCGGATCGGTGATGCCGCGCTCGGCCAGATGCTCCACAGCCGCGCGCGCGCTGCCGACAAGCTGCTCCACGTAGGTGTCGTTGGGTTCGGCGTCGTCTTCACCCACGATCGGCATGGCCGGATCGTCCAAGACCACAAAGCCCCGGTTGAGCCACAGCAGCGGCGACCACCAGCCCACGCGGACAAAGCGGTAGGGCGAGTCTCGGACTTGTCCGGCGGCGTCGGCGCTTTTGAATTCTCGGGGGTAGGCCCACAGGAGGGTGGGGCGCGGGCCGTCGCGTTCGGGGTCGTAGCCTGCAGGGGTGTAGAGGGTCCCGGTGAGCTTGACGCCGTCGTAGCGCTCGTAGCGGATCAACTCTTTGTTGAGTCCTTTGAGCATCGGGGTGGGGTGCGGGTAGTGGGTCAACTGCTTCAGGGAGTCGTCCCGCAAGTCGAGCACAAAGTAGTTTGGGGCCTCTTCCTGGGATTCGCGCCGGACCATCAGGAGGTTGCACGCCTCGTCGAGGAAGTCCACGGGCGAGGTGAAGTAGGGGGCCTCAGAGCGCCACAGGCGCTTGGTGTCGCCGGTTTCGATGTTGCGCAGGTCCACAAAGGGGCGGTTGCCTTCGGGAGAGGCGCCTGCGCCGGCAAAGTAGACGTGTTTGCCGTCTTCGGTGATGCGCATGACCAGGTGGCCGGTGGGCAGCTCTTTGAGCATGGGCTGGCCGGGGTCGTTGTAGCGATCTTCCCAGGTGCGATCAAAGAGGATCTTGGGCTCGGTCTGCGGATCGTCGGGGGCGATCATCCAGACTTTCATGCGGCGCGTCTGCCACCAGGCCTCGGTCACCATGGCAAGCTGCCCGTTGCCCCAGATGACGTTGGACAGGCGCGTGGCGGTTTCGAGGGCCAGCACGGGCTCGGCGTCAAAGGGCGCGGCCTGGAAGTAGAGGTGATCGCGGATGGGGACGTCTTTGTCGGGATCGCCGTCGTCCTGGGCTTCAAACCACTTCAGGGTCGCCGGGGCGTCCTGGCGCCAGCCCACCGAGCGACGCCCTTTGCGCACCGCCGAGAAGCGCGACGGGATGTCATCGGCCAGCGGCAGATCGGCCACGTCGGCGATTTTGGTGCCCGAGATGTCCCAGACCTCCAGCTTGCGCGGGAAGCGTCCCAGCGGAAATTGGTAGGAGAAGGGCCGGTGAAGGGTCTCCACCAGCATGTAGAGGCCATCGGGAGACGGGGACGAGCGCAAAAAGAGCGCGGGCTCGCCCAGCAGCTCCATGTTGCCGTCCAGATCCATGATCGCCAACTGAGAGCGGACATGGTGCTCAAAGAGGGCCTCGTCATGGGGGTTGGAGAGCAGGTCCTGGTAGGTCCGCGCGGGGGTGCGCTGGCCCATGTTCTCTTCAATGACGGGTCCGGGCGGCACCGAGGGTGCTGCGGGCGGCTCGGGGTTGTCCGGCGGCGCGATGGAGAGGATGAGCTTGTGTCCTTCTGGGGTCCACCGATAGGGGGCGTTGACCAGCGCATGAAGAATGGGGCCTGCCAGGCGCCTGGCGGTGGCGGCCTCCACATCGACCAGCCACAGCTCGCCGCCTTCATCGGTCATGATCGTCAGGACGATGTAGGCGCTGTCGGGGGACCAGCGGGGGCGGCGCAGGCGCGCGCCTTCGGGGAAGCCGGTGACGTGGGCGCGGCGTCCTTCTTCCTTGAGATGGACCAACTCCATGCCCGTAAAGTGGCCCCCTCGGCTGCGATCGCGTGTCTGGGGGTGGAAGCGCAGCCCGGCGAGCTTAAGTTCTTCCCTGGCCAGCTCATCGATGGGCGGGAGGCTGGGCAACGACATCAGGGCAAGCCATTTCTGGCGAGGGCACAGTGATGTGGCCGGGGTGGGGGGCGCATCAATGATGTCGGCGATCGCCGCGTGGGGCTGTTGGTAGGGCGTGGACGTCTGCTCGGACATGCGTTTTATCCTGGGTTCGACTGAATCAGAGACCAACATAACATACCGCCGTCAGACAATGTTCGACAGCTCTGTGTTATGATGTTTGATGTACGGCGCTGCGTTCTGGGAGCAAAAAAGGTATGGTCCGGGTCCAAGCACCCGGTTTCCCATGGGGCAGACCGTGCTGCTCGCCGTAGAGCGCAATGTTTGCGCAAAAGTCTCTAAGGACTGGTTGTTCTATGCACAACGATGTCGTTGAAGAAAACTCCAAACTGCCTGTCGGCACGCTGCTCAGCGGTCGATATGAGATCACCGGAGATCTCGGAGAGGGCGGTTTTGCGGTCGTGTACCGCGGCCGCGACGTTGAGATCGAGCGAGAGATCGCCATCAAGGTCCTCAACCTCTCCAACTTCAAGCAAGATCTGGCGGCCTACGAGAACGTGCTGGCGAGGTTTCGCCGTGAGGCGCGCACCTCTGCGCGGATCCAGCACCCCAACGCCGTCACCATCTATGACTTTGGAGAAACCGAGCAGGGCTCTCCATGCATCGTCATGGAGCTGCTCCACGGCCACGATCTGGAGGTCGAGCTGGCCACCGCCGGCGCGCTGGGCATCGAGCGCGCCCTGAAGCTCTTCATCCCCACGCTTGAGGCGCTGGGCAAAGCGCACACAATGGGCATCGTCCACAAGGACCTGAAGCCCTCCAACCTCTTCATCGCCGACGCGGGCACCAACCAGGAGCGCATGGTGATCCTGGATTTTGGCGTGGCGCGGATCAACACCGGCGACGACTCGGCCAAGCTCACCACCGCTGGGCAGGTCCTGGGCACGCCCCAGTATATGGCCCCCGAGTACATCGAGAGCCAACTGGCCACCCCGGCGCTGGACGTCTATCAGATGGGCCTGATCATCGCCGAGGCCATCAGCGGCAAGACGCTGGTGGATGAAGAGAACATGGTGACCTGTCTGATCAAACACACCACGGGCAACTTTGAGGTCCCGGTGGAGGTCGTCAACAGCCCGCTGGGTCCGGTCATCGCCACATCGCTGAGCAAGGACCACACCGAGCGCTTTGACGACGGTCAGGTTTTTCGCCAGGCGCTCATCGACCTCAACATCCTCAACACCGTCACCATGGAGGCGATCAACCACCCTCCGCAGGCCCTGGTCAGCAACGTCAACCCCAACGGACACACCGAGGTGGTCGATTGGAGCCCGCCGTCGGGCCAAAACACCGTGCCGCCCCAGGCTCAGGTCCCCGCGCCGACCCAAAAGGGCAGCTGGTTGATGCGCCTGGGCATTGGCGCAGGCGTCTTGACGGGCGTGGCGGTGATGGTCGGCCTGATGATGATGATGGTCTTCATGCTGCTGATCTTTGCGGTGGCTTGCTGATCGGGAGCCGAAGCGATTCACATCCCCAGCCAAGAAACGACAAAGAGGCCGCCGGTGTTGCACCGACGGCCTCTTTGTTTGTGTATCTGGCTTCTGACCTCCCCATCAGCGAAGCCAACAAGGGGGTTGAATTGACCGACGCCCGACCTGGAGGTGGAAGCCTGGGAAACTGGTATGTGGTGTGGGCTCAGGCAGCCTCCACCGGGGGCTGGGGCAGCGAGGGGGTCAAGTCGTAGGCGTCGACCCCGCACTCGGCTTTGTCCAGCCCGTGAATTTCGTGTTCTTCATCGACCCGCACGCCGATGGTGACCTTGGCCACGCCCCAGACCGCGGCAGCGACCGCGCCGGCAAAGAGGGCGCCAGCCAGCGCGCCGAGCGCCTGGGTGCCGAGCAGGCCAAAACCGCCGCCGTGCAGCAAACCCTTGTCATCGCCGTTGGCAAAGAGCCCCACAGCGATGGTGCCAAAGACGCCGGCAAAGAAGTGGACGGGGATGGCGCCGACCGGGTCGTCGATTTTGAAGCGGTCCAGCAGCCGGGTGCCTTCGACCATCACCAGCGCGCCCACGGCGCCCACGACGATGGCTTCGAGCGGTCCAATGACGTCGGCGCCAGCGGTGATCGCCACCAGGCCCGCCAGGGCGCCGTTGAGGCCCATGCCCAGGTCCAACTTGTGGTCGCCCTGGAGCCAGACGTATCCAAGCGCGGCGGCGAAGCCCGCCGAGGCGGCCATGTTGGTCGAGAGGATGACCGGGCCGATGGCCTCGGGGTTGGCCGAGAGCGTGCTGCCGCCGTTGAAGCCAAACCAACCCAGCCACAAGATCAGCACGCCCAGGGCGGCCATGGGGATGTTGTGGGCGGGCAGGGGCTGGGCCTTGCCGTCTTTGTCGTATTTGCCAAGGCGCGGGCCGATGACCATCGCCCCGGCCAGCGCCATGGCGCCGCCGACGGCGTGCACAACGGTGCTGCCCGCAAAATCATGGAAGCCCATGGTGGACAAAAAGCCGCCGCCCCAGACCCAGTGACCGACCACCGGATAGATGAAGGCCGTGGCCACGACCACCAGCGCCATGAAGGCGCCGATTTTGACGCGCTCGGCCACCGCGCCGCTGACGATGGTGGCGGCGGTGGCGGCAAAGACCATCTGGAAGAAGAGGAAGACAAAGAGGGGCATGTTGGTGGGCAGCGCGGCGCCAGTGCCGTCGGCCCCGGGCGCAAAGAGGCTGGTGCCCATGAAGGCGTTGCCGTCGCCGAACATCACGCCAAAGCCGACCAGATAGAAGAGGATGGAGGCCAGGGAGATGACCGCCAGGTTCTTGGTCAGGACGATGACCGCGTTCTTGCGTTGACAGAACCCGACCTCAACCAGCGCGAAGCCCGCGTGCATGAAGAAAACAAGGAAGGCGCTAAAGAGCACCCAGACACTGTCCAACATGGCGTCCAAGCCCATGGTTCCGTCTCCTTGCGCCGTTTGTGTCTTAGAACCCCAAACGGCTCGGCATCCGCACAGCAGCGATCCGTGTCTTTGATCGCTGCCGACGAGATTCATGGACCGGGTCGCTGGCCTGGGTCCCACATTCACCATCAAAGACAAGTGATCGACAGCGTGCGCTGGTCTTGCCTTTGAGCGTGGGGGGGAAGCCAGTCGGAGCCCGGTCTTTGCGTCGGCCCCGCACAAAAGGCAGCAGAGGACCCCTCTGCTGCCTTGAAAAATGACGAGTTCGAAGCCGTCATAGCCGACCTCAAAAGGGTTTTTACCCCGCTCGCCGTGAATTGGACACACCACAAGGGTTGTCGCCGTAAGGCAGCGCGCCAAAGTGGCGATTCGCTTGTATGAAGGGCAATGCTGCACAGACCATTGGCCTGGGCGCACATCACCCTCCGGGTATCGTCTCCCCTTCACGACCCGGAGACAGACGATCCATGTGGTGTGTCGAATGTGAACGTTGTGTTCAAGAGTCCACAACCGCAGTTGGAACTGCGCGTCAAGGCCGATCATGCAAGGATCGTCAGACGCCATCAGGCCCTTTGGCGGTTTTTGAGGGTGGGTGCGACTGCAAGAGTGCACTCCACCGCCTGCGAACTGAAACCAGTATGGCGACGATGACGCTTTGTGTCAAGAGAAGTTTTGACGCTATGCGTTATATTTGCTCGTTGCCGATAAAAACGGCGTCGAGTGCATATTTCAAGTGCGTCATGATCTTATGACGCAGGTGCGTCATGGGGATGACGCATGTGTGACGCGTCATGATTTATGACGCGCGCATGACGCGGCGCCTCCAAAGGGCCAGCGCCACAAGTGCCACCGTCCCCCAGTGTCCCCAGGGGGTCTTGCCCGCGGGGCGAGCCGGTGTGGTGCACTGACAGCCATCGTTGTTTTGGCTGCCATCTTCACCCTGACCGTTGCCTGCGTCGATGTCAACGGTCCCGATGCTGTTGTTCTCATCGTCCATGCCGTCGTCCTCGCCCATGCCGTTGTTCATGTCGCGGGGATCCTGGGTGTCGGGGTCACCGATGTCCTGCTCGGGCGGGAGATCCGCGCAGAGGTCGTCGAAGGTGTCCTGGGCCACATCAGAGAGATCGATGGCGTCTTCTTCGTCGTCGACGTCGGGGCCTGCATCCTGAGGCTCGCTGACATCCTCCTCGGGGGTGGTGTCCTGCTCATCGCCGGTGTCTTGGGTCTGCCCGTCGGGCTCCTGGGTGTCTTCTTCGTCGTCGACGTCCATCGGCGCCCCCATGTCCTGGGGTTCTTCGACGTCCTGGACGGGTTCGTCCTCGGTGTCGGGCTGGGCGTCTTCGGGTTCGACGACGTCCTCGCTGGGCTCGTCTTCAACGTCAGGCTGGACATCTTCGGGTTCGTTGGCGTCTTCGGTCGGTTCATCCTCGACGTCAGGTTGGACGTCTTGGGGTTCGCCAACGTCCTCGGTGGGCTCGTCTTCGGCGTCATCCCCTGTGTCTTGGGGATCGTTGGCGTCGTCGTCTTCGACATCCTGGACGGGCTCGTCTTCAACGTCGTCCTGGGCGTCCATGTTGCCCTGGTCCGCTTCCCCGTTGCCGTTGCCTTCGTCTCCGCCCGGATCCACCAGTCCGTTGATGAGCAAGCGGTAGGTCTTCATCTCCTGGCGGCTGAGCGTGTCGGTCAGGATCTGGCCTTCCAGGTCGATTGGGGCAATGTCCGTTTCAATGTGTGAGGTGTGGGTGACGTCGCTCAGGCCTGCGCCTGGCATGTCCAACTCAAAGGTCCGCGCCCCGCCAAAGAGGTTCCACAGGCGAACCATCACGCCCTCTTCAATGCCTTCGTCGGCGGGCTTGACCGAGAACGCCAACACCTCCGAGGCGTCCACGCGCAGCAACGAGTATTGATCGTCGGGCAACGAGCCTTCATTGCCCACCGGGATGCGGGCGGCGATCAGCGGGTTCTGGTGGGCCAGCGAGAAGCGCATGGCAGCGCCCGCGTCATAAGTTGCGTGGGAGCGCACCGAGTAGCGGTTTACAAAGCGGCTGTCGCCGCCCTGATCGCGAAAGCCCAGATCATTGCCATCAACCTGCATGCCGACCACGGCCATGATCGACGGTGTGTCGGTGTCGAGGGTGTCAGTGGTGCTCTCGCCCACGCGCATGAAGCTGCTGTCGGCGTTGGAGAGCGTGATGGCGTAGCCTTCCTGGGCAAAGGAGGCAAAGTGGTTGAAGGTCAGGTAGTCGGTGCGCGCGTGGTTGTCGGCGTAGTCTCCGCCCGCCGAGCGGCGCCTTGCGGTGGCAATCATGCCCACCTCTTCGTGGCGCAGCGCAAAGTCCTCGTCCATGTTGAAGGCAAAGTCGTACCCAACCGTGTCGCCAAAGTTCTCCGTGATGACATTGTCCATGTCGATCCGGTTGATGTCGCGGTAAATGGTGATCCGGGTGGTGTGGGCGGGCTCAGAGGGCACGTCGATGCGCACGGTCGTCAGGACCGGACCCTGGGCCTCAACGGTCAACTGACCCGAGACCGGCGCGCCCAGGCGGCCGAGCGCCTGACCAGGTTGGACCATCTCCCGGTCTCCGTGGCAGCGGTCGATCACCGAGGTGATCGAGCCGTCGTTGGCCACCGTAATCCGGTAGAGGTCGTTTTCGATGACGCCGTCTTCCACCGTCGCCGAAGGTTCGCCCTGGGCAGGCTCCCCAGGCACCAGACGCAGCGCCTTGTAGCCCACCGAGGGGATCTCTGTGGCCAAAACTGCCAGCATCGGGCCCTGCTCGGTCTCCACGCGCTGGGAGGGCACCTCGTTCATCGTCAGTGGATCAATGACCTTGACTGGGTCGTCGCCCTCCAGGGGCAACATCGCCACCTCGGTGCGCACCCACGACAGAGGGTTGAAGACCATAAAGCCCACCCCCGGCCCGCCGATGTCCGAGATCTGAGAGGTGAGGCTGCCCAGCGCGTCGCTGTAGAAGTTCTCCACATAGCCAAAGATCTGGTCGGCAGTCTCGCGCTGAAAGTCTTCGCGCGTCTCGATCGCCAGACCGCTGTTGGCCGTCCAGTCATGCTCGTAGTAGAGGCCCATGTTGAGGAAGGCTCGATCGCGCTCGCCCTCGCGCACCGAAAGCAGCTCGGGGTCTCCCAGCGCGGCGATGGCGGCGATGGCCTCGGCGCTGCGCAGCTTCTCCACGCTGCGGCGCACCTGGGCGGTCGGCGCCGCCAGAGACGCCGTGTAGAGGTCCCACTCGTTGCCAAAACTTCCCGAAAAGTCCTCTAGCTCGTGGCCGTGATGCTCGACAAAGTCTTCAAAGAAGTCGACCTGGTTGGAGACGATGACCCGGCGGTCTTCATTGCTCAGGTCCTGGGCGGCGTTCACAAAGACATCTGTGGTCGTAAAGAGATCGTCCCACCCGTGTCCAAATGCGCCCGCCACGTCCCAGGGCCAGGCATCGGCAAAGGTCGGATCCTCGCTCATGAAACGCACCGACTCATAGGGGTCACGGGCCTCGGCGTAGCCACCGATGTTCTCGTTGATCCCAAAGAGCGAGTTCCACTTCATGATCACCGACTGACCATCGGGGCCGACAAAGCGGTAGATCTCCCGGTCGCGGCGCACGCCTTCAAGCTGGAGGCGACTGACGCAGCCGCACACGCCCTTCCACGAGTACCGCGCGCCCGAACCCGCCCAGAGCGACGCCACACCCGCCGGCAGCGTCTGATTCTCCATCATGACCACCAGCTCAATGTCCAAGCCGTGCTGGCGCTCCAGGCGCCCGGCGAAGTACATGTCGCGCAGCACCGCCTCGGTGGGCATCGCCCCTGGCAAGAGCACCAGAGACTGCATCGGCACGCTGATGTTGCCTGCGCGGATGTGCTCAAAGAGCCGCTCGGTTTCCGCCTCCGAGCGGTTGTTCATGTACTCGTAGATCCATAGGCTGCCGTCGCAGTTGAAGCGGCTGCGGTGATCCTCTGGCAGGTCCGCGGTCTGCTCGGCCAGATCCATGTAATAGTCGAGCATGGACTGAAACGCCGCCCGATAATCCTCGTCGGTACCCGTCCAGAAGTAGTCGGTGTGGTCGTCGTTGGCGATGTAATAGCGCGTCTGTTGGGCGTGGGCTGTGTCGGCCGTCATGGCCATGACACACAGAGCCAACCCTGCCAAGACGGCAGCTTGCATAAGGCGCATGGTGGTGATCTCTCTCCGGTCCTGGATCGCTGACACCCCTTCAACATCCCAGCCTGAAGGAGTGCGCGGTACCAAATCGGGGTCAGCATAGCACCATGGTGTCCTGAATCCAGTGTCGCTGACATTTGGTGGGATAAATACCTACCTGATGTCGATCAAGCGCACTTCCAGGGGCAGCGTGGCGTTGGGCGGGATCATGGGGGCGTGGCCGTCAATGCCATAAGCCATTTCGGGCGGAATGGTGATGCGGCGCGTCTCGCCCTGACGCATGCCATCGGTCCCCGCGCGCCATCCTGCGATGAGGCGCTCGGAGCCCACCGGGCAGGTCAACTGGCGCGAGTCTGCCGCGGCGCTGCCCGTTTCTCCCACGATTTTGTAGGCATAAGTGGCGATCTGGCCCGGCATGGCCATGGGACCACTGCCTTCAATCTGGGCTTCGATCTTGACCGAGTCTGTGTCGGTCATCGTCTGGTACTTCACACCGGGTTCTTCCGCCGACGCGGTGTGGGTCAGGGCAAATGGAACCACCATGCACAATGGCAACCACCAGCGGCTCATGTCATCCCTCCTGGTTTGAAACATCCGAGAGTTGTTCATGGCATGTGTCCCTCCACTGTCTCTCGGCGTCGATTGGGAAATTCGACACCGATGGCCCATCGTCCAGTCTCTCTTACGTTTAGAGACTCCTGCTTGGTCTTAAAGTTCCCATCGACATCCCGGCGACCAAACGTGACTCACAAAGAGACGACGGTGTATGGATAAAGGGTCGGGACCTGAGAGGTTGTGCGAGAAAAGCAAAGGATCGATGCCAGGCATCCATGGGAGCGTAAGGTGCGCCGCTGCGCTCGCCTTGTCTCCCTCGCTTTTTGTTGCTCGACTTCTGAAAATGGTGGGAGAGCCATGAACGGGCAGCGCATGATCCGATGGGGATTGGTCACGGGGGTGTGTGGTTGGGTGTTGGCGGCAGCCTGCGCGGGCACCACAACGCCCGACGCCATCAAGTCCGCCGACAAAGCGGCCAGCCTCGTCCCCCCAAAACCCCCACCGCCGCCCAAGGCCGCGGTGATCACCCCCAAAGCCCCGCCATCCCCGTGGCCTCCGGCCGCGCTGACGCTGATGCCGTACATCGGTGAACCCCAACAAGGGGAGGGGCAGTGGCGTCCGGTGACGGGTCTGGTGGAGCAAAACCCCGGCGCGCCGCCTCTGATGTTTCAAACCACGTTGCGCAACCGCAAGCTCCGAGGCGCTGGGCGCGCGCGCTTTCGCAAAGACCAGTACTACGAGATCGAGGTGGTCGTCTGGGAGCCCGAGCAGGTCGGCATGGGGCTGGTGGGCGGGTTGGTTGAGCCCAAGATGCCCCGTGGCAAACGCAACACCGGTCAGATCCCCCGGCGCACCGAAGTCATGGGCCCGCTGATCGCCGCCTTCAACGGGGGCTGGCGCACCAAGGACGCCCGCGACAGCGGCATCATGGTGGAGCGAGGGGCCAGCACCCCTTTGACCACAAACCGCGCCACCGTGGCCCTCTACGACGATGGTCGTGTGCGCATGGGCACATGGTCTGGCGCGGTCAGCGCGCCCAAAGAAGTCCACAGCTACCGACAAAACATCGAGCCGATCTGGGCCAAAGACACCTTCAACCCCCTGGGGCGCGACCGAAAGTGGGGCGGCACCGGTGGGGTCGCGGGCGCCGACGGCGCTTACACGGTCCGCTCGGGCATGTGCGTCACCAAAGGGGGCCATATGGCCTACATCTACGGTGAACACATGGATCATGTGCAACTGGGCGAGGTGATGGAGAGGGTGGGGTGCCGATATGGGATGCACCTGGATATGAACGGGATCCACGCGGGGTTTGAGTTTTATAAGCTCGAAGGGCTCAAGACCGCCGCCAACGGTGATTTGCGCTTTGGGGTCAAAGCCGAGCGGCTCACCGACCGCATGTACTACAAGCCCTTTCCCCGCTATCTGAGCAAGCGCCCCAAGGACTTCTTTTATTTGACCCGGCGCACCACGATGCCCGTGGCGCTGGGCGATGGTTTGAACCTTGAGGGGTTGCCCCAGCCCGGCAGCGCCCGTCACCTTCCTGCGGCCGCTGCTGGACAGCTGGGCGATGTCCAGGTGATCTCCTGGGACACGACGCGCATGCCACCGGGGGACACGCGCGAGGGCGGGCTGCAGATTTTGCTTGAGCCCGGCGCGCCGCCCCACCGTGGACCCAGGCGCCACCTGCGCTTTGAGGGGGGCCAACTCAAGATCGCTGCTGGCGGGGACCCCACAAGTTTGCTCACCGGGACGCGGTTGCTGACCAAGGCGCCCGATTCAGGTACATTGAGGGTGTTGGGCATGGTGGGGACTTTTGCTTATTATCTGCAGGCCCCTTCCGGGTCCCGCGCAGCGCTCCAGGCGGTGGTGGATCGTTTTCCCGAGGCTGGCTGGCTTTTGTTGGGAGAAGGGGGGCGCATTGAAGTAAGGACGTTGGCCGCCGATGGCCAGCGTTGGGTCTCCTACGATGGATTGTCCAAGGAGGGGACCGTATTGACCAAGCAGGACGCGTTGCCCCAGGGGGCGCTCGTCTTTGCGTTGCCCGCAGAGGCCCCACTGGCTGGCCTTCTGGAGGATGACCCATGATGGAGCAGGAGCGGTTGCCGTACCTGCGCGCGTTGATCGCCGTGGCCCACGCCGATGGTGTTTTGGCCCAGCAAGAGGCCAGCCAACTCCAGGAGCAGGCCCGCGCCATGGCGTTGACCCCCAGCGAGCTGTCCATCATCCGGCGCGATCTGGACGTGGGCATCTCTGTCGAGGCGGCCCTTGAGGGGCATCAACTCTCTGTCCAGGTGCGTTGTCGCCTCTTGCAGCAGGCCTACATCCTGGCCTGGTCTGACGAGCTGATGACCCCTTCCGAGCAGCGCTGCATCCAAACGCTCATCGAAACGCTCGAACTTCAGGACCACGCCCCTCGGATCGCGGCCTGGGTCGAGCGCTATATTGTCCTTCGTGGTGATTGGCATAAAATCGTCGCCGACGTTGTCCCGCGCGCGGATCACACCGCCTCTGTAGCCCAGGTACCCTTGGAACGCCCTTGATGCTGACCGACGAGCAGATCACTGAGCTGTGGCACCACTTTGATGAGCCACAGTGGAGCGGCTGGGCCACCAGCTACCAAACTCTTCTTGAGCGGATCGACGCACTGGGCGACGACGCCCTCGTTGAACCCGAGCACCAAAAGCTCTTATGGAGCGCTGCGGAGATCTGCACGCTTGGCCCTGGGGAGAACATCGACATCAGCGGCGCGCTGATCGACCCCTCGGTGGTGGGGGCGGTGGTGGCGCTTCGCCGCCGCGTCTGGCCGCTGCGCGTTGATCAACGCGCCGCCGCCATCCAGGACGCCTTCTCTCACATCATGTCGCTGGTGCACCCCAGGCACGCCGCCACCCGACCCAACGGCCGCCTCCAACGCTTGATGGTCGCGCTGCTGCCAGCCGAACTCCACTGCGTGGTCAACTGGAGCGCCAACCGCGACATCGTCGAGATGATCCTACACCCCCACAAGCGCGCCTCGCCGTTGGCCAGTCAGGTCATGGTCCGCGCCCGCTTGCGTCAGGTCCTGGGCGATGAAGCCCCCGGCGATTTTGCCGAGCACGTGCGCCGATCGCTCTTTTGCTGGTGGCTCCATGGGCAGGCCGAGCCGCTGCGCAAGGGGTACGGCGCGCTGCTGGGGGAGACCCAGCAGACCCAGGGGCCCAAACCGCTCAAGGTCTGGTCGCTGGCGCGCCAGAGCCGCCATCTGGAGTGGCCCCCCAACCTCACCCAGAGCATGCGAGACGTGGTGCGCCTGTCCATCCAAGGGGCCGAACAAGCCGAGCTGGTCGAGATTCTGGGGGCCGACGCCAGCTACGCGGCCCTCTCTGCCCGCACGCGCCGAGGCCTCATCCGACAGGCGCGCCTGCTGGGTTTGCTCGAAGCGGCCCCTGGCGGCCTCTTTCCGACCGTCGCAGGGGACGCGCTCCTTGAAGAGTCGCTGCCCGATGCCTTGGTGGAGCGCTTTGTGGAGCGCGTGGTGGGCGCGGCTTGGGTCTTGCGTTGGCTTGAACCCATCGAAGCCTTGGAGCGCGAGCAGCTGCGGCGCTTGTTGGTGGGGCTCTGCGGCAGTTGGCGCCAGAGTCGCGTGCCTGAAGCCCTCATGGCGTGGTTGACCGACATGCAGGTCTTGACCGAGGTCAGCCCTCACAACGTGGCGCTGAGCCTCTACGGCCGCCAGCTTGCCCGTCGCCTCCCCGAGACGTTGCCGGGACCCGCCCGCGATCTGAACCAACTGGATCTGAGCCAAGCCCAACCCGAGCCGTTGCCGCGTTGGCCGGACTTTGCCGAAGTTCGCCAGTCCTTGAACGACGGCGCGCCCTGGCTCGTGGTGGACCCCGAGCGTCTGGCGGCCCTGCACGCCGCCTGGCACTGTCAGCCCGGCAAGCGCTTTGTGATCCTCTCTGGGCTCTCTGGCACCGGTAAAACGGCGCTGACGCTGGCCTACGCCCGCTCTTACTGTCACCGGATGGGGATCGACGCCCAGCAGCACGTGGTTTTGGTGGCGGTTTTGCCCGATTGGCGCGATCCATCGGGGTTGTTGGGGTACTTTAGCGCGCTGCGCGCAGAGCCCACCTTCCAGGCCGAGCCCGCGCTCCAACTGATCCTGCGCGCCGCCGAAGATCCTGCGCGTCCCTACTTTCTGATCCTCGATGAGATGAACCTGGCCAGAGTGGAGCGCTACATGGCGCCGCTGCTCTCGGCCATGGAGACCGGCCAACCCATCTCGCTCCACACCCACGACGCACCCGTCAGCGGTGTGCCTGCGCGTGTCCCGTGGCCCGAGAACCTCTTCATCGCGGGCACGGTCAATATGGACGAGTCCACCCACGCTTTCAGTGACAAAGTGCTCGATCGGGCCTTTACGCTGGAGTTCTGGGAGGTGGATCTGGCCCGTTACTTCGACCAACAGCGCGAGGCCAGACCCCACGGCCCGCGTTTTGAGCACATCGAGCGCTTTCTGTGTGACTTGAACGCCGCGCTGCGCCCCGCCAGACGCCATTTTGGGTACCGCACCGCCCGCGAAGTGGTCCTTTTTGTTGAGCGCGCCGCCGAGTTGACCGGTGAACCCGCGCAGGATCAACGCATGGCGCTCGATCAAGCAGTCATGGCGCGCGTTCTACCCCGCGTCCGGGGGGAAGACAGCCCCATTTTGCGGCTCGCCCTGGACAATGCCCGCGTGCTCTGTGAGGACATGGGCCTTGTGCAGAGCGCCGAACGCCTTGAAATGCTCCAGGATCGGCTGATGTCGGTCGGCATGACCCGATTCTGGGCCTGAGCATGTGGATCGTCGACGAGCGTGGCCGTCCGGTAGAGGTCAATGATTCGCGTCAGACCATTTATGGGGCCGGTGAGCGGTTGATGATCGCGCTGGAGCGGCGCGATGAGACCCCCGAGGCGTGGCTCAACGGCCGCGCCCTGACCTGGGACGCCTCGGCCAACGCCTTTCGGGCCGCGTTGCCCCCTGGCCGCTCTCGAATTCGGGTCTCTCACCCCCCCGATGAGCGGTGGTTGACCATTGAAATGGCGCCGGACGACGGTCAACGTGTCGCACAGCGGTGGTCGGCGCTCCTTGCGGACCTTGAGCGGTGGATCCCCAGCGAGGCCATGCGCGTTGATCAGGCCCGCTGGGCGCGTTCAACGGTTGCGCTCTTGCCCATTTGGCGCCGCGCCGTGCGCGCGGTGGCTGGCAAACCCCGCGGTTTGCTCCAGGAATCGGTCTACTACACCCCCGCAGACAGGATTCAGCGCGCCGACAGGCGCTTGTCGCGCTGGTTGGAGCGCCATCCGGGCGATTATCGGGCGGTGATGGAGGCCGACACCAGCGTTTACCTGCCCCAGCGGACCGCGACCGCGACCATGGACCACCCGGCAAACCGTTACGCGGCCTATCTTGTGGCCCGCGTGACGCGCGCATTGGGCACCATGGCCGAGCAACTGCGCCAACACACCCACGGAAGCAGCCGAGGCAACGCCGGATTGATCGAATGGACGCTCGAAGACCTGGAGGTGGTCTGGCGAAGCTCCTTCTTAAGCCGCGTCAGCCCCGCGCCCTTGGCCTCAGGGGTCTTGTCTGTGGTCCTGGATGACCCGCTTTATGCCCGAATCCACAGCTACGCGCGCCGTTTGGTGGCGCCGCAGGCGGTCGTGGACGCCAAAGCGGTGTCCAAAGCGCTGCCCGAGCCCCACAAAGCGCCCGGATTGTATGAGGTTTGGGCCTTTATGGCGGTGGCGCACGCGTTGGAGAAGCTCCTGCCAGGGTGGAGGTGGGCCTGGAGGGGGCATTTGAGCGCCTTTGATGCCCATAAAACCACCGTGCAGGTCGAGGGACGGCGCGGTGATCAGGCGCTGGTGCTCTCTTTGCGCCCCCATTTTGTCCCCGAGTGGTCCAAAGAAGACTTTCCGCGCCGCGATCTGTGGGGCGGCGGCGGTCCATCGCTGGCGTTGGTGGCCTGGAATGACTCCGATCGTCATCAGGGCCGCTGGATCAGCATCGATGTGGACGATGATCGCAGCGTGGGCAGCGCTGAGGCCCGCAAGAGGGTCCACGCGCACCGAGACGGCCTATGGTGGGAGGGTGCAGGGGGCCGCCCGGTGCTGGGAATATGGTTGGCGGCCGATCCGGGGGAAGAGTTGATGGGCTGGGGCGGCCAGCGCTTTGTGGAGCGCTACGGTGTGGGTGCCTTTCGGATGGAGCCTGGGGCGGTGATGGCCCATCGGATCGTGGCCAGTTGGATCCGAGCGTTGGGGGTGGGCTGATGGGGCGGTTGCTTGCGGTCGTATGGTTGGCGATGGGTCTGTGGGCCTGCGCCGCAGAGCCCATTGTGGGTCGCCCCCTGCACCAGTGCCCTCCTGAGAGGGGCCCGACCGACATCTTGTGGGATGCGCAGCCCGCCCTGCCCGCCGATTTGAAGTCTCTGGCCAGCATCGACCCGGTTTGGTCTCAGCCGGGGGCCTCGGTCGAGGTGATTGGGTTTGAGGATCGGCTCATTGAGTATCGCAGCGCGCTGGGTGAGCTGCGGGCGGTGGACATTGGGACAGGGGAGGAGCTTTGGCATGTGGGCGCGCCGGTGTCGCTCAGGCCTGGTCAGAGTGATCCGCTCCTTGTGGGCAGGCGCGTGCTGCTTAAGACCCCTGGCTGGTTGACGATGATGGACGCCCAGACGGGGAAGATCGTCTGGGACGCTGGCCCCTGGAAGTTTCAGCGCCACAGGATGTTTGGCCGCCTTCAGGTCACCGCGCTGGGCGACGATCTGGTGGTGATTGTTCCCCCCGAAGAGATGGGCATCTCTGGAACCGGGGAGGGCGTCAATAGCCTGGACATGGCTCGCCTTTCCGGCGCCACGGGGGCCGAGCGTTGGAGGGTGGCGTGCGGGGCGCCGCGCTGTGAGGTGCTTTATCAGACCGAGCGTGCGCTGGTGGTGCTGCGCGGATCAAAAGAGTTGGCCTGGTTCAGCGCAAAAGATGGTGCGCTGATGCGCAGCCGCGCCCTGGAGATCAACCGCGCAGACGTCGTGGCGGTGACGCCGCAGGGCGTGGCGTTGGTGCAGGAGGGCAAGGCGCTGTCGGCGGTTTCGCTCGACGACGGCCGCGCGCTTTGGACCCAGGCCTCCAGCGCGCCTTTCAGGGCCCGCGTGGTGGGCGGTCAGGTGATCCTGGCCCAGGGGCAGGCGCTGCGCGCCCTGGAGATGGACACTGGGCGCGAGCGCTGGACGTTGCCGCTGCCCGAAGAGGTCATGCAGCACCTGTCTCAGACCACCGCCTGGGCGCCTCTGGACGATGGGGTCTTGATGGTGCCCCTGGAGGGGCTCTGCGATGCCATGGGGGCGCTGCTTCTGGTGGGGCTAGAGCGTGGCGAAGTGGCCCTCAGGGCGCACGTGGGCGCAGTGCAGCGCGTGATCGCCATGGGAGAGGTGGCGGTCATGATCGGGGCCGAGGGCTGGAGCGCGGGCCGCTGGCGCCAGGAGACCGATCCTGTGCGCGCCACGTTGGGCCTTGAGCAAGACGTGCGCGTCAGCCTGGAGGTGTTGGCAGGGCAGGCGCCGCCCGACGAACTGGCCTTTCCCCGCGACAGCGACGCGGCCTTTCGGTGGCTTGTGCGCTTGGGCGATGGACACTTCAAGGGGCCCTTGTTGGAGCGCTGGGAGGTGGCGGGATGGGCGGATATCCCCACGCTGACGGTGTTGATGTCGAGGCTGCCGCTGGATGAGGCGCTGGCGCCGCTCCAGCGGCGGTTGAGGCAGACCTGGGGGCAGGCGCCGTCGCTTGAGGTGGCCCGCTCCAGGACGGCGTTGTTGAAGGCTTTTGGTCAAGAGGACGTCGGCGTGCCTCAAGATGAGTTGCTGGGTGGTGCTCTAGAGTGGCTGGACGGGTTTGATGGGGGCCTTGATGGGCTGCGCGCCTCGGGTCAACCGCCCAAAGGGCCCGAGGACAAGTGGGTTCGCCGCTGGCGAGCGGATCGGGCGGTGTTGACGTCCACCGAGGCGTTGGTGCGCGCTGCGGCCAGAGCCAAGGGCGGTGTGAGCGCCAAAGAAAAGCTGCTCAAGCAGGCCATCGGGCGTTTGGGACCCGCGCCGATCTGTGCCTGGCCAAGGCCTGTGGGGACGCCCGATGTGCCCTGGTCGCGGCGGTTTTCGGTGGCGACCTGTCGGCCGACCCAGCCCCCGCCTGGCGTGCGTTATGACCCGACCTTGAGTTGGGCGCTGTGGCGCTCGGATGCGCTGGGAGTTTCGACCGATCTGTGGGTGATGCGCTGGCAAAAAGGGCAGTGGAGCCAGCCCCACTATGTCCCTGGGGCACACAAGGCCGCCGGTTGGCCCGACTCAATCAAGTCCGTGGGTCAGCGCCTGGAGCTGGAGTGGCCTGACGGTCACGCGCTGAGCGTGAACTGGTCGGCGTTGTCCAGGGATCGCGATCAGGATGGTTGGCCGGATCTGCTCGAAGGGGCGCTGGGGACCGATCCCAAACGCGCAGACACCGACGCCGATGGTGTCAAAGACGCGCTCGACCCCAGCCCAACCTGCGCAAACACTCAGCCGACCGGGAAGGCGGCGGCGCGCAAGGTGGCGCTGGAGCATCTGGTGTTGCTGCGTCACGAGCCGCAGCCGCTCTATGTCCTGGAGGCCGGTCAATGTGTCTCGGTGGAGACGATCGGGGGGCCGGTGGTCTGGATGGAGCGCTCGGCGCTGAAGGCGCTGGAGCGGCGCGAGGGGTTTCGCGCGTTGGAGGTGTTGACGTTGGGGCTGCCCAGGGAGGCCGACGGCGGTCTGGTCGAGGTCGACTATCGCTTCAGTCAGGGGCCCGAGGTGCTCTGTTCGGGCGTGGTGGCGCTGGTGCCCGATGAGGGTGGCCGCTGGCGCGTTCAGGAGTGGTTTGTGCGCGAATCCTGGTGTCGTTGATGGGATCATCGGTCAAATTGTCCTCACACGAGCTTGTTCGGGCGCTTTACGGCGCTGTGCCCAAGCCTCTACTGGGTCAGGCGTGGATGCGTCAGGCGGCCGTGGCGGTGATCTTGCGCCCGGGGGGCGAGGGGATGGAGCTGCTCTTGATCCAGCGTGCCAGTTTTGAGGGCGATCGGTGGTCGGGCCACATGGCGTTTCCTGGGGGAAAAGTCGATCAAGGCGATCGGGGGCCGATGTGGGCGGCGGTGCGCGAGGTGAGAGAGGAGCTTGGTCTGGCGTTGAACCTCGACACCGAGCATCTGGGGAGCCTGAACCGTGTCTTGACGCTCTCGCCGCGCTCAGCGCGGCCCATGTGGGTCGAGCCCCATGTCTTTCTGCTGGAGCGCGACGAAGTGGCGCTGGAGCCCGGCGGTGAGGTGGCCAGCGCGCTGTGGGTGCCGTGGGGTGAGTTGATGTCTGGGCGGTCTTCGTCGTGGCGTCGGGTCAAGGGTGTGCCGGTGCGTTTGGGGCACTATCGGTGCCGCGGTCAGCAGGTGTGGGGTTTGACTTTCCAGATGATTGAAGATCTTAGAGAGCGTCTGGCGCATCGCAGTGGTGTCGGGGTGCATCAAAGGGGGCGTTGGAGGAAACGCCTCTAGGGCTGTCACGGGTGCTTGACGAACACCGCTCCCATCGACATACTGCCCCGGCCAAGATCGGGCCTGTGCGGCATCGCGTGTGCATCAGGCAACAAAGAAAGCGAAGAATCATCGTACAATCCACATTGACGAAGGAGAGGGATATGTCGGGAACCGCGACCTTGACCCTTGATAACGGTCAGACCATTGAGCTGGCCACGTTGACCGGCTCTGAAGGCGAGAAGGCGATCGACGTCAAGCCGCTGCGCAAGCAAACCGGCTACATCAGCCTGGACCCCGGGTTCCTGAACACGGGCTCTTGCAAGAGTGACATCACGTTCATCAACGGCGAGCAGGGCATCCTGCGCTACCGCGGTTACCCGATTGACCAGTTGGCGACGAAGTCGTCGTTCCTGGAGGTGGCTCACCTGCTGGTCAAGGGCGCGCTGCCGTCGCAGGACGAGTTTGACTCGTTCACCAGCCAGATCACCCGTCACACGCTGCTTCGCGAAGACATGAAGCACATGTTCGACGGCTTCCCGACCAACGCCCACCCGATGGCGATCCTGTCGGCCATGGTCAGCGCGTTGTCCACCTACTACCAGGACAGCCTTGATCCCATGGACCCGGCGGCGGTGGATCTGTCGATCCTGCGTCTGCTGGGCAAGCTGCCGACGATCGCGGCCTTCAGCTACCGCAAGTCCCGTGGCGAGCCTTACATCTACCCGGACAACTCGCTGAGCTACACGGGCAACTTCCTGAAGATGATGTTCGGCTTCCCCACCGAGCCCTACGTCGTTGACGAGGACATCGCCAAGATCCTCGATGTGCTCTTGATCCTGCACGCCGACCACGAGCAGAACTGCTCGGCCACGACGGTGCGGATCGTGGGTTCGTCCCACGCCAACCTCTACGCCTCGATCAGCGCCGGCATCTGTGCCCTGTGGGGCCCCCGTCACGGCGGCGCCAACCAGCGCGTGCTGGAGATGCTTCAGGTCATCGCCGACGACGGCGGCGACGTGGACAAGTTCGTCAAGTTGGCCCAGGACAAGACCTCCAACTTCCGCCTGATGGGCTTCGGCCACCGCGTCTACAAGAACTACGATCCCCGCGCCCGGATCCTCGGCGGCATGTGCGAGCGCGTCCTGGCCAAACTCGATGTCCAGGATCCGCTGCTGGACGTGGCCCGCAAGCTCGAAGAGGTGGCGCTCAACGACTCCTACTTCAAGGATCGCAAGCTCTACCCCAACGTCGACTTCTACAGCGGCATCATCTACCGCGCCCTGGGTCTGCCCACCAACATGTTCACCGTGATGTTCGCCCTGGGCCGTCTGCCCGGCTGGATCGCGCAGTGGCGTGAGGGTCTGGAGCAGGGTCTGCCCATTGGCCGTCCTCGCCAGATCTACACCGGCGAGACCGTCCGCGACTACGTGCCGCTGGGCGAGCGCTGATTTGAGCGGCGGGCACAGGCAGATGTTCTGTGCCTCAACATCCACCGACCCGTTGCGGGTCGCGGTGGGTTCAAAGCCGATTTAAAGGTCCCTTTGGGGTCTTTGGATCGGCTTTTGTTGTTCTTGGAGCTATTTGATCTCGATAAGTTCGACCTCAAAGATGAGCGTCGCATTGGGGGGGATCGCGCCGGGAGCGCCGCGCTCGCCGTAGCCCATCTCAGGAGGGATGGTCAGCTTCCAGATGTCTCCGACCTGCATGCCTTTGAGGCCCTTGTCCCAGCCCTTGATCAGCCGCCCTTTGCCCCAGGGGAAGGTGGTGGGTCGGCCGCGTTTGCGGCTGGAGTCGAACTCGGTGCCGTCGGTGAGCCAGCCCACGTAGTGGACCTTGATGTTGGTGGGGTCGTTGAGGATCTTGCCGCTGCCCTTGCGCACCTCTTCGATCACCACCCCGTCCGGGCTAACCCAGCGCGTCTTGCTGTGGCGATCGGGTCGCCTTTCATCTGCGCGCAGCGCGTCGGCCTTGTGGACCTGCGGGGTGATGAAGGCCTGCGCTGCTGGCGAGAGCGTCAGCAGTGCAAAGAGTGTCAGCGCGAGTGTCAGGGGTTGTGGTGAGGGTCGTGGCATGGATTGGTTGTGGGTTGGATGTCGAAGCTGTTACCATCGGTGACGAGGTCGGAACCATTGGCGTGGCCGTTGATCTTCCCACGCTGCTTTTCAGGAGTGTCCATTGGCCACAAAAAGACAAGCCCGGCGCCTGCGTCAAGCGCCCATTCCAGAGCTGCCCACCGGCGCGCTGGCGCTTTCACCTCGGCCCGAGCCGCCCCCCGGCGACAATTGGCTGTGGGAGAAGTGTCCCTATTGTCAGGGCCAGGGGTGGTTGACGCAGCCCGAGTGGCATCTGGCCTGGCTCAACCCGCATTATCCGGACATGGAAAAGGTCGAGGCGGACCTGGCTTCGGTGCTTGGGGGCCGCAAGTTGGAGTCGATCAGCGTGCGCGAGGCCTGCACGTGGTGCAAAGGCCACGGTCGGCGCTACGGTTTGAAGTTCTGATCGGTCATTGACGCGGGTTTGAGGTCACACTGGGCGCTGACGGGGTCGGGAGAGTAGGCCAACTGGGTGAAGGTGAAGCCCTGGCTGTGGAGCCTGAGCAGAACCGCGGTCAGTTCACCCATGGTGTTGTCGCCATGGAAGATGACGTTGGCCCCCTGGCAGGGTTGCGCCAGGATCTTCAAGCGCCCCAGCGCCTCATTGAGCGCCCGATGCATGTCGGCGGGCTGTGTTCGCGGCACGGTGGGGCAGGTTCCGCCCTCTCCAAAGACAATTTTATCGTGGTAGATGGCTCTGGGCTCCGTGTTGGAGTGTCGCCCGCACCCAAAACCCTGCTGCGCGCGGACCATCCAGCCCTCTTTGGTCAATTCAACGTCTGCCGACACGCACTGAGCGCTCTCGTCGTCGTACATCGCCAGCGCATCGAGCACTGTCCCTGTGCTGTCGAGCGGGTCTGGGGGGATTTGAATGCTCTTGGGCGTGCCCTGGCACATCCTGGGGGCTTCGACGCGCAGCGTTTGCCATGCGTTTTGGTGCAACGCCAGCAGATCGAAGGTTGAATACATGCTTTGCGCGGCGGTGTAGATGGTTTCAAAGAGGAGTTGGGCGGGCATGCGCGCGTCAATGACGATCGAGAGGGTGCCCAGCGACCGCCTTGAGGGGCGATTGGGGATCTGTGACAGGTCGTCGTCGTTGAAATCATCCCATTGGCGCCGGATGGGGAGCGCATGTTGGAGCGCATCGTAGAGTTCGGTGATCAACGGCCCCTTCATCTGGTCTGCGCGCCAGTCTTTGAGTGGGATTCGGATGGGTTTATGGCTGTAGGGCTGCGTGTCGGGCGGTGAATCCATCTGCGCGTGGGCGTTGTTGTGCAATGCTTCGCGGTGTTTTGGGGGCAGAGAGAGCCAGAGCGGCGAAAAATCGACCACGATGGCCTCTTTGGAGACCACGACGCGCGCGGTTTGTCGGTCATTGGCGGTGGTCGAGGCGCTCAACTCGATGGGTTTGAGCCCATAATCTGCGCTCAAGCGCGCTGGATCGCCGTGTTGATCGTGGATTTGCTCCCAGTGGCGCCATGGATTGCAGGCTGAAACGGTCAGCAAGGCTCCCAGGAGCATGATGGCGGCGATGAACGGGCCATGGATGGGGTTTTGGATGGGGTTTGGCATCACAACCACAGCGTTTGCGGGTCTTTGGGGCGGTGCGCGCTTGGATTTTGGGGCAGAACCCCTCATGCGCGCACTCTTGGTACGTTCCAGCCTACTGTGACGGCCAGGGCAGGGCCAGTCTGACACGGTTTGGGCGCAACATTTGTCGGTCCACAAGACATGTCCGCATGTCGCACGTTCCCATTGGAGCGTTCCGGGGCTCCCCGCAAGCGCCCGCTGTGCCTGGAGGGGGTACGGCGTATGACAAAACCATCGCTTTGTGCGCCAAAGCCGTTGTAGACTGCCGTCGTCTTTTTATCTTCGGGCGCGCTGCGCCGCGATACCCACGCCACGTTGATGTCCAGGTGGCCCAGAACAGCGATATGCTTTTAGAGAGGTGATAGATGGCTCAGATCCGCCCATTCCAAGGTGTGCGCCCCAACGACGCGATGGCCAAAGACGTGATCGCGCCGCCCTACGACGTGCTCTCGGAGCAGGAGGCTCGCCAGATCGTGGCCGACAACCCCCGCTCTTTCCTCAAGGTGACCCGCTCCGAGGTGGATTTGCCCGAAGGCACCGACGCGCACAGCAAAGCGGCCTACGACATGGCGCGTCAGAACCTGGAGCGCTTCCTCCAGGATGGCTGGATGATTCAGGATCAGACCGAGGGCTTCTACCTCTACCGCCAGACCTGGCAGGGTCGCACCCAGATTGGCCTGATGGCCGCCTGCTCTGTCGAAGAATACGATCAAGGCACGATCAAAAAACACGAGCTGACTCGCCCCGACAAAGAACAGGACCGCGTGGATCACGTCGAGGCCCTCGACGCCAACAGCGGCCTGGTCTTTCTGGCGTACCGCGACAACGAGGCCAAGGTGAAAGAGGCGATGGCCAGCGCCGCAGCCTTGGATCCCGCCTGGTCGGTGACCACCGAGGACGGCGTGGAGCACGCCCTGACGCCCATCCTTGATCCCGCCATGGTGACGGCGTTGCAGGAGGCCTTCGCGCAGGTCCCCGCGCTCTACATCGCCGACGGCCACCACCGCTCGGCGGCCGCCAGCCGCGTGTGTGCGGCGCGCGGTGGTCAAGGCCGCAGCGGCTGGTTCCTGGCGGGCCTCTTTCCCGACAGCCAGCTCCACGTCATGGCGTACAACCGCGTGGTCGTCGACCTCAATGGTCACACCGTCAAGGGCCTCCTGGAGGCGTTGGAGGCCGACTTTGAGATCAGCGCAGGGTCCGAGCCTGTGCCTGCGGGCCGCGGCCTGTGGACGATGTACCTCGATGGGACCTGGTACGGCCTGAAGGCCAAAGAAGGACGCGTGCCCCAGGACGACCCGGTGGGTGTCTTGGATGTGGCGGTCTTGCAGGATCGCGTCTTGGGACCTTTGCTGGGGATCGGCAACCCGCGCACCGACAAGCGGATCGCCTTTGTGGGCGGCATCCGCGGCCACAAGGCGCTCAGCGACGCGGTGGATCAGGGCCGGGCGGCGGTGGCCTTTCACCTCCACCCCACCGGGATGGACCAACTCTTTGCTGTGGCGGACGCCGATCTCTTGATGCCGCCCAAGAGCACCTGGTTTGAGCCCAAGCTGCGCGGCGGCGTGGTCTTGCATCGTTTGTCTTAAGCAGCGCCAGAGCCCAATGTGGTGTCGCCGGGCGAAGTGAAGGGGGAGAGCGCAGATGAGCAGAGATCGGGGTTTAAAGCCTGGACAGCGCTTTGCGGATAAATACCAGATCCTGGGGCGCCTTGGACGCGGCTCGGCCGGGGTGGTGTACCGCGCGCTGCAAGAGAACGTGCGGCGCGAGGTGGCGCTCAAGCTCCTGTCGGTCGAGTTGGCCGAGCGCACCGACATGGTCGAGCGCTTTCGGCGCGAGGCCTTTCACGTCAGCCAACTCCAACACCCCCACACCGTGACCCTCTTTGACTACGGCTCGACCGACACCCACCACTTCATCGCCATGGAGTTGCTCCAGGGCAAGACCCTGGGGCGTTTGCTGCGCCGCCAGGGCGGGCTCAACCCCGCCCGCGCCACCCGGATCCTCTTGCAGGTGCTGCGCTCGCTCAACGAAGCCCACGAAAAGGGGATCGTTCACCGCGACCTCAAGCCCGACAACATCTTCCTGGCCGAGATCGCCGGAGAGTCGGACTTTGTGAAGGTGTTGGACTTTGGCATCGCCAAGGCGCTGGAGACCCAGGACGCCCAACTGACCGAGCACGGCATGGTCTTTGGCACCCCCAGCTACATGGCCCCCGAGCAAGCCATGGGCGGCGACGTCTCGGCGGCCACCGACGTCTACGCCATGGGCCTGATCTACTACGAGATGCTCGCCGGCCAAATGGCCTTCCAAGCCGACTCCATGTACGCCCTTCTCAATATGCAGGTCACCGAACCCCTACCTCGCCTTGGCGGAGAACTGACCAGCGGTCCCTACAACAACATCTTGCAGGTGGCGACCGCCAAAAAGCCCATTGAGCGCTACCAACACGCCGGGGAGTTTTTGGAGGCGCTGGAGAACTCGTTTGAGTCTCACCGCGACAACTGGTTGGCGCCGGTGGAGGCCGCCTACCGCTCCACAGAGATTTTGGAGGCCTTTGTCCCAGAAGAGGACGACGCCGACGAGCGCACCGAGTTGCTGGGGAACCTCTCGGCAAACAAGATCGATGAGGCGGACATCCCGACCGTGGTGCCAGGGAGGGTTTCGGAGCCCGATGAGCCGACGATCTACGATGCGGCGCGTTCGACGGCGATGGGCCGCGAAGCGCTCAAGATGGTCTTTGAACCTTGCTTTGAGCCCGCCGAGGAGGTTTGGCCAGCGCCCACCGGGGAGGTCTTTGGGCGCCAGCGCGAGTTGGGGCTTCTGACTGACGCGGCTTTGGACATGCAGAGCGGTGTGGGCGGTGGTTTGGGGTTGATTTACGGCGCGGTGGGTGTGGGCAAGAGCGCGCTGGCGCAGATCCTGACGCGGGGTCTTCAGGGGCGCGGTGAGGTGTTGACGGTTCTGGTGTCGGCGACCGATGACACTCAGGGGGTGCCGTGGGGCGGGCTCTTGACGGGGGTGCGGCGGCTCAACTCGGAGCGCCTGGACCCCGACGGTTTGGTGGCCCAGGTCTGTGATCGGTGGGTGCACGAGCAGCTTGGCCATGGGCACCCGCTCTTTGGTTTCTTTACCCAGCTTTTGGACGAGTACCGGGGGTTGCCCGACGGTGCCAGGTTGGGCCCGGAGGAGGCCGCGCTGGCCTTTGAGGCATTGATCCACTTGATGGCGACGCTGACCTCGGTGCAGCCCATTTTGATCCTGGTGGACGATGCCCACGATGTGGATGAGTGGTCGCTTCATCTTTTGCACCACATGGCCCAAAGCGGCGTCCTGTCCCAGGCTCCACTGGGGATCTGGCTTTGGCTCGACAACGCCGTTTGTGACCCACAGGTGGGGCAGGCGCTGGGGCAGTTGGCCCAGGGGCTCGATGTGGGGCCGAGGATGGAGTTGGAGCCATTGTCTGCCGCAGCCCACCGCGCCTGGATGTCCTCGCTGGCGCCGATCGCCGAGCAGGCCGTCACCGCGCTCTACAAGCTCTCTGGAGGCAACCCAGGGGCGGCGTTGGAGAGCTTTGAAGCTTTTTGCCGCCAGGGGCAGCTGCGTTGGTCACAGGGGCGTTGGGGTTGTGAGGGGGACTTGCAGGCTCCGGCGAGCGTGTTGAACAGCCGCCTGGAGCGGTTTGAGCGCCTGGAGGCGTCTTCGACAGAGATCGGGCAGGCCGCACGCGTGCTCCTGCAGTGGGTCGCTGTGCTGGGGCCCCAGGTCTCCATTGACGCCTTGCGCGACGCCTCGCGGCGCGATCCTCGCCTTGTGCGCATGGGGGCTCGCCTGGACGGCGTGCGCCAGCGCTTGGTTGAGCAAGGGGTGTTGGAGGTGCTCGATGGGTCAATGGTTCGTTTGAGGGATCAGGCGCTCGTCGCCCACTTCAAAGATGCCATGGACCAGGGGATGCAGCCCGAGAAGTTGCACGCTGTGGCCTACGAGCTCAAGAAGGGGATGGCCTGGGGCGATGCCGCTGAGCGCGACTTTCAGTTGGGGTTGCACTTGTCCAAGACCGAGCGTCCACGGCGAGCCTGGGAGCACCTGCTTGATGCCGCCGATCTGGCCCATCGGAGTGGGGATCTGTGGTTGGCGCGTCGTGCTTACGAGAGCGTTGATGGGCTCTGGGAGTCGTTGGGGATCGCGCGGACAAAGCCTCGACCGATGGTGGCCAGGGCGTCGTGCGTGGAGGTGCTCTTGAGGTTGGGCGAGCACAAGCTGGCCAGCGAGCACCTGGAGGAGTTGGCGCAGTGGGCCAAAGAGGGGCCGGACCATGTTCGCTTGCGCGATCGCGTCAAGATCCTTGAAGGGGTGGTGGAGTACATGCGCGGTCGGCTTGAGCCCGCCGTGATGCGCCTCAAAGACCTCTTGGAGAGCGATTTTCTGGTCACGCCCACGCCGTTTTCTGCCGAGCTGGTGTGGGTTCTTGGGCGTTTGGCCCGCGCGCTGAAGGTCAAGCCCCTTTTTGAGCAGTGTCGGGAGCATCTTAAGCGGATGAGTGCCTCGATTGATCGCCCTGTTCGGGCCAGAGGGCTCTTGTCGATGGGGTTGATGCACTGGTTGGAGGGCGATGAGCTCTTGGCCAGGCGCGGTTTGGAGGATTGTCTGGCCATGCACCACGAGCAGCCGCGCAGTTGGCCTCGCGCGGTGGCGCTTTTGGCGTTGGGGCGGTTGTCGATCGCCTCTGAGTCCTGGTCAGAGGCGCAGGCACAGTTGGATGAGGCGCTCCTGGTGGCCGATCGGCTTGGTGCCAGGCCCTTGATGGTTGAGGCGTGGTGTGCCCGGGCGCGTTTGCAGATGTTGACCGAGGCCGCGGGGGCCGCCGAAGGGGATCTTCGTCTGGCTTGGGAGCACGCACAGGCCTTGGAGATGCCGTTGCCGATGGCCGATGTGTTGATCACTACTGCTGGGTGGATGGCGTCGCTGGGTCAGGACGGTGCAGCGATGCGTCTGGAGCAGGGGCAGCGTCTTTTGGAGGCGATGGGGCATGACTCGGAGGCCGATCCACGCTGGCGCGGGATGATTGCGTTGACCGAGGCGCTGATGCGGCGTTGAGAAGCCCTTTTGAGTGCGCTGAGAAACAATGATCGAGAATTCTTGTGGTCCGTGTGCCTTGATGTAGGTTTGTGTCGTTGAAGGTAGGAGCGCAAGAAGGTTGAGAGTTGTGCGCTCCTGCATGCGGCGCGTTGGTGCGCCATGCTGGAGAAAGCGATGACCGAGCAGGCGTCGGCCGAGAACAAAGCGCAAGCGGGCGTGGTGCTGACAGGTGTGTTGGCCGCAGCGTCAGTGGCGACGTTCGTGTGGGCGCAACGAGGGCCTGGGTTTGCGTGGGATCCCGAGGCCGCCCAGTGGATCAAAGACACGATTCCGGGTTTGAAGACGATTGCGGCGTTGGTGGCGTGGCCGGTGGCGCGTCAGTGGCCTTTTTCTGTGGCGGTGTTGGGTGTGGTCCTTGGCCTTGGCGCCAGCCGTCACCCGCGCGCTGCGGTGGAGGTCTTGGGCGCGGTGGCGGGCGGCATGCTCCTTTACGGCGCGCTGGCCGCGTTGCCGGTGGAGATCGCCCCGTCCAAAGAGACGCTCTTTTATGGGACGCTCTTTGGAGGGGTCAGCGTGTCGTTGGCCGGTGACATCAAGCCCCAGGCCAGCGCGGTGTTGTGGATCGTGACAGGGGTCTTGACGCTCTTGCCCGGTTTGGCGCTGGTCAGCGTGGGGCATCCGCCTTCGGCGTGGGTGATCTCGATGCTTTTGGTGGCCAGTTGGCTGGCGGGGCTTCATCAACTGATCCGCGCTTGAAGCCCGCAGGGCCCGGTGGCCCGTTCCGATCCCTCAATCCGAACATTCAGTGGTGGCCCTGCCCCTCTTTTGGTGGGGGGTTTAAAAGGCTGGCTGGGCCCGTCTGTGTCTTTGACGCTCACAGGCGGCGCTTTTATGATGATGGTTCCGCCAATCGCCGATGCCTTTGGGCCAGACGCGAAGGATTTCCGGGAACGATCCATGATCATCAGGCCGACGGGGACCATCATAGCCGAGAGGTACCGCATCCAGGGGGTGTTGGGCAGTGGTGGTTTTGGGACTGTCTACCGCGCACAGCACATCCACATGAGCCGCGCGGTGGCGCTCAAGGTCCTGGATGTCTCTGAAGAGAAGCCCGATCACCAGGAAATCTGTCGTCGCTTTATGCAGGAAGCCGAGGCGGCCTCTCGCATAGAGCACCCCAATGTGGTGGCGATCCACGACGTGGGCTTTGCCGGCCAGGAGCGTCAGCCCTTCATCGCCATGCAGCTGCTCGATGGCCACGATCTTGAGCATGAGCTGGAGACAAACGGAGGGATGGAGCCCGAGCGGGCCTTGCGGCTGCTGTGCGGTTGCCTTGATGGTTTGGCCGCTGCCCATCAACTGGGCGTCGTCCACCGAGATCTCAAGCCAGGGAACCTCTTTTTAAGCCAGCCCGGCACGGCCCAGGAGAGCCTGCACCTGGTGGATTTTGGGATGGCGTGCATCCTTGAGGCCGACGCGTCTCGCATCACAGCCACCGGGCAGTTTTTGGGCACGCCGCGCTATGTGGCGCCCGAGTATGTGCGGTCTCAGACGGCGACTCCAGCGGTGGACGTCTACCAGATGGGACTGATTTTGGCCGAGATGATCACGGGCATGCCTGTGGTGGAGGCCGAGCACGTCTACGCCTGCATCATGATGCACTGCACCGGGGATCTGAAGCTGCCCGTGGCGCTCCTGGAGAGCCCTTTGGGCCCCGCGCTGCGCTGCGCGCTCTCATTTGACCACACTCGCCGTTATCAAGACGCCAGCGCCTTTAAAGCGGCGCTTGTGGCCGTGGACACGGGCTTGATTCCTGCTGTGGAGCATGAAACGGCGCTCTACCGCTCCCTGACGGCGATGCCGCCGCTCGAAGGCGCCGCCGTCCCCCCGACCATGTCCCAGCTTGTGCCCCAGATGGCCGAGCCCAGCGATCCCGCCTTTGACCAGGCGTTGGCCAGCACCGATCGCTTGAGCGCCTTCACGGCGGGGGGAGACAAGGCGGATCTGGCCATCTCTAACACCTCACCGCAGAGCTTTGTGGATGCAGGCCCTGAGCCGCTCACTGACGGCGCTGATGAGACGCACAAGCGCTTGCCTGGGTGGGTATGGGTGGCGGCAGCGGCGCTCCTGGTGGGGGTTGTGGGGTGGGTCGTGGTCGGCGCGGGCTTGTTTGATGGTCCAGACAAGGAGCCTGAGGCGCCAGAGGCGCCGGTGGTGGCTGAGTCGCCTGCCAATGGCGACCCCAAGCCCGCTGCGGAGCCCAGCCCGGGGGTTGAAGACAAGCCTGCGGACGAGGTTGTGGTGGAAAAGACCGGGCCGCCAGCAGTCGAGGCGCAGCCGGTGGCCGAGGATGAGGGCGCAGCCCCTCCTGTTGAGGCCAAGCCACCAGCGGAGCAGACGCCCACGCGCAGCGCCAAGACGCCCAGGAGGGTTAAGCCCGGGCAGGGGGGCCGTCAGAAGACGCCGGCTGCCAGGAAGCCTCAAAAGACACCTGTCGAGGTCAAAGTGGCCGCGCCGGTCAAAGAGAAGCCTGTTGACCCGGTGGTTCCCAAAGAAACCAAGCCGGTGATCAAAGAGCAGCCCGAGAAACCCAACCCGATGTCGATCGCGGATTGATGGTGGGCCAAGCTGTATATGGAGTGTCGATGACGCGCACAGGAGTGCTTTGGGTGGGCTTGCGTCTGTTGAGCGCGGGCTTGCTTGTGGGTTGTCCGGTTCAAGCGGTGGCCCAGCAAGGGGAAGGTTTTGTCGAGGCGACCCAGGCCCAGTCTGAACTCAATGAAGAAGGGGTCGTGGCGGTCAACAGCGGCGATTATGACAAGGCCATAAGCCTCTTCAAGGCGTCGTTGAAGCTGGGCGAGCTGAACATCACCTTTCTGAACCTTGGGCGGACGCTGGCCAAGTCTGGGCGTTGTCAGGAGGCGGTGGAAGCCTACGATAGCGCGCTGAGCGCGCCAGCGGTGCAGACGCCGTCTCCCGAAGTGATCGCCCAAACCATCGAGCGCTTTCGTCAGGAACTGACGCAGCAATGCCCGGCCTTGATCACGGTCGTTTGTGAGCCTCAAGGGGCCTTGTTGGAGGTGGACGGTCAGGAGGTCGGTCCGTGTCCTCAGGAGGCTGTGGCGCTGCGCCCTGGTCGTCATGTGTTGGCGGCGGTTCAAGGGGAGTACCGCGCCGAAGAGGTGATCGAGGTCGAGGGGATGGATCGCCTGGAGGTGTCGCTGACGATCGAGGGCATCCCGGTTGAGCCAGAGGTGCCCGAAGGACCCGAAGTGGGGGCGTCGTCGGGTTTGTCGGGGTGGGAGATCGGGGGGTGGAGCGCCGTTGCTCTTGGAGGGGCGGGGCTTGCGTCCGCGCTTCTGGTCGAGCAGTTGGTGATCGCGCCCGACGTGGATCGGCTGCGCGACCTTCAGGATGAGCCCAACGCTCAGGAGCGTTTCGATACCCTCAAGGCCGACACGCAGACCAACCAGTCGCTCAATCTGGGGCTCTTTGTGGCCAGCTCTGTGTTGGTGGCCTCGGGGGTTGTGATGGTGCTTGTGGGCGCACAGGACGATTCGCAAGCGCCTGCAAGCGCAATCTCGCCGTGGCTCTTGCCGGGCGGAGATGTGGGGGTGGGCTGGCAGGGGCGTTGGTGATCGGGCCTTTGGGCAGTGGACACATTCAAAGTTCGTATTTATTCTCGGTTTAAATCACGAATTTGGCATTTACTTTGGTTTTTTGCCGTTTGGTGGCATCTTTGACCGTCCAGGCGGACGAAACTGATATGCCCAGTGCTTTTGAATTGTGTTACCATGGCCACGGATGCTTAACGCTGCTGGCCAGGGGAAAGGAAGATGTCTCCCGTCAGGCCCCCAAAACCCTCTCAGGTCATGCCCGAGACCCAGGAGGGTCTAGAGCGCGAAATCGGGCTCTTGCGCAAGCGCGTCACGGACCTTGAGGCCCAGGTCGCCCGAGAGTTTGCCCTGGAGGGTGCGCCCGAGAATCGACAGATTCTGGAGGCCGTGCCCACGGGGATCGTCCATGTTTCCGCAGGGGGGCGAATCCTCTACGCCAACCAGGAGGCGCTGCGCCTCCTTGGGCTCTCCTACGATGCGCGCCACGAGCGCTACATGGCCGACACCATCATCGAAGCCATCTTTGAAGATGGCTCGCCGTGTGTGGGCGATCAATACCCTGTCAATCGTTGTTTGAGCACTGGCCAGGCACAGCCGCCGACGTTGATCGGTCTTCAGAACCTGGAGACGGACGATCTGCGCTGGGCGCTCTTCAGGGCGATCCCGACCTTCCCCGGGCAGGAGGGGCAGCACGGCGCGGTGGTGACCCTCGTTGATGTCACCGAGCAGCAAGAGGCCCGAGAAGAGCAGCGCCGCATCAACGCCCAAATGCAGTTGGCCCAGAAGCTCGAAGCGCTCCAAAACGTGGTGCGCGGTGTGGGTCATGATCTGGGCAACGTCTTGACGATCATCAAGGTCACCTGTGAGGTGCTCTTGATGGAGCAACACTCGGCGGAGTTGACCGAGGACCTGGAGGCGATCTTCAAGAGCAGCCTCCACGGCGCCGAGATCCTGGCCAGCTTGCGGACCTTTGCTGGTCGGGACAAGAGCGACAAAGACGAGATCAGCCTCAATCGTCTGGCCACAGACGTGCACGGCCTGATGGGTCGAAGCCTTGTGGGGCGGCATCTGGCGTTGGAGCTTCAAGAAGGCGTGGCGCAGATCGAAGGCAACGAGGTTCAACTCAAGCGCGTCTTGACCAACCTCTGCGTCAACGCTCGGGACGCCGTGGGTGAAGATGGCCGGATCGCAATCCGCACCTTCAACCTCCTGGCCGATCCTGGCCTGCAAGCCCATCAGGAGCTCAACCCGGGGCGCCCGTATGTCTGCTTGCAGGTGTCGGACAACGGCACAGGGATGAGCCCCGAGGTGTTGGAGCAGGTCTTTGAGCCCTACTTTACAACCAAAGACAGCGGCACGGGGCTTGGGCTGTCGATGGCCTACGGTGCCATGAAAGAGCACAACGGCAGCATCCACATTGACAGCGCGCTGGGTGAAGGGACGGTCATCAGCGCCTTTTTCCCAGCGCTCTTGTCCTCTGTGCCTGAGGAGATGATGGCCCGCTCCTCCAAGCGCGTGCGCAAAGTGGTGTTGGTGGTCTGTGATGAGAAGACTCCGGCGCGCAAGACCCACTGGAACATGCTCCACGCCCTGGGGTGCGAGAGCATTTTTGTGGACGGTGAGCGCGGGGCGGTGGAGCAGCTTGAGGTGAGCGACACGGTGGTGGATGCCATCGTGCTTGATGTTGTGGTGCCGACGGCCGACGTGATGCCGATGTTGGAGCGCCTGGGCGCGGTGGCCCCGGAGGCGACGCTCTGGGTGGCGACCAGCTACGGTCACCACGACGGCGACGGTCAGGAGTGGTTGCAGACCACGCGCCAGATCGGCGTGCTGCACAAGCCGCTGAGCATGACGGCGCTGCGTCAAGCGTTGGGCTGAGGCTTGACGTCTGTCTTTTTGTTCATTGGTTTATTTGTTCAGTTTTTTGCTTGACCTGAGAATCCAGGCGCTTAAAATCTTCCTCTGGCGCGACCGCCACAAACATAGCCTTGCGCAACCGGTGCAGGGGAGGAGGCGTCGATGGTGCTCAACAGGATTTTTGGACACAACGACAACACACACCGGCGTCGTTTGCTGGACGTGACCAGCGACGGTGTGTGTGGTGTGGAGTGTGAGGAAGGGGGCAGGGAGACTGAGCTCAGTAGCTCAACCCGCAGGATTCCATCTTCTGGGCTGCGGTCTCGCGCACGTCCAGATCAAAGCCCAGGGCATCGCCAGCCCAAAGGTAGTCGGGGGCAAAGCCGTAAAGGGCCATGACGGGCACTTCATCGTCACGGCGAGTGGCGTCGTCCATGGCGGACCAGACGTCGCAGGGGATGGCGTTGACTTCGGCGTTGTTGTCGATGCTGCCGGACTTGTTGCTGTCGTAGTTGCTCAGCAAGAGGCTTTCGACGCTGGTGTCCCACTCGGCCGAGCCGCCGTTGGGGAAGCTCGACAACTGCCCGACGACCGAGGCGCCGTTGTTGACGGCGCCGACGTTGCCACCAGAGGCGTTGCCACCGCCGCCCTGCCCGGCAGCGCCAACGACCTGCCCCATGCAGCGGCCGTTTTGGAGCATGGTGCCTTCGGGGCAGACAATGGGCGCCTGGATGATGAAGGTGCAGCCCCCGAGACCCATCAATGTCAGGAATGTGAGGCAAAGGAGCGCTGTGCGGACCTGTTGAAGGTGCATGTTGTATCCGTGGGCTGATGTTGTGCCGCTCCTGCAAATGGAGCGGTGTGGTTGTTCAATGCCGTTCAAGCCGATGTACCAGACCGGGCCTCTTCTGACAACTCCTGGGCCCTCCAGGGCGCTTGTGCCGGGTCTTCAGGTGCCCTGGGCGTCCCCCAAAGCGTAGAGACAGCCGTCGTCGGCCCCAAAGTAAACTTTCCCGTCGGGCCCAACGACTGGCGAAGACTGAATCCAGTCTCCCACATTGTAGATCCAGCGCGTGCTTCCGTCAGGCCCGAGCGCATAAATGCGCCCGTCGTTGGCCCCGATGTAGATGTTGCCCGCCGCGTCCAGGGTGGGCGGCGCGACCACGGCATCCTGGGCCTTGAAGGTCCAGCGCACCTTGCCCTCGGCGCCAAGCGCGTAGAGCGTCCCGTCATTGGACCCGATGTAGATGGTGTCGTCTGGCGCGATGACGGGCGTGGAGGCGAAGAAGAACTCCATTTCGAAGCCCCACTCCACCCGTCCACGGTCGTTGAAGGCGTAGAGGTACTCGTCCTCTGAGCCGACATAGACGGTGTGGGAGCGCGGGTTGACGGCCGGTGAGCCGTAAATCCGTCCGCCCGTGCGCATCTTCCAGCGCACCTTGCCTTTGGGGTCAATCGCGTAGAGGTGCTCGTCCTCCGAGCCAACATAAATGGTGCCGTCGGGGCCAAGCGCAGGGGTTGAAGACACCGGCCCCTGGGTGCGGACGTACCATCTGGGGGCGCCGTCAGGGCCCAGGGCGTAAAAGTACTGGTCCCCCGAGCCGACATAGATGAAGCCGTGGCGGTCGACCACCGCCGAGGCGTTGATCGGCCCCACCGTCTCATAGGCCCACCGCGCGCGCCCCGACACCGGGTCAATGGCGTAGATTCTGGCATCGCGCGACCCCACGTACACCGTGCCGTCTGGGCCGATGACCGGCGACGCGCGCAGCTCGCCTTGGGTGTCAAAGCGCCAGCGCAGTTCTCCGTTGGGGTAGATGGCGTAGAGGCTCCGATCAAACGATCCCGCGTAGATGGTGCCATCGGCGCCAAGCACCGGAGCGCTGCGGACGTGGTGGCGCGTTTGGAAGGCCCAGCGCTTCTCGGGCTGCGAGATCGGCGCTGTGCGCGACGCGGTGCCGGGGCCTTTGATGGCCTGCAACTCCATGGTCACAGGCAGCGCGGCGGGTTTGGCCTCCAAGAGCTTCAGGTCGGCCAGCATCTCCTCGGCGGTGGCATAGCGCAGCGCCAGCGGTTTGCGCGTGGCGCGCTCGATGATCGCCCCCAGGTGACCCTCCAGGGCGTGCGTGGGGATGGGCGGCGGCGCGTCGGATGCCTGCTGGCGCGCGATGATGGTCGGGTCCTGATTGGATGGATAGATGGGGTGCCCGACCAGGGCTTCGGCCATGACCAACCCCAGGGCGTAGAGATCGGTGTGCGGGCCGGTGTGTCCGCCGATGAGGTGCTCGGGGGCCATGTAGTGCGGCGCGCCGAGGGCCTGATCTGTGTCGGTGTTGCGCACGACCCCCGCGCGGTCGGTGACTTGGCTGTGGGGCCGGCCAAAGTCGGCCACTTTGGCAAAGTCCTCATCGAGCCCCATGTTGCACAAATGGATGTTGGAGGGGCGAATGTCGCCGTGGATGATGCCGTGGCGGTGGGCCTCGCGCAGCGCGTAGAGCACCTGGCAAGCCAATAGGGCGACCTGATCGGGCAGCAGGCGCACGTTGGTCAACACAGAGCTCAGTTGGAGCCCGTGGAGCCACTCGTTGGCGATGAACGGCAAGCCGTCGTCGGTCTGACCGTAGTCGACGATGGAGAGCGTGTGTGGGTTGAGCAGCTTCCGCCCGACCTTCACCTCGTGTTTGAAGTGCTCCACGATGGCGGGATCGCTGGCGGACTCGGGGCGGAGCATCTTGATGGCCACCGGGCGGTCCAGGCTCAGCTGGGTGGCCCGGTAGAGCACGCTGTGGGGGCGCACGCTGAGGCGCTCTTCAAGGCGATAGCGCCCCGCCACGGTCTGGCCACCGATGGGCAACACGCCGGTGTGATGTCTGGGGGGCTTGTAGGCGTCAAAGCGCACCGAGGGCAGGTTGATGCGGCCAAAATCGACGGCTTCGATGTCGGCCAGCATCTCGGCCGCCGAGCTGTAGCGCTCTGCCAGGCGCTTGGCGCACGCTTTTTTGATGATCGGCCCCAAACGGCTGGCCATCGCCACCGGGGGCAGCGGCACCTCGGTCTCCAGCGAGGCCTGGGCGCGGATCAGATCCATCAGCGGCATGTCGGGATCAAAGATGGGCTGACCGCTGAGCGCCTCGGCCATGACCAGCCCCAGAGCGTAGAGGTCGGTGTGGGCACCCTGGTTGCGGCCATGGATCTGCTCGGGGGCCATGTACGCCGGCGTGCCGGTGACCTTGCCGTTCATGGAGCTGTGGGTGGTCTCTCCGGGGCCTGTCAGCGCCTTGGCGATGCCAAAGTCGATCACCTTCACAAAGTCCGCCATGCCCGAATACTGGCACAGGAAGATGTTGGAGGGCTTGATGTCCCGATGCACCACCCCCTGGCGGTGTGCGCTCATCAGCGCCTTGAGGACCTGGGCGGTGACCTGCCAGAGCCGATGCTCGTCGATGGGGGCGTGCTCAAGTTCTTCGCCCAGCGCGCGCCCTTCGAGCAACTCCATGACGATGAACGGCAGCCCTCGGTGGGTCTCGCCGTAGTCATAGAGCTCAATGATGTAGGGGTGACTGAGGTTTTTGGCGAACTGCGCTTCGCGCTGAAAGAGCGTGATGTTGTAGCTGTCGCCCAGAATCTCGGGCAAGAGCATCTTCAACGCCACCTGACGCCCCAGGTTGAGCTGGGTGGCCCGGAACACCACGCTGAAGCCGCCTCGGCCCAGTTCTGCGTCGATGCGAAACCTGTCTCGAACGATCTCACCCGGTCTGGGGATCTCCATGCGCCTCTTCTCCCGCCCTCCACGGCCCGACAGCCCCCGGCCCTTTATCTTTGCGACACTCCACAATGCCTCTGTGTGGTGCGATCTTCAACCGAGATGTTCCTGGACTGACCTGCGAGCATCTGCCATGGGTGATACACGTTTGTTGGAGACGCCAGCAAGGCCACAGATGGAAGGGAGGGTGCCATGGACTTTCTGGGATTGGCAGCGCACGACGCGGTTTTGGGCCTCAGGGCCATGAAAGCCGTGGCCCAGGCAGACGGTTGGGAGTCGGCTCAGGAGTCCGAGCTTTTGTTTGCCGCAGCGCGCGCTTTTGGCGTGGAGCTTGACCCCGGTGATCTTGGGCCCATCGATCCCGAAGGGCTGATGCAGTCGCTCAGCGGCCCCGAAGCGCGCCTTCGGGTCATCCAGGCCATGATCTTGATGGCCATGATGGACGGAGAGATCGACGATCAGGAAGTGAGCACCATTGAGGCGTACGCTGGCCGTTTGGGGATCGACGAGCCCAGGTTGCACAACCTGCGTCAACTGGCCCAGGGGCGCGTGCGGTTGGCGATGCTGGATCTGGCGCGCCGCTCTTTTGCGCGCCCCGTCTTTGAGGACGCCTTCAAGCAGGAGGGGCTGCGCGGGGTCTGGAAGATCGTGGGGCCGCTGATGGGCGGCGCGCGCGACGACGCGCTGGCGCAGCGCTACCGCAGCACCGGGCAGTGTCCTGAGGGGAGCCTGGGGCGAGCCTATTTTGACTTTATGGAGCGTCATGATCTGGCGTTCCCCGGCGAGCGCTATGGGGTGCCTGAGTCGGGGGTGTGGCACGACATCAGCCATGTGGTGTCGGGCTATGAGGCGACCCAGGAGGACGAAGTCCTTGTGGTGTCCTTCATCGCCGGATTTTCCCGCGAAGACCCGTTCTTCTGGCTCTTTGCCATCACCCTCCAGTACCAACTCGGCATCAAAGTCTCGCCCTATTCGCCCCCCGAGACGGGTTATTTCAAGCCTGGGTCCGCTTTGGAGGCTTTGCGACGCGGCGCGGCGATGAACACGGATCTGGCCACGTGGGATTGGTGGCCGCACCGCGATCGCCCCTTGAGTCAGGTGCAGGCAATGCTGGGTGTGCCGCCGGTGGCTTGAATCAGCCTTGGAGCTTGTCGTAGAGGGCCTGGGATTGTTGGGCTTGTGGGTGCCAGCCGTGGGTGCGGGCGTGGTCAGCGGCGATCTGAACGCACCAGGCCAGATCGGGATCGATGATGCCGCTGCGGGCCTGGCGTTCAAGGAGTGAGGTCCAGCAGGTGTCCCAGAGGGGTTTGTCGGCGGTGGCGGCGGCGCAGGCCAGCAGCGCCGCGTCGGCGAAGACCAGGAAGCCTTGTCGGCCGCCTTCTTCCATGGCGCGTGTGGCGGCGCGGATCTGCTCGCCGGCTTGTTCAAAGCGCCCGCGACCGATCAGGACCAGCCCCAGGTTGAGTTGGATGATGTCGGTGGATTGTCCCAGGGCGGCGCAGAGGGCGGCGGCTTTGCGGTAGCCCTCTTCGGCCTCTTTGAGTTGTCCCTGTGCGCGGGCGATTTCGGCCAGTTCATTGTAGCCTACGGCCAACCCCAGGCGATCGCCGAGGGCTTCGTAGATGTCCAGCGCGCGTCGGGAGAGCGTGGCCCAGCGATCGGTGTCCTGGCGGCTTTGGGCGATGTGGGCCAGGAGGGTCAGGCACTGCGCGGTGCTGCGTTGGTTGCCCTGCGACTCCCACAAACCCAGGGCCCGCTCCAGCGCTGTGGTCGCTTCATCAAGCTCGCCGCGCTGCTGGGCCGTGGCGCCAATGCCGTTGAGGCAGGCGGCCATGTGGGCCTCTTCGCCGCGCTCTTCAAAGGCCTTGAGCGCCTCTTCGTAGTGTGCGGCGGCGTGCAGGAGGTTGCCCTGGAGGCGTTCGGTGTCGCCCAGACCTCGCAGGGCCTGGGGGATGATCGCATCCCAGCCGTGTTGGCAGCCCTGGTGGAGCGCGTGTCGGTTCCAGCGCAGCGCCTCAGAGAGGTTGACCTGATAGCTGTAGAGTCTGGCGCGCAGCAACCAGCTTTGTCCCCACCTGGGATCGCTCTCTGGGGCGTTTTGTGTCTTGAGGGCCTGCTCAAAAGCGTCCAGCGGGCTCCAGGCCATCTCCAGCGCGTGGACTTCCAGCATGCGGCGCGTGGCCTTGAAGAGCAGCGCGCCGGCCTCGTCGGTTTCTCCCGCGCCGAGCAGGTGCCTGCCGCGCCTCTCCAGCGCTTTGGGGTGGTCGGGCTGGGGAGAGGTTTGTCCGATGCTCCGGGCGCAGAGCGCGTGCAGTCCGGCCAGGGTTTTGCGGTGTTTGGCCAGACTCAGGAGGCTTTCGCGCAGCATGGCGTGGGCAAAGCGCCAGCCGCCGTCTTCGGCGACCGCAAGGCGCATGGCAAAGAGGCGGTCGAGCCCTTCCTGGGGGTCTTTGATGCCTGCCATGTGGCAGGCCTGGTGCCACTCCGCTGAGCGGACTTCGACGCCCAACACCGCCGCCAGCTCCAGGCTCAGGTGTGTTTCTGTGCTGAGCCCTTCGACGAGGCGCTGGACGCGATCTCTCCAGACTGCGTGGAGGTCGGCGGGCAGCGGGGCGTCTTCACCGGCGAGCAGTTCAAAGCCGTCGGGGCCTGAGGTCAGGACCTCGCGCGTGACCCAGTCTCCGATGAGTTGGACGGCAAAGAGGGGGTTGCCGCCGCTGCGCGCGCAGACCTGACGGGCCAGCCCGGGTTCGAGCGCCAGCGAACGTTGGATCAGCGTGGTGGTTTCGCTCTCTGTGAGTGGTTCGAGGTCTTGTCGATGGGCGCCGTCCATGGAGGCCAGCTCTCGAAGCGTCCATCGGGCCACGGGGTTGTCGGCCAGCGCTTCGTTGCGGGCGGTGAGGATGACGAGGATGGGGTGGGGGGAGCGGTCGCGCTGTTTGAGCAGGTGTCCCGCCAGCCCCATGGCGTCCACGCCCCATTGAACGTCGTCGAGCCAGAGCAGGACGGGTCGCGCGGTGCTGAGTTGTTCCAGAAAGCGCCGCACGACGGCGTAACGTTCGGCGGGGGTGCCGAAGTGGGTGGAGGTCGGGGTGGCGCTGGGGGTTGGGGCGATGACTTCGGCCAGGGCTTGCCATTGGGCGTCGTCGTCCTGGCCCATGGCGCTGAGCACATCTTCGCAGCGGTCCCAGACGGCGTCGTGTTCGTGTCCCAGGCATCTGAGGTGTCTGGCGAGCATGCCCGAGACGCCTTGGCCGGGCCCTGGGGTGTCGCTGTGGCGAGCCAGGAGGATGGTGGCGGCGCCCACTTCATGGGCGCGTTCACAGAGCCAGCGCGCCAGGCGGCTTTTGCCCACCCCGGCGGAGCCTCTGAGGATGGCCGCGTGGGTGCGCCCTTCGTGTTTGACCTTGTGCAAGAGGTCCCAAAGGGCGTCTCGGGCCTCTTTGCGCCCGACCATGGCCATGTTGCGCAGGCCGTAGACCCCCGAGCCGACGCCCTGGAGCAGAAGCGAGGGGGTTTCTTCGCGGCGTTGCCACGCGGTGGGCAGCGGCGGCGGGCCGGGCAGAGGTGCGTGGAGCGCTGGATCGGAGGGCGGCGCGGGTCCGGCGGTGGCCAGCCCCACAGTGGTCGCGGTGGGGCCGGGGAGGGTGTGGGTGTGGGGGTTGGAGGCGGGC
>CAKZKQ010000144.1 GCA_937123825.1 uncultured Pseudomonadota bacterium
GCCAGCGCCGCGCCAAAGGCCACCACCGCGCTCCAACGGCGCGACGGCCAGATCCTGGCGAGCAGCACGACCACGACCCAAGGCACCATCAGCGCGCAGTCGTAGCGCGCCGCGCACGCCAACCCCAGCGCCGCGCCTGCCAACCCTGCCTCCCACACCGGGGTCTGGGTTGGCGTGGTTGAGTCGGTGGAGGGCTCGGCGCCTGGGTCTTCATTGCGCAGGGGTTTGCCTTGGCGCCATGCCAACCAAAAGGCCAGCAAGAGTCCCAGCGCCGCCAGCGGTTGGGTCCAGAACGTGATGCCGTAGGGCCACATCATGGTTCCAAAGGCGCCCACCAGCGCCACCAACGCGCCGCGCCGCCTGCTGCCACTGAGATCGGCGGCAAAACCAAAGAGCGTCGCCGCCACCAGCGCCATGATGATGGGACCGCCGAGCGTCATCCACCACATCGAGGGCAGGGCTCGCAGCGACGCCATGTTGGCTTCCATGGTCTCCATCGTGGTGCCTTTTTGAAAGAGGTGCGCTGGGGTCTGCACGCCGCCGGTGGCCGCCTCCATGCCCAGCCCCACGGCGCACAACGGCGCGGTGACCACCGACAGCCCCGGCGCCATCGTCATATAGAGCCCCCCAGAGAGTCCCTGGCGCGCAAAGATCTTCAGTGACGGATAGGATTTGAGGTCGAAGCGCTCCGGAGAGAGCGCCATCTTCTGGCCCAGGACCAGCGCGCGGCCGCTCTCGTAGTGCACCACGTCATCGCCAGCGGTCGGGCCTTGGTGGGTCGCCAGATAGACGCACGCCACCAGGCCAAAGAGCCACCAGGCGGTCCATCGCGTGGTGTGTTTGGGAGCCATGAAGTGTCACCGGTTGGCAAGCCCAGTGGGTCTGGGCAGAGGCTTTGTTGGTGGAGGGTCAGACGGTGTTGTGTTGGAGCATGGCGCGCAGGTAGTGGGTGCGCAGCGCCTCGTCGGCCAGGACCGCGAAGGCGTCGTCGAGGGCGTCGCAGACCTCTCGCAGGTCGTGGTAGTGGCGATCGGCCATGGGGCGCGGCAGCGCCGAGGGCTCAAACCTGGCGCGGAGCCTTCGGTAGGCGGCCTCGATTTGGAGGCTGTCGACGCCTTTTCGGATGTCGAGGAGCGTAAAGTAGTCCTCGTGTCTGGCCTGACGCTGCTTGCGGCGGATGGCTTCGGGGGTCAGCGGGTTGGGGCGAACGGCGGCCCGACGCACGCGGGCGATGCGTTGGTGGCTCGATGACGGCACCGCGGCCTCCGCCGGTGCTGCAAAGTGGCGCATGGCCTGACTTTGGCTGCCCGGGGCGGTTTGAGGGCGCCCCGACGGCGCCACCCCGGGCATCGTTGGGCTTGAGAAGACCGAGGGGGAGGAGGCGGGGCGAGGATTGGCGGGGGTGGCCGAGGAGGCCAGTGGGGGGTCGAGCGCGGCGATGGGCTGCGACGCCATGTTTTCCACGGGGGTGGTGGGCGTCTCTGAGGTCAGCGCGGCGTTGTGGGGTTTGTGGGGTGTGACCACCGGGGTCGGCCCCGAGAGGATGGTGGGGGGATCTTCGGGCTGCGGTGTGTGTTTGGGGGGCAGGGGCTGCACTGGGGCGGAGATGGTGGGCAGGAGCGTGGGGATTTTGAGTTCGATTCCGACCATCTCTGCGATCGAGGCCAGGACCGCCGGGGCAGGGGTGCCGTGGACAAAGAACCGGTCGGCGCCCGCTTCTGCGGCCCCGCTGGGGGTGCTCAGCGGATGGGCGGGGGATTGTCCTCGGTCCAGGAGCACCAACGGCACCAGCGCGCCCAGCGGCCGGCCCCGCAGGGCTTCGACCAGGAGCGCGGTTTGCTCGGGCTTGTCTTCGATGCCCAGAATGACCGCGTCGGGGCTCTCGGCGTCAAAACGCCGCACCGCCTCTCCGGCCCGACCTGCCACGGTCACCTCAGCCTGGTCGCTCAGCAGAGTCTGGTAGCCGCTGACCACTTCAGGGGGCAGCTCAATCATCATCAAGCGCAGTTTGTCGCTCATCGCTCCTCCAACCTCATCGCAGCGAAGTCTCGCACCGCTTCAGATCAACAGAACTCGGGCCCCTTGGCCAGAAAAGTGTTCCAAGAACCGTTTTTCGGCGCAACGCCGCCCGACACACCCCGTCCAGAATGGATGAATCCGCCGGTTTTGATGCCTTGGATGCCGCCGCTCGATGGTCGAGCCTGCGGCGCGAGGATGATGTTATTTCAGCGCTCCCCGTGGGGTGCGTTTGAGCATAGGAGTGTGCCATGTCCAGCAATGTCGTTCAGACCGTCGTCCCCTACACCAATCCCGCTGCGCTCGTGTCGTACTACGCGGGGGTCTTTTCGCTCATTCCCGGCCTTGGGGTTTTGCTCGGTCCGATGGCGATCATTGCAGGCTGGTTGGGGCTGCGCCGGGCCAATCAGGCCCCTGAGTCCAAGGGCAGCTTCCACGGCTGGGTGGGGCTCTTGTTGGGGTCGCTGACGACCCTGGCGCACGTTGGCCTCCTGGCGCTCTTTATTTTCTAACACGCGCCCGTGTGCGTAGGGCTGGGCGGCGCCAGCTCGCCCTTTGCCCTGCCTGAGGTGTCGCCGGGGCTTTATTTCTGGGTTTTGAGCCACTTCAGCGCGCTGGCCATGGCCGGATCGCTGCCGTCGGCGTTCATGTCGGCGCGCACCAACGCTTCATCGGCCACATAATCCCCGCGCGGCGTGCCGTCGACATGGAAGAGCGCCTCGACCCCCATGTCCAAAATAGAGTCTGAGGCTTCGAGCCTGATGTTGTGGATCGCGCCAAGGAGTTTGGCCATGGGAGACGCGATGGTGTGCGCCTTGGCCGCAGCGTCAAAGCCAATCACCAGCCCCTCACCCATGCTCCCTGTCCAGGCCCCTCCCAGGACAACGATCGGGCCGCCGTAGTGGGGCGCGCGCGGCATGACGTACTCCACAAAGCGCCGGGGGACGCCGTGGTGGCGCTCAATGGCTGGGATGGTGTGCATCTGGTAGGGCTTGGCCTCGGTCACAAAGTGCCCCAGGAGGCCGCGCGCCACCGCAGTGTTGCCGCCGCTGGGGGTGTTGCGCAGGTCGATGATGAGCCCCGGGGCTTTGTCCAGTCCCTTGATGGCCTCGTCAAAGAGCGCCACCAACTCCATGTCGCCCAGACAGTTGTTGATCCGCAGCACGCCGTAGCCGCCCTCGATGGTGCGGACGTCGAGCTTGGGCTGCTCCTGGAGCGCTTTGACAAGCACGTACGGGTCGTCCAGATCCATCTCCCGGCGCTGACCCTCCACCTCAAAAGTGACCTTTCTGGGTGTGCGCCGCTTGCCGTTGACGCTCAGCGTGGCGCCCACCGAGAGCTGCCGGTCGGTGTAAGTCTCCAAAAGGCCCGCGAAGGGAGCCTTGGCGGCTTCATCAATGGCTTGGCCCTCCACCTCCAACACGCGCCAGCCAGGGCGAACGCCTTTGGCGGCCGCATCGGAACCCACGCGGACGTCGAGGATCAGATAGATCCCGTCGCGGTGCTCGACCATCAAGTCCGAGGTGGTCGGCAGGACGTTGTAATCGTCGTTGGTCAGCGGCCCCAGGATCACGTGGGGATCGGTCAAGGTGTAGAGGAAGCCGCGCACCGAGGCCCGAAACTCGACCGCGTTGGTGGTTTGCAGCGCGCGCTTGCTGGTCTCCTCCATGAGCGCCTCCACATCGACGTTGCGGTCGTCCAGATAGGCGTATTTGGTCAAAAACTCGGTCTTGAACTCGTCCCAGGCCTCCTGGGCCGAAAATGTCTTCTCTTCCATGCTGTCCTGTGCGTCTGTGGGGTTTGCCTCGGTGAGCGCTTTGGTGTCCGCTGTTTTGGGAGGCGGTGGGTGTGAGCAAGAGGCGCACAGCGCCATCAGGGCGATGATGAGCAGAGCTGAGGTGCGAAGGGCCATGGGCTTGAGTCCACTGTTGAACGGCCTGCGAGCGGTCTGGTGTGCCCGGGGTGGTGCCGTTTGGGGGAGATGGGCGCCGCCGTGTGACGCGCTTACCAGATGCGAACCACGTCGCTCTGGGCAAAGACTGGTCCGACGTCGTACTTCAGCGCCTGACTGCTGTAAAGGGCAGGAGGGACCGAGATATCGGCCAGGTAGAGGTCGCCGATGTGCGGCAGTACGGCCGGCGCTTTGAGGCCGACCTTGGGCAGCGCGAGGGTCATGGTCGCGGCGGCGTTGATGGTGGGTTCAAAGGCTTGCCCGGTGGTGGTGTCGACCCCTGAGGGGGCGTCGAGGGCCAGCGTGGGGGCGGTTTGCGCGTTGGCCCAGCGAATGAGCGAGGCGGCGTCCGCGCGCGGGGCGCCAGCCAGGCTGTAGCCGATCACGCCGTCGATGATCAGCGCAGGTGTGGGCTGCGCGGGGAGGTCTGCGGCTCCAATGAGATTCAGCCCCATCCGCTGCAACACATCCAATTGGTGCGCGGGGACCTCTTTAAAGTCCTTGGGGTCGCGGGCCAGGACCACGCTCACTTGCGCGCCCCAGCAGTGCAGCCTGCGGGCGCAGACCAGCGCGCCGCCGCCGTTGCCGCCGCGTCCGGCCATCACCACCACTGCCTTGCCCCTGGGATCACCGCCCAGAAAGTGCCGCCGCGCCGTTTGTGCCAGGCAGCGCCCGGCGTTCTCCATCATCTGCATCAAGACAATGCGGTAATCTTCCATCATCGCCCGGTCCACCTCGATCATCTCTTCGGTGGTGATCCAGGGGACGTCGATCAAAGGTTTGGGTGCTGTGATCATCTAAATGGGTTGGTTTTAGGGAGTGTGTGGAAGGGCTTTGGCTTATTGTGCGCTCGCGCAGCAACGAAAACCGGTCGAATAATCCCAGTGCTGTGTGTTGTGGGCCGTGGTCCGGTAGAGGCAGCCCGGCCCGTTGCGCACGGCGTCGACGTAAAAACCACCTCGGAAGGTCCCGGTCGGGTCCGAGGTCCACTCATGGAGGTTGCCGCTCATGTCGTGGATGCCCTCGTCGGTGACGCAGGCGCTGTACTGGCCCGTTGGCGCCAACCCTTCGGGCAGCTGGTTGATGCACGAGTGCCCAAGGCGCGACCAGACCCAGTTCTGGTTGCTCTCAAAGTATTGCACGACAGGGTGGCAGGTGCGCACGGTGTTGCAGGCGCCTGCTTCAAAGGTGGACCCGTAAGGGTAGGTGCGCCCCTGGCTGCCCTGGCAAGCGCGCAGCCACTCGTTGTCGGTGCACAAGCGCTTGCCCGCCTGCTGGCAGGCCTGCGAGGCTTGAACCTGGGTGATGTAGCCCTGGGGAACGACGCCCGCCGCGCTCCAGGCCCGCACGCGCGTTTGCCCAGGGTTCAGGTACGGGCTCCAAGGGGTGAGGGTGTTGTCGTTGTTGACCTGCATCAGTGCGGCTTCGTACCGATCCACGCAGAAGTTGTCCACGCGCGCCATCCCATCGGGACACCCCGGACCACCGGGGCTCTGCGCAGGGAGGTTGCTGGGGACTGGGGCCTGATTGTCCTCGCACGCGATGGGCCTCGTAGTGCAGTCCTGAGGGTCGCCCGGCTCGTCGGCCTCCCGCAGGCGCACCGTCCACGTGTTGGGACCGGCCTGAGCGCGCCCTTCACCATCAACCCACGTGTCCACCACAACCCACAGCGTCTGTCCCGCACCCACACTCAAGCTCGCCTCGGCGTGCCCACGGGCCCGACAAGACATCGGGTCGGGCGCATCCAAAATGTGCACGTCCACATCGATCCCGTCGCCCGGAACCTCATTGATGGACACATTCAAAACCCCATCGACCGCAGCCTCCAGGCGGTACACAAACTCGCCGCCGCCCTCATCGGTGTCAGGGGCACAGGGCAAATAGGCGTCGACCTGCTGGGCGGCGGGCTGGCGAGTGTCGCGTTGGTCTGTAAAGGGCAACGCCTCCACCACAATCGGCCGCTCCCAAGAGCCGAGCACCGCAGGATCCGGGTCGGGCTCCGGGTCCGGGTCGTCTGGCAACGGCCCTTCATCTTCCAACGGCACGTCGGGCTCGGCGTCTTGCGCTGTGGTGGCGTCATCGGCTGCGGCGTCCATGGCCGCATCGACGTTTTGAGTGGACCCGTCTGGCACATCGTCTTTGGGGCCACCCATGTTCGCGTCGTCGTTGTCAGAGGTTTGCTCACGGGTGGGTTGGCCATCGCCGTTGGGCGTTGTCTCGGCAACACAAGCCGCCGTGGTGACCCCCACAAGAACCAGCAGGAGCGCCACAGCGCGCAAAGGCATCTTTTGAGCAGGCATGGACCGTCTACAGGCATGATGGACAAGCGCGTTGAACGCTCACCCAAAGGGCTCTCTCACCAACCAATCAGCGCCAAGGAGTATAAAATGTTGCAGATGAGGCTGCAATCCCCTCCAACGCCTGAAATGACCCACCACGGACCCTCAAAGGCCCGCAAAACCCATTTGGAAGGGCTCCAGCCGTCTTCAAGGCTTGCCAGCGCGTCCCTTTGCGGTGTAAAGGGGGCGCCCGTCGATGAATATTTGCCAGAGTGATCCCACTTTGGGCTCTGGTGGCACTTTTGAGGTAGGTCCATGGCCCGGTCGAGCATCAAGACAAGCATTCAAAGCGCCCTTGCAGCGTTGATGGCGCTGGGCGCCATGTCACTGGCGTGGCTCACCCCTCAAACCGCGCACGCGCAGTACGCCCCCGACTGCTCCACGCCCCGGCGCGCGATGGAGACCTTTATCCGCAACCTGCCCGACGACTTCGACGCGCCCGCCGACGCCATCACCTGCTTCGATTTCAGCCGCTTTGACGGCGGCGAGCAGGCCAAACAAGAGGCCGTCATTCGCCTCAAGCGCGTTTTGGACGCCACTGGGCACTTTGTCTACTTCGATCAAATCCCCGACGAGCCCGAATACATCGAAAAGGAAAGCGGCCAGGCCCGCTTCATCCCGTTCCCCAGCGAATTCCCCGACATCCAGCTCCAAAAGAAGGGCGACCGCTGGGTCTTCTCGGTCAGCACCGTCACCGCAGTCCCCGGCCTCTACCGCCAGACTTTCGCCCTTGACCTTGAGCGCTTCAAGTCCCGCATGCCCGACTACCTCCGGGGCCACTTCTTTGGCGCCGAGATCTGGCAATGGCTGGCGCTGCTGCTGCTCATCGCCCTGTCCATCGTCGTCAGCCGCCTGTGCCACATCATCCTCATCCGCGCCATCCGCTCCGCCTTCAAAGGCCGCCAAAGCGACTTCCTCGACACCGTGCGCGAACGCATGGTCTGGCCCGTCAGCGTCCTCATCGCTTCCGGCTTGTTGGGCTTGCTCGTCCCCGAACTCGGCCTCCCAGTGGCCTTCAGCCGCACCCTCATCATCGCCTTCAAGGTCATGGCCACCTCCAGCGTCGTCCTCATCGCCTACCGCCTCATCGACGGCCTGTCCGAGTTCATGTCCTCCCGCGCCTCAAAAACAGACACTCGCCTCGACGACCAGCTTGTCCCCCTGGTCCGCAAGAGCCTCAAGGCCACCCTGACCGTCATCGGCGTCATCTTCATCCTCCAAAACCTCAACGTCGACGTCGGCTCGCTTCTGGCCGGTCTTGGCATCGGCGGTCTGGCCTTCGCCCTGGCCGCCAAAGACACCCTGGCCAACTTCTTTGGCTCACTGATGATCTTCGTCGACCGACCCTTCCAGATCGGCGACTGGATCAAAATGTCCGGCGTCGAAGGCACCGTCGAAGAGGTCGGCTTCCGCTCCACCCGCGTGCGCACCTTCTACGGCTCCCTGGTCACCGTCCCCAACAGCAAAGTCGCCGACAACATCATCGACAACGTCGGAGAGCGCCAATACCGCCGCTTCAAGATGACCCTCTCGCTGACCTACAACGCCACCCCCGAGCAAATCCAGGCCTTCACCGAAGGCGTCCGCGCCATCCTCATCAACAACCCCGCCGTCTGGGACCAACCCCCCAACGTCTACTTCAACGCCATGGCCGCCCACTCCCTCGACGTCATGGTCCACACCTTCCTCGACGTCCCCACCTGGGGCGAAGAGCTGCGCGCGCGCCACAACATCCAACTCGAAATCATGCGTCTGGCCCGCGCCCTTGGCGTCTCCTTCGCCTTCCCCACCCAATCCCTCCACATCGAAGCCACCCCCCAAAACCCACTGCCCACCCCCGACCCCACCGACAACGACGCCCTCATCGCCATCGTCAACAGCTTCGGCCCCCAAAGCCCCACCGCGCTGCCCCAAGGCCAACCCCTCACCCCCTTCTTCGACAACCCCGAGCCGACGGAGAGAGGGGAAGGAGAAGAGTGAGTAGGTGATGGGGGAATTGTGGGGGGAGTTGGTGGTTGGGGGGACGTTTTCCCCCCTCTCCGCCGGCGGTTCGCGGCGCCGGCGCTGCGCTTGGCTTGCTTTCGGTTCGCGGCGCCCCGTTGGGGCTTGCTTGCGGTTCGGTCGCTCGCTTTGCTCGCTTCCTTTTGGTGCGGTCGCTGCGCTCCCTGATAGCATTTGTGATGGGTTGGGTTCTTGGCTTCGCCGGTAAGAGTGGGGCATCTCGTCGAAAGTGTTTCGTTTGGGGTGGTGGGGTCGTGAGTTTGGTGGGTTTATGAGCTTGGTTGCTCCACCCACGCGTGCATGCCCGGCTTGATTTGGGGGCAGGGTAGGCGGCATCGCTCGCCTCCCTGCCGGCCTGTGATTTGGCAACGGCGG
>CAKZKQ010000145.1 GCA_937123825.1 uncultured Pseudomonadota bacterium
TGGTGGGTGGGGGGGGGTGTGGGGGGGGGGGGGGGGCGGGGGGGGGGGTGTTGAGGGAGGTGGTGGTGTTATGGGGGGGAGGAAGGCGGCAATCGCTCGCCTGCCTGCCGGCCTATGTTGGTGGCGACATCGGTTGAACGGGGGAGGAAAGGCAAAGGTGCAAGGGTTGCTCAAGCCAGCGGGCTGTCGCCGCCTGCCTTCGCCGATTGGAACTCCAGTTGGCGTTGGGCTTCAAATTCGCAGGGCCGCTCAGGCCAGCGGGCTACCGCCGCCTGCCTTCGCCCATCGGGGCCCTTGTCGATGTTGGCCTTCTACTGCGCAGAGTCCCTCAGAGTCATTGTTGAAGTTGGGCTTCAAATTCGCAGGGCCGCTCAGGCCAGCGGGCTACCGCCGCCTGCCTTCGCCCCAAAAGCAGCCAAAGCAGCCCATAAAGCCTCAAAACCCAAGCCAAAGACCCAACCAACAAGCCGCCAAAGCAGCCCATCAGACCTCAAAACTCAATCCAGGGGCCCACAAACCGCCAAAACAGCCCATCAGGGCAGACCCCAAAACCCAATCCTCAGGCCCAACAAGTCGCCACCACAACTCATTCGGCCCCCAAAAACGAACCAATTTCGCCTCAATGCCCCACTCCGACCGGCGAAGCCAAGAACCCAACCCATCGCAAATGCTATCAGGGAGCGAAGCGACCGCACCAAAAGCCTGCGCAGCAGGCGAACCAAAAGAGAGCCAAGCGAAGCGCCGGCGACCGAACCAAAAGCGCAGCGCCAGCAAGCGAACCCGTGAACTCGCCCCGCGAGTTCACGTCGCTATGTCAGGGAGGGAGTCGAGGCCGGGGGTGTCGAGGGTGTGGGCGTCTTGGGTGTTGATTTTGATGAGGATGCGAAGGGGGGCGGCGGGTTGGCCGACGCGTTGACCGTCTTCGTCGCCGTCTTCGGTTTCGAGCAGCGTTTGGAGGTCGAGTGGGCCGCGGAAGTCGATGCGCAGGGTGTTGGCGGCGCCTGAGGCGAGGTTGCCTTCAAAGGCGGCGTTGTCTTCGGTGTGGTGGGTGCCGAGGATGGGGAGGCTGGCGCGCTCGATGCCTTCGGCGTCGAGGATGAGCAGTTCGGCGATGTGGATGTTGGTCAGGTCGACGTCGTTGGGGTTGGCCAGCTCGATGGTGACCTGGGCGTGTTCGCAAAAACCGCCGGGGCCGTCGCTGTCATCGGGCGCCTCATCGGGAGCAGGGTTGGTGTCAGGGCGGCGTTCGCCCTCGCTTTGAGCGTCCGGGTCAAAGGCTTCCTCACGGCAGCCGTCGTACTTGCCGTAGTGGCCGCTGATGTAGGTGGCTTCAAGCTCAAACTCGGCGGTGTCCTGATCCGTGCCCGAGTACCTGGTGTCATCACCACACGCGCCAAACGCCGTCACGGCCAGCGCACCCAAAAGAATCACACGCAAAGTCTTCATGATCTCGTCCCCTTCTCAAGTTTCCAAACAGCCCAATGCATCAACCGTTGGCTCGCAAAGAAAGTCAGCCAGTCCACTCCCTTGGAAAGCCCTCCAAATCATCACCATCGACCACAAACCCCCTTGGAAAGCCTCGCAAAGCGCCACCAGCGCCCATCCGGCCTCCAAAAAACGAACCACTTTCGCCAAAATGCCCAACTCGTACCGGCGAAGCCAAGAACCCACCCATCACAAATGCGATAAGGGAGCGCAGCGACCGCACCAAAAGCCTGCGCAGCAGGCGCACCACAAGGGAGCCAAGCGAAGCGTCGGCGACCGAACCAAAAGCAAGCCAAGCGCAGCGCCGGCGCCGCGAACCGGTGACCGCGCCGCGCGCGGTCACCTCAGGTGTCGATGTCGGGCAGGGCGTCGATGGCGGGGGTGTCGAGGGTTTCGGCGTTTTTGTTGTTGACCTTGATGAGGATGCGAAGGGGGGCGGCGTTGTTGGAGATGCTGTCGCCGTCACTGTCTTCGTCTTCGTTGGTGAGCAGGTCGTAGAGGCTCAGGGGGCCACGGAAGTCGATGCGGAGGTTTTGTGCGGCGCCAGCGGCCAGGGTGCCATCAAAGTCGGTGTTGTCGTCGGTGCGTTGGGTGCTGAGGATGGGGAGGCTGGCGCGCTCGATGCCTTCGGCGTCGAGGATGAGCAGCTCGGCGATGTCGATGGTGGTGGCGTCTTCGTCGTTGGGGTTGGCCAACTCAATGGTGACCTGGGCATGTTGGCAGTTGAAGAGGCCGCCGCAGTCTTCGTCGTCTGCGCAGTCGGCGTCGGCATTGTCGTCTTCGGGGGCTGGCATGAAGCCTTCACCGTCTTCCTGGCGGTTGCCTTCGGCGTTGGGGTTGAAGGCTTCCTCGCGGCAGTCGCTGTAGCTGCCGTAGTGGCCGCTGATGTAGGTGGCTTCGAGTTCGAACTCGGTGGTTTCGGGTTCGGGATCGGGGTCGCCGCCGGAGTAGCTGGTGTCGTCGCCGCAGGCGGTCAGGGCGGTGATGGCCAGGGTGCTTAAGATGAGGATGCGCAGGGTGTTCATGGTCTTGGGTCCTTGGATCAGAGGGTTTGAAGGAATTGCAAGAGGGTGTGTTTGTCGTCTTCGGGCAGCGGTTGTCCAAAGGGGTGTCCGCTGTCGAGCAGGTCGCCGAGGGTGGGCTGGCTGCCGTCGTGGAGGTATGGGCCTCCGGATGAGATCCCCAGGAGGCTGGGGGTTTTGTAGAAGCCGGTGCCGCGCAGGGGGCTGCGGGCGCTTTGTTGCGAGCTGGTCAGGGCTTCGGCATTGACGAGGTCGCCGCTGTAGCCGCGCTGGGGGTTGTGACATCCGGCGCAGCGAGCCTGGAAGATGTCGGCGCCTGGGGTGTCGGTTTGGGGTTCGGTTTGTGGGCGGTCGAGGGTGACGATGTAGATGGCCAGGGCCCACATCAGGGCGCGGTTGGGGCGCGCTTCCATGGCGTGGCCGACGATGAACTGGGTTTCAAAGCGCACGGCAAGGGCGGCGGGCGAATGGAGTTGGATGCTGCCGCTGGTGTTGATGTGGCTTTGGTGGGGGACGCCCCAGAGGTTTTTGATGGTCAGGGGGTCGTCCACGCTGTCGCTGGTGACATCGACGCGGCCGGGGCCCCAGTCTTCAAAGGCGCCGGGGGTGTTGCCCAGGGCCTGGCTGAAGAGGGCGCGGGCGTGGCCGAGGTCGAGTTGCCGTGCGGCTTTGCCAGCGACGCCGTTGTCGCCGTGGCAGATGCCGCAGGTCAAGCCGACGCGTTGGTTGCCCCGGGCGTCTTCAAAGCGGGTCAGGCCGCGGATGTTGCCGTCCTGGTCGGTTTGGAGGCCGACGTCGTCCCAGAGTTCGGGGCGCTGTGCGATCCACTCCATGTAGGCGTCGCGGCGCATGGGCATTTTCCAGAAGACCTCTTTGCCCAGCGCGCGCCAGCCTTCGATGGTGGTGGGCAGTTGTTGGGGCAGGAGGTTCTGGCCGTCGTTGTGGACATCGCTGGGGTGGCCGTCGGCGCGGACGGGGGCGACGGTGGGGGCGATGGTTTGGAGTTTGTCCCAGCCGCCGCGCTCCAGGCCGTAGCTGTCGAGGCGCTTGCGGGCGTAGGGCAGCTCGGGGCGCCACAGGGAGGTTTCGAGGTGTTGGCGACGCCAGGCGCGGTCGGTGAGGTAGCGCTGGGCGTTGTCCACCATCCACTGGGCCTGGTCCTGGGGTTCCTGGGGAGCCTCGGTTTGGCAGGCGCTTAAGGTGATCCACAGCGCCAGGGCGTATGTCCATGTCAGACGTTTCATGCTCTTGGGTAGAAGCAAGGTGGATGCCAGGTGTGAAAAATTCTATTGGAGGTCGCGTTGGTGGGGGTGGAGGCAGAAATGAACAGGTTTGGGGTGTGGTGGTGGCTCTCAGAATTTTGAGAGGGGGGACAGATTTGTGTTTTGATGCATCGTATCGTATGGCGTTGAGCCTCGTCTTTGTCGATGGGGGTTGTGCCTGTGGGTGCAACGTTTGTTTGTGAGCGCCGTGTGGCGGTTTGATTTTGCTTTTGGAGTCGTGGTTGTGAGCGGAATTCCTGACATTGAAGAGTTGGTGGACAACTTTGGCTTTTTTGATGAGTGGACCGACCGGTATCGGTATCTGATTGAGTTGGGCCGTGACCTGCCGCCGTTGACCGACGAAGAGAAGAGCGAGGGGAACAAGGTCCGAGGCTGTCAGAGTCAGGTTTGGATGGTCTTGGACTGGGATGAGGCGCAAAACCGGATGGATTTCCGCGCGGACAGCGACGCGGCGATCGTGCGTGGGTTGATCGCGGTCATTCTGGCGCTCTACTCGGGCAAGACGCCGCAGGAGGTGGTCAAGGCGGACATCGACGCGCTCTTTGGTGAGCTTGGGTTGGAGAGCCACCTCAGCCCCAGCCGCCGCAACGGGTTCTTTTCGATGGTCAACCGCATCAAGGCGCTGGCGGTTCGAAAGATCGCCGACGGAGATCTCGCCTCAGTTTGATGGCGTCCTCGCGCCCCTGGTAGTAGCCGGGTACGCGCGCCACCTCATGGTAGCCCTGCGCTCTGTAGAAGGCGCGGGCGCCGTGGTTTTTTTCGCGCACCTCAAGCCAGACCACAAATGTGCCTGCGACCAGGCATGTTTTATGGAGCCACGCCAACAAACGCGCGCCGAGGCGCTGGCGTCTGGCTTTGGGCGAGACGGCCAGAAGGGCCAGGTGCGCGCTGTCTTCATCAAAAATCATGATGGCAAAGCCCAACACGCGCTCTGTGGGGCCTCTTGCGACCACAACCAGGCTCTTGTGGCCTTTGATGTGTTGGAGCACACGGCGTTTGTGCCAACTCCAGCCCAGGCCGCGCTCAATCAAGTCGCGGGACATTCTGGCGATGGCGCCGGCGTCGCCGGGGCGCGCGGGGTGGAGTGAGATGGCTTGTGAGCGTGTCATGGGGCACCGGGTTGCGGCTGTGGCCAATGCGTCGATGGCGAACTGCCAAGCATGCTGGCCCGATTGAATGTGTGCCCCGGTGGATGAAAATCAACGCTCGTTGGGGGTAAAGCGCGAGCGGTAGGCTTTGTGGACGCGCCTGAAGTCGTCTTCCCGGTTGTCGCTGGTCAGGGCCCAGGGGGTAAACTTCATGACCATGGTGGATTCAAACATGATCCACAGCGAGTCGTCCGAGAGGCGGTGTGGACTGTCGTCGCGGCCGCCGTCCAGAGCGCGGTTGTAGGAGTCGGCGGCGATGGCGTGCGCGGTCATGCCCGGGGTGACGGTGTAGATGCCCTGGTCGTAGCCCGAGGCCGAGTTGGTGGCGCCTTTGATGATGCCGCTGAACTCAAGGGCGGCGTTTCGGTGCAGGTAGGGCGGCCTGAAGGTGTGCTCGGCCACGTCCCAGCGGCCAGGAAAGAAGATCACATCGACCACCGCGTTGCCGTGATCGTCGCGCGGGGCGGTCATGACGGTCAGCAGCGAGGGGTCAGGGTGGTCAAAGCTGACCGAGCCCATCGAGTTGAAGTGGGCCACGTTGTACTTGTAAGGCACAAAGTTGCCGTGCCAGGCGACGACGTCAAAGGGTGAGTGGCCTTGGCGCGCGCTGTGGAGCTGCCCGGCGAACTTGGTCACCAACTCGTAGCCGTCGTCGGCCACGGTGCGGTCTTCATACCAGGCGGTGGGGACCATGAAGTGGCGCTCGTCGGCCAGACCGTTGGCGCCGATGGGGCCGCGCTCGGGCAGGCGAAGGCTGCCGTTGTAGACCTCCAACACATACCCGCGCCCGCTGCCATCAGGCAAAGACACCGAGAACTTCATCCCTCGACCCACCACCGCAAACTCGCCTTGCTCAACGTGCAGCCGCCCGTATTCGGTGTGGAGCAGCAGTGAGCCCGTTTCGGGGGCGATGAGCAGCTCGCCGTCGGAGTTGTAGAAGGCCTTGTTGGTCATGTCGGCGTTGGCCGCGTAGACGTGGACCGCGAAGCCGTCTCGGGTGGTGGGATCGCCGCTGCCGCCGACGGTTTTAAGGCCCTGGATGAAGTCGGTGGCGCCCTCGGTGGGAATGGACAGGGGGCGCCAACGCATCAGCTCGGGCGAGGCGACGGCGTTTGAGAAGTCGTTGGTCAGCAGGCCGTTGGAGATGGGTTCAAAGGCGCTGTGACTGACCGAGGGGCGGATGCGGTAGAACCAGGTGCGGGCGTTGCGGTGGCGCTCGACGGTGAAGGCGGTGCCGTTGAGTTGCTCGGCGTAGAGCCCGTAGGGGACTTTGTCAGGGGTGTTTTGATGCCTGGGCAGGGCGCCGGGCAGAGCTTCGCTGGCGTGGGCGTTGCCCAGGCCGCTGAGGTATTTGAGGTCGGCGTGAGGGTGTGTCATGGCGTGGAGCGTCATGGTCTTGAGGGCCTCTTGTTCGGTGTGGGTGATGGTGTGTGCGTTGCCGGGCGTCCAGTGGGTGGTGACGTCGGCGCCGCTTTGGGCAAACCACGCGGCGCTCTGTGTGACGCGTTCGGCGGGGACCCATTTGTCCTCGGCGGCGGCGCCCATGAAGATCTTCAAGTGGGCCAGCGGCGCGGCGGGACGCGTTTGCGGCGACTGCGGTCCTTGGAGGCCGCCGGTCCAGATGACGGCGCCAGCGATGTCTGGGGCGCGTCTGGCGATGTATTCGGCCACCAGGCAGGCCCCTTGAGAGAACCCGGTGAGGATTTTGGGCGTGTTTGGGGCCTGCTCGTGCGCTTGCGCCAGGAGGTCGTCTATGACGCTCAATGCGGACTCCAGCCCTGGGGCGTTGTCGGCTTCGGGGCTCATGAAGCCTTTGGGGTACCAGGTGTTGTCGCTGGCTTGTGGGGCGACGACGGCGACGCCCTGGAGGTCGACCAGCGCGGTGCGGGCGGCTTGCGTGATGCTCTCGGCGGTGGCGCCGCGCCCGTGGATGGCCACAACAATGGCTTTGGCGTCTGTCAGCGCGGGTCCAGTGACGGTGGCTTGGAGGCGGTTGTGGGGCGCGGCGGCGGTGGTCAACCGCAGGCGCCGGGCACCAAGCTGGGGTGGACGCCCGTGGTACGCGTCAAGGAGGAGTGCCTCGATGTCGTCGGCCACGATGGGCCTGGGGTTGGGGTAGGGGTTTTGGGTGGCGCGCTGGGCGGCGGTGTGGATGTCGTTGAGGTCAAGGCCGAGCTTGGACAGACGCGTTTGGGCCTGCGCTGCGGCGATGAGTTCAAAGAGGGCGCGCGGGGTGTCGTCGGTGTCGAGTGCGGCGTTCAGCGCCTTGATGGCTTTGGGTGCAGCTTGCCGATTGTATTGGACCGTGTGCGGGAGCAGGGCGGTGTGTGTGGGGGCGTGGGGCATGCCGAGTGAGCCGCCCAGGACGTGCGCCAGCTTGTGGTGGACCCCCATCCGGGCCGCGTCCAGGCAGGCCCCAGAGAGCATGGCGCCGCGCAGCGCCCAGGTCCTTGATTCGGTGTCGTCCTGACCGTTTGAGAGCGCTTTGATGGCCTTGGCCAGGAGCGTCACGGCGCGCTGCGCGGTGGCGATGATGTCGTCGGTGGTGTTGGGGGCGTAGAGCGCCTCGACGCTGTGCGCCATGGCGTTGAAAAGGCTGGGGATGGCCACCTTGAGTGGCATGGAGGCGCTCAGCGCAGGGTCGTAGAGGACCACTTTGGGGCGCACAATGGTGTCGCGGCCGGTCTTTTTTCCTGTGGCGGTGGTGATGCCGTAGATGTGGGTCATCTCCGAGCCGGAGTAGGTGGTGGGGATGGCGACGATGGGCAGGCCGTGGGTGAGCGCGGCGGCTTTGGCCAAACCGATGGCGGAGCCTCCCCCGACGCAGACGAGGCCGTCAATCTGGTGCCCATCGATCATGGCGCGGATGTCGTTGGCCAGGGTTTCGGGCACATGGGGTGCGGCCTGGTCAAAGAGGTGCGCGTTGTCGGCCAGGGCCCCCAGGTTGCTGCGCAGTTTTTGGAGCAGAGGGCTGCGTCCTGGGGTGCTGAGCATCAGGGGGCGCTGGACGCCCAGGTCCTGGAGGGCTTTGGGCAGCGCCTGGAGGGCCTGGGGTCCAAAGTGGACCTGCGCGCGGCGCAGGCTTTGGGGCAGCGTCTGGTCGGTGGTGTCGAAGGTCATGGGGGTCTTGCCTCAGGCCATGTCAAAGAGGAGCAGCTCGGCGTCGGTGCTGGCGCGCAGGGTGAGCGCGCCGGGGTTTTGGAGCGCGGCGCCGTCCCCCGCGCTCAAGGTCTGACCCTGGACCACGACCTCACCACGTGCGATCTGAACCCAGGCCAGTTTGCCTTCAAAGGCGTGCTCAAGGCTGTCCCCAGCGGCCATCAGGCCCCGATGGATGCGGGCCTTCTGGTTGATTTGAAGCGAGCCTTCGGCGCCGTCCGGCGAGACGATCTGGCGCAGGGTGCCGATGGGTTGGTCGGCGAAGGAGCGCTGGTCGTGTCGGGGTTGGCCGCCTGCGCTGGCGGGCTGAATCCAGATTTGGAGAAAGTGGACAGGGTCGGTGGCGGAGGCGTTGTACTCGCTGTGGTAGACGCCTTTGCCGGCGCTCATGACCTGGACATCGCCGGGTCGGATGACGCCGCCGCCGCCCGAGGAGTCTTTGTGCTCCAGGCCGCCTTCGAGGACATAGGAGATGATCTCCATGTCACGGTGTCCGTGGGCGCCAAAGCCCCGGCCGCCGGTGACGCGGTCTTCGTTGATGACCCGCAGGGGGCCAAAGCCCATGAACCTGGGGTCAAAGTAGTTGGCAAAGGAGAAGGTGTGGTGCGTATCGAGCCAGCCGTGGTTGGCGTGTCCGCGTTCGTTGGCGCGTCGGATCTGCATGGTGTCTCATCCTCCCTTTGGTGGTGCGCGAGTGGGGGGGGTTTCGGGACAGCCCCACTCGCGCTTTATGTCGCTGCGGCGGTGTGTCTGCCGCGTGTTGTCTGCCTTGATGCAAAGAGCAAGGGGTGTGCCAGCGCGATGGTGATGGTGCTTATTGAAGCTCGATGCCGTGGGGGTCGGACGTGGTGTGCTTGAATGCAAAGTGTTGGTGTGTTTTCATTTTGATAGGTTTTGTCTTTTTGATATGTTTATGCTCTCGTTTTGATAGTTTTGAGGGGCGCAGATGAAGCTTGAAGGGCTCGATGTCAGGGATTTGCTGAGGTTTCAGCCCGATGGGGGCGTGATGACCTTTGCCGGCGAGCGCGTGTTGTTGATGGACGCGGTGGCGCTTGGGTTGCTGCGCTCTCAGTTGATCGATCTTCTGGGGTCCACGGCCGCGCGCGGCGTGCTGACCCGCTTTGGTTTCAGCCACGGTTGGAGAACCGCCGAAACCCTCAAAGACACCATTGCCTGGGACTCGCCCGGACAGTGGCGCACCGCAGGAGGGCGGCTGCACCGCTTGCAGGGGCTGGTGCGCTTTGAGCCCGACCCCCGGGATGATGCGTTTGCGTCGGCGCTCTGGCCCGATTCCTACGAGGCCGAGCAGCACCTTTTGCACGTGGGGCTGGAGCGCGAGCCGGTGTGTTGGACCTTGTGCGGCTTTGCCAGCGGGTACCTCAGCCGCGCGTTTGGAGAGCCCATTTACTGTGTTGAGGAGAGCTGCACCGGGTGCGGGGATGCCGTGTGCCGGATGGTGGGGCGCACGCTCTCTCAATGGGGCGATAAGGCCGATGAATTCATTGATTTCTATCAAAATGAGTCGCTCCAAGGGGCGCTAGAGGCGGTTCGAGAGGCCCTTAAAGAGGCCGAGGGGCGCCTGAAGCGCCAGCAGGGCCTGACGGCGTCCGACATCGAGGCCAGGTGTGGTTTGGTGGCGCGCAGCGCGTCGATGCGGCGTTTGTTGGAGTTGGCGCTGCGGGTGGCCAGAGTGGACGCGACGGTGTTGATCACCGGACCCAGCGGTTCGGGCAAGGAGCGCGTGGCGCGGTTGATCCACGGTGAGTCGGCCAGAGCGTCCCGGCCTTTTGTGGCGGTCAACTGCGGGGCGGTCAGCGAAGAGTTGCTTGAGAGCGAGCTTTTTGGGCACAAGCGCGGCGCGTTTACGGGCGCAGCCCAGGATCGCGTGGGGCTCTTTGAGGCGGCCAGTGGCGGGACGCTCTTTTTGGATGAGGTGGGAGAAGTCAGCCAGGCCATGCAGGTCAAGCTCCTGCGGGTTCTGGAAGAGCGCATGGTTCGGCGCGTTGGTGAGAATCAACCCCGGTCTGTGGACGTGCGGATCGTGGCCGCGACCCACCGGGACATGAGGGCGCTGGTGGCCGAAGGCCAGGTTCGCGAGGACTTTTATTATCGACTCAAGGTGGTGGAGTTGGAGATCGACGCGCTCAAGGAGCGTGTCGATGACATTCTGCCGCTGGCGCAGCGCTTTTTGGCCGAACTGAGGGCCAAAGCGGGGCGCGAGGGGCTTAAGGGGTTTTCCAGGGCCGCCTCGGGGGCGCTGCTGACCCACGACTGGCCC
>CAKZKQ010000146.1 GCA_937123825.1 uncultured Pseudomonadota bacterium
GCCGGGTGCAGCGCTTGAATGGTTTCTTCGTGCCAGGTGAGGGGGTCATGGCCGCCCACGCGCAGCCGGACGGTGGTCGGCGCGCCGATGGCCTGTGTGGCTGCGGCCAGGGTCTGGGTTTGTGTGGCAAAGACCGGCTCCAGGGTCCCCGCGCCGAGGAAAAAGTGGGTTTGGGCGTCTTTGGTCAAGGGCTCTCCCGGGGAGAGCCCAGCAGAGAGGGCGATGGCGTGTCCAAAGCTGTCGGGGTGGAGCATGGCGGCGGCGGCAGCGAAGACCGCACCATTTGAGAAGCCGCAAGTTGCGCGGCGGTGGCGCTCCTGTGTCACCCCAAAGGTCTCCACGGCCCATGGGATGACCTCCTGGGTGACAAAGCGCATGTGGGCATCAAAGCGCGCCGGGTGTTTGGGAAGATCGAGGTTGAGGTGGGCCGCGGCGCCAGGTGGTGCGTATTCTTGAAGGCGAATGTCTCCTTGTGGCCCAGCGTCAACAGGCGGCGCGCTGCCAATGCCAATCACCACCAGCGGTTCGATTTGGCCGGCCAATACGGCCGCTTCCAGGTACGGGGTCAGAGCTTCCAGCAGTTGCCCATCGGCCATGATGACCAACGGGGAGCCCTGGCATGAGCCCGGGGCGCGGTAGACAAAGAGGTCGCGGCTTTGGCCCAGGTGCTTGCTCTCAAAGGGAACGGTCTCGACCGGGCGGCCGACCTCGGCGGTGGGTGTGGGGTCAGGGGCGTTGGAGCTTCGATGCGTGCCTTGGGCCAGGATGTTTTGGTTTTGGTCCAGGATGGCCCAGGAGAGCACCAGCCGGTCCAGCCCTTTGGCCTGGATCGAGGTGGCCCAGAGTCCTTCTTTGTCGACCCTGTCCAGAGGCATTTGGAGTCCGCCGCCAAGCCGAACCGACGACGCTTTGGGGGCTGAGATGGCCACGGTGAGGGTGTTGGAGGCGATGTTCAGATGCTCGCCGTTGCCAAGCATTGTCTGGAGGGTCTGGGGTGATGGGGGTGGGGCGGCGGTGAAGCCGACGTCTGAGGTTTGGGCCAGACCTTGTGGGTTGGGGGTGTGTGTGGGCGCGGAGGTTGGGGCCGGTGCCGGTGCGCTGGTGGGGGCTGGGCTGGTTTGTGTGGGGGCGGGCTCTGCGGGCTGGGGTGGACGCTGGCAGGCTGCGAGGGCAATCAGGAGCAGGAGACAGAGCGCCAGCGCGAGTCGGTTCAAAACGAGTCCACCTCGATGGCTTTTGTTGGCCATCTCTTTGTTGCCAGTGCTCGGCGACCCCTCGGCTCTTTTGCGCTCTCTTTGGTTGCAGTGAGGCACAAGGTTCGGGACGAGGTTTTGATGGTTTGAGCGGCGCGTGGGGTGCATGGTGTGGGTTCCGGTGGTAGGGCGAGCTTGGTGAGGGTTTTGGCAGTGTATCGAGGTGGTGGTTTGTCGCAAAGGTGTTTTGGTGTTGTGGGATGTCGATGCGGTAGAAAAAGACAAAGGCGTTGTGGGAAGGCCCGCATTCGAGGTGCGGGCTTTTCCACAACGCCTTTGTGTGGCGTTTGGGGTGCGGCGTTACAGGCGCTTTGAGGCGCTGTGGCCGCAGTGTTGTTTCACTCGACGGTGAAGAGGAAGTCGCCGCCGGGGGCGCCGCTGTGGCAGGGGACGCAGCCCATGTCACCGCCTTTGCCGACGCGGCCGGCCAGGGTCACGCCGTCGCCGTTGACGTCCAGGGAGCCGTCGGGCAGAAACTTGGCAAAGAACCAGTCGTTGAGGTCTTCGTCAAAGCCTTCCATGCGCTTCATGACCGTCAGGGCGCCCAGGGCGTTCTCGTCCATCATGCCGTAGTTTTCTTTGACGATGATGTAGCCGTCAGCGCCGGTGTCGGTGCCGTTGTGGTAGTAGCGCTGGAAGCTGCCGTGAGGCATGGCGCCCTCGACCCAGTCTTCGCGGCCTTCAGGGGCGTCCCAGTTGGCGCGGTCGCCGATCTCGTCCCAGAGCTGGGCGGCGAGCATCTCATCCATGGGGCGGCCAAACGGGGGCGCGCTGGGGACTTCGCCGTCTTCAAAGGTGTGGAGGAAGTTGCCGTTCTCGGCGCCGCTGTGGCAGGGGACGCAACCCATGTCACCGCCTTTGCCAACGCGGCCAGCCAGCGCCACGCCGTTGCCGTTGACGTCCAGGGAGCCGTCGGGCAGGAACTTGGCAAAGAACCAGTCGTTGATCTCGCTGTCGAAGCCTTCGACCTTCTTCATGACGGTCAGGGCGCCCAGAGCCTCTTCGTCCATCATGCCGTAGTTGCGCTTGATGACGATGTAGCCGTCGGCGGTGTTGTCGGTGCCGTTGTGGTAGAACTGCTGGAAGCTGCCGTGGGGCATGGCGCCCTCAACCCAGCCAGCGGTGGCGGCGGGCTGCATCCAGTCAAGCTGGTGGTCTTCGATCTCCATCCAGAGGTCCATGGCCATGGCGATGTCGGCCTCGGTGCCAAAGATGGGCGGCGGCGGGTCGTTGTTGACGTCGTTGTTGCCGTCATTGTTGACGTCGTTGTTCATGTCGTTGTTGACGTCATTGTTGCCGGCGTTGTTGGTGTCGTTGTTGCCGGCGTTGTTGACATCGTTGTTGCCGGTGTCGTTGTTCTGCGCGTTGGCGTTGTCACCGTTGCTGTCGCCGTCATCTCCGCAGGCAACGCTCAAGCTCAGCATGCCCACCAACAAAATCATCATCCAAGACTGGAATTTCATTAGTTTTTCTCCGTTGTGAAGTCCTGCCGAAGCACGTGGCCCCCTCTTCAGCGGCGGACTCCATACACCAACTTTGGGCTGGTGTGTAAGGAGAAAATTGCGTTATTTGAAAAAAATAAAAATGTGTAACGAACCCGCTAATCACCGTACTAGAGGGGTTTTTTGGGCGGGGTGTGTAGAGGGGTTTTAGGGGGGGTTGGGTGGGTCATGCAGTTTTCTTGAATGTATATATAAAAAACTGTAACGGTTTGCACGCTTCCAGTACAGAAATGACTTCTTTTGGTCCTGAATGTGGTGCTTGATTGCCATGGTGCACGTCATAGACGGCCTTGCTGGCCTTGTGGAGGGGTGTGCTGTGTGCGGTGGGGCGAAGCGCTCTTTTTGTGGCGCGTTTGTTCAAGCGATCAAGAGGCTGCAGGTGCACTCTTTGGCTCAGGCAGCGGTGGGGCGAGCTCTTAAAGAGAGGCAAGCCTGGGTTTGAGTGGTGGACCTGAACCCACCTCCGCTGTCCTTTGACAACTAGGGCGTGTTTGCAAAATCTCCCATCGACATGCGGTCCGATGACAACGATCCCGTCGTCATCGATGCTCGACGAACCTCCAGTTCGTCTGCGCTCTCTTCCTCGGCCTCGATGCCATCGGCCTCGCCTGTCTCGGTCCTATTTTGCAAACACGCCCTAAGAAACGCGTTGGCGTTTTGGAGCCGGGAGGGATGGCGATGAAGTGCGTGGTTCAAGGAGTGGTGGCGTGTGCATTGACGGCGGTGCTGTGTGGGTGTGGGTCTTCGCCGCTCTATCGGGTTGAGCGCCCCGAGGCGTTGATGGATTTGCAGGCCGAGCCTGCCGGCGAGGTGCTCTTTGTGTTGACGGCGGCCTCGGAGCAGCGTCTGGCCGATGGGAGCCGCCGGCAGACGGGTTTCTTTCTGGGAGAGTTTTACGAACCCTACAAGGCGCTGACCGACGCGGGTTACACTGTGGCCGTGGCCACGGCCGATGGCGCCGCCCCAGTGGTGGACCCCGAGAGCCTCAAGGTCGACTATTGGAAAGACAACCCTGAAGACCTTAAAGAAGCCCAGCGCGTCATCGACCAGATCTTGAGTTCCAAGGCCTGGATGGGAATCGCCGAGGCCAATGGGCAATGGCGCCGCTTTCAAGCGGTCGTCGTGCCCGGTGGGCAAGGGGTCATGGAGGACTTGGTGGACAACCGCCAGCTCCATGAACTGGTCGCCCAGATGGGGGCTGAAGACCGGCCCGTGGGCTTGATTTGCCACGCCCCAGCGGTCCTGCTGCGCATGGCGCCACAAGACAACCCCTTTGTGGGGCGGCGCGTGACGTCGGTATCTGGAACCGAGGAGTGGTACATCGAGACGTTCATCATGGACGCCGAAGCGCGCTTGCGGATGATTGGTCCGCAGCTTGATGAGCAGGGCTTTAAGCATGAGTCCGCGTTCCCCGGGCGCGGTCACGCGGTGCGCGATTGCAACCTGGTCACCAGCCAGAACCCGTTTTCGGGGGCGCAGTTCAACGCGCTCTTCCTGGAGGCGCTCGAAGACTGGCGCAGCGGCGGCCGCTGTGTGTTGAGCGATGAAGACGCGTCTTGATGGCGCGCGTCCTATGGAGGACACAGTGATGGGCAAGGATTTGGACAGCCCCGGTCGCAGCCAAGCGCTGGTGGCGCTCTTGAAAGCAGCCATGCAACGCCATGCGCCCGATGTGTCTGTGCACGGAGCGGACAAAGAGGCGCTCTTGAAGACCCTGTGGTCTGCGGCGGGCCCCGGCGCGGTGTGGGAAGCCGGTTTGTCCCTCCGACACACGGGACCCCACCCCGTTTTGGATGCGCTGATCGCCGGTCGCACCGCTGTGGAGGTGATGGAGCGCTGGCGGCGGCTGGAACGTTTTGGGCACACCGTGCACCGCACTCGCGTGCTGGAACAGTCCGTGTCCGAAGGCGGCGGCACAATGGTGTTGGAACACTTTGCGCTCAGCGGCGACGCCATCTTGGCCGCCAACGATGTCTTTGTGTGGGGTTTGCTGGTCGGACTCATGGAGCGGGCAGGGGTCCAGGGGCTTTCAGCCCACCTGGGTGAGTCGCTCGAAGGCCCTCACATGCTGAACCTCAACGCGTTGACGTCGGGTCCAGACGACGCGTCGCCCGGCTCGCCGTGGGATTCAGTGCCCACCGCACGGATGATCCTGAAGTGGAAGTCCATCGACCCCAAACCTTTGCTCTCCAGTCCAGAGCTTCGCCCCGGTCGGCTCACGCGTCGTCTGGAGCCGCTTCTGACCCAGGATCTGGTGCGTCCTTGGCGACTGGATGATGTGGCCCAGATCCTGGGGTTATCCCGACGCAGCATGCAGCGCCACCTCAAGGCCGAGGGGGTGACGTTTTCAACCCTCGTGTTGCGCGTTCGGGTCGAGGCCGCCCGCGCTTTGATCCGCGCCGGTCGGCTGTCGTTGACCGAGGTGGCGTTCTGCACCGGGTTTGCCGACCAGGCGCACTTTACGCGCTCGTTTCGCAAGCTCCTCGACGTCCCCCCGTCGGCGTTTCGTGATCTGGTCACCACCGAGGCGTGATGTGCGGCGTTTGGGTCAGCCGGGTTCAACCCTCTCCATTCTTTTCAAGACATTGAGCGCTGCTTTGGCGCAGGCGTTGGGGTTTTAAAACCCGCAGTTGTCGTTGAGGCGCTCGTCGATCCCGTTGGGGCAGATGGTGCGGTCGAGGATGGCGCCGTTGAGGATGGTGATGATGAACTGCGCGCCGGTCAGGTCGGTGAAGGTGAAGGCGGCCTGGGAGAGGTTGTTTTGTGAAAACTGGGTTTGACGCGCGGTGCCGCCGTTGAAAGAGGTCCCCAGCAGGTCATTGCCCCCATTGCTGCCCACAAAGATGGTGTTGTTGAGGTTGACGATGTCAAAGAAGGCGCGGCGCATCGATGAGCGCTCCACTCTGAGGTTGTTCATGGCGGTGCGGTTGAAGGCGGCGTTGTTGAAGGTGCTGGTGAGGATGTTGGCGTTGGCCAGTGAGCCCCGGAGCCATTGGGTGTTGTCAAAGCTGGCGTTTTCGGTCCGCAGGCCGGTGGCGGTGACGCTGTCAAAGGTGGCGTTGTTGAAGCTTGTGATGCCGCCGAAGGCGGTTATGGAGGTGTTGATCATGAGGCCGCCTGTGACGGTGGTGCCCGAAAAGTCGCAGTCCACAATGCCAGCGTTGGTGAGGTTTGTGTTGTTGAAGGACGCGTTTCGCACGGCAGCGTTGGTGAAGGCGGCGTTGGTGAGGTCGGCCTGATTGAAGGCGGCACCGTTGAGCAGAATGTTTTCAAACCGTACGCCGGTCATGTTGCTGCCAGTGACGCGCAGGCCTTCCATGTCGAGGTTGGAGAACCTGATGCCGCTTAAGTCGCTGTTGCTGATGGACAGGTCCTGCAGGAGGGCGTTGTTGAGTTCTGTGTCCTGAAGGGTGGCGCCAGTCAGCTCAGCGCCGGTCAGATCCGCAGCGAAGAAGTTGGCCTCTGTCAGGTTGCAGCCGTTGCAGGTGATGTTGTGCAGCGTGGCCAGGATGGCTTCAGCATGGAGCATCTGTGCGTTTCCAAACCGTGCGCTGGTGAAATCGGCTTCGGTCATGCCGGTGCGGTTCATGGTGGCGCCGTTGAAGATGGCGTTGTGCAGGGCGCTTTGGAAGAGGCTCGCGTCGCTGAGGTTGGCCCCGGTGAAGTTGGCGTGGGTCCACGTGCCCGAGATAAACCGTGCTCCTTGAAGGTCGGCGTTGGCAAAGTCGGTGCGGAGGCCTTGTGCCCCGGCGAGGTTGGTGTTGATGAAGGTGGCGCGTTGGCAGTTGGTCAGATCAAAGGAGGCGCTGCTGGTGTCGGCGTCGGTAAGGACGGCGTCGCTGAGGTTGGCCTGTGTAAAGCTGGTGCTTTTGAGGATGCCCTGGGTGAGGTTTGCTCCCGAGAGGTCGGCGCCGTCGAGCAGTGAGCCTGAGAGGTCGGCGCCGGTGAGGTCGGTGTTGGTGAGGGTGGCCCCGCCAAGGAGCGCGCCGGTCATGCGGGCGTTTTGGAGGCTGGCACGTTCGAAAGAGGTGGGCAGAGGGTTTTGTGGGTCGGTCAGGCTGGGGCCAGAGGTGAGGCCGATGGCGGTGATGTTGTCCATGACGGCGTCGTTGAAGTTGGTCCCGATGATGTTGGCGCCGTTGAGGTTGGCGCCGGTCAGGCGCGTGGGGTTTTGGCAGGGGGGTTCTGTCTGGACGCAGGACAGTTGTGCGCGGTCAAAGACGGCGCTGGCCATGTCTGCGCCGGTGAGGTTGGCGCCTGCGGCGTTGGTTTGGCGGATGATGGCGTTGGTCAGCAGCGCGCCGCCCAGGTCTGCGCGCGAGAGGTTGGTGCCGGTGAGGTTGGCCAGGGTGAGGTCGACGCCGCTCATGCAGGTTTGTTGGAGGTCGGCGCCCTGGAGGATGGTATCGACAAAGAAGGTGTTTTGGAGGGCCAGTCCAGAGAGGTTTGCGCCGGTGAGATCGGCGCGGTTGAAGAAGGTGTTTTGGAGCGATGTGCCCGTGTCTGGGTCTTGGGCGCAGGGGTTTTCGGGCAGTGTCTGGCGTATGGGGGTGAAGCGGGCGCTGCGCAGCACGGCGCCGGTGAAATCGGCGCCGTCGAGGTTGGCCCCATTGAAGGTGGCGTTGTTGGCGTTGGCGTTGATGAGGGTGACGTCGGTCAGTGTGGTGTTGGTCAGGTCGGTGTCGGTGAGATCCGACCCAGAGAGGTTTGCGCCGGTCAGATCGAGGCCAAGGGTGCTGAAGTCGCCGCTGAGTGTGACGCCAGAGAGGTTTGCGCCGGTGAGGTTGATGTCCAGTTCCTGGGCCTGGGCCAGCATCTGGTCGGTGAGTTCCTGGCCGTTGAAGTTGAGGTTGGCCTGGGCCAGATCCTGAAGGGTGATGGTGATGTCTAGGTCGGCCTGTGGAGTGTCGTCGGTAATGTTGATCTGGGTCTGGAGGTCTTCAAAGCCAGGGCGGCTGACGATGACCAGGACGGGGCCGTTGGGGATGGCGGTGAAGGTCTCGGGGGCATTGTCGGCGTTGTGGGGGACCTGTTGTCGGCTGGCGATGTAGTTGTTGGCGAAGAGCTGGACGGTGGCGTGGCGCTGCGGGCCGGGGATCCAGTCGGGTTGGATGTTGAGGGTGAGGTTGAGCTGTCCCACGGCGGGGTTGGGCTGGAGGGTAATGGGGGTGTCGGTCAGGGGTTGTCCGGCGACCTCGAAGCGCTCCGCGTCGTCGTTCCAGGCGGCGTTGAGGCTCTGGGTGACGAAGCCCTGGGCCTCGAAGGTGAGGGTGTGGTCCAGGCGCGCCAGTTGGAGGTCGTAGCGGCCGTCTGCGGTGGTGACGGTGGTGGCCACGGGGGTGTTGTTGCGCTGGGCCTGGACGACGATGCCCTGGTGGGCGTCTTGCCCGGCCAGACGCACGTTGCCGGTCAGGGCGCCGTCTGGGGCCGCCTCTGGGGTGAGGGTGATGGGGTCGAGGGTGACGTCGTCGTTGGCGACGTTGACCAGCCGGTCTTCGGGGCGGTGTCCGGCCACTTGGATGTCGAGCGAGTAGACGCCAGGGTCGATGCCATCAAAGAGGAAGTTGCCCTGGGGATCGACGGGGGTGTTGTGGCGCAGGGCGCCGACGAGCGTGACGCGGGCGTCAGCGGGCCAGTCGATGCCCGGTTGCGGGCTTTGGAGCGTGCCGGCGACGGTCAAACCGACGTAGTCGGGGTCGCAGGCGTTGCCGGTGCCGTCTGAGTCGGCGTCAAATTGGTCCAGGTTGGGGGTTTGGGGGCAGTTGTCGGCGTTGTTGAGCAGGCCGTCGTTGTCCAGGTCGGGGTCGCAGGCGTCGCCTTGCAGGTCACCATCGAGGTCTTCCTGGTCGGCGTTTTGGGTGTCTGGGCAGGTGTCTTCGGTGTCGGGGACGCCGTCACGGTCACGGTCGGCGTCCACATCGGTGACGCAGCGGGCCAGGCGACAGACCTCGCCCAGGGCGCAGTCGCGGTCGCGCAGGCAGTCGATCTCGAAGCAGGCGCCGGTTTGGACGTCGCAGGCCTGGTTGGTGGGGCAGTCGGCGTCGCTGGCGCAGGGGCAGTCGTCGTCCTGGCAGCCGTCGTCATCGACGTCCACGCATGTTTCGTTCTGGCACTCTTGACCGACAGGGCAGTCGCTGTTGAGGCGGCATTGTGGGGTGTCGTCCTGGGGGGAGGGGGTTGTGTCGTTCTCACCGCAGGCGCTCAAGAAGAGCAGCGCGCAAAGCGCCAGTGATCCCATAAACCACGGGGTGGGTGTGTGCATGTCGGCTCCGTCCGGTCGTGTCTGTGGAGCGAAACATTATGGGGGTGTAGGGCGGAGAGATAAAGGTTTGGGTGCGCTGCAGTGTTTGGATCGGGCGGCGGCGCGGGTTGGTGGTCGGTTTTGGGAGGTGGGCTACGAGCGGTGGAGTGATGGGTTGGTTTGTGGTTGAGGTGCTGCGGCGGCCTGTGGGTTGGTGTTTTTGAATTGGGTGGATACGGGCAGGAGGCGGCGTGCTTTTTCGTACTCGATGGCTTGGAGCGTGGGTTCGTAGAGGCTGTTGCGGTTTTGGTGCGTAAACCACATGAGCAATGTGGCGATGAGTGTGGCAAGGGTGAAGAGTGCGAGGGGCATCGAGAGGAGCAGCAATGTGATGAACATGCAGAAGAGGCCGAGGCTCCACAGCACAAGATAAGCGAGCTTTTCGTCGTCGTCTCTGTGGTTGGGGTGGGTCAACTCGGCGATGTGGGTGGGGGCCTCTTTGGGGCGGTATCGGAACCATTTGAGGTCGCGAAAGAGCATGACCTGGTCCATGGTGAGGTTGGTGAGCAGGGGCGCGCTGCTGGCGGTGAGTTTTTGGGTGGGGGTGAGGTTGAGCGTCCTTGGGTCGCTGTGGGAGAGCATGACGAGGGGGTTGTGGGAGGTTTCGAGCCGGATGCTGGTGCGGTCGTCGGTAAAGACGTAGAAGCCGATGTGATCGAAGGTGTCGTTGTGGATGGCGTAGATGGTGCGGCTTGGATCGGTCCAGACGGTGCGCGTGATGGCTTTGTTGTGGAGGTTGAAGGGGGTTTTGTAGAGGGCGCTTTGGCGGCCTACGAAGGTGAAGCCCTGGTCGATGAGCGCCTTTTCCTGCATGCGGATGGTGGTGGATTGTGGTCGGTCGACGATGGTGAGGCCGTTTTTGGTGTGTGGGGTGGATTTGGCCTTTTGGATGCTGGGTTGGTGGGGTTCAAACCAGTGCGCGCGGTCGGATGCGGCGACGGTGGGGTGTGTGTGGAGGTCGAAGGTCTTTGGGGGCAAGGCGCTGGCCTTGGACAGGAGCCGGTCGAAGGGGTCGAGGGGCTGCGGCGTGGAGGGAACGATGCGGGTTGGGACGCGTTTTGAGCGCACGGCGTTGCGGAGTTTTTCGGCCCAGTGCGCAGGGGGGTTGAAGAGGGGCTGAAAGTCGTCTTTGGGGGGCGAGTGCCTGGTGTGGGGCGCGGTGGGCTGTGGTGGCGGGGTGGTGGTGATGGGTTGGATGGGGTGAGGGAGGGGTTTGGGAGCGGCGAGCGCGGTGAGCGCGGCGCGGGCGCTGAGGAAGCGGGCTTCTTTGGAGGGTTGGGTGAGGCGCTCGATGATGGGCAGGGGGCGGTGGGCCTGGGCGGGGGTGAGG
>CAKZKQ010000147.1 GCA_937123825.1 uncultured Pseudomonadota bacterium
GACCTGACAGGTTCCAAAGAAGACTTTGTCTGTGGGGCTCAAGAGTACCCCAACTCGAACCCCGGCGCGCAGCTCTGCGTTGCCCCCGTTCCATGGCACCGGTTCAAACTCCAGCCCCATCGAGATGAGGGCGCTTGGGTCATCCTCGGCGGAGGACTGAATGGCGGGCAGGCCTTCCAGGGAGATGGCGCCGTGGAGGCGAAGCCAGTTGGGCCGCCCCGACCAGGGCCCCGTGCTGCTCCAGCCAAGCTCCAGCCGCGTGCCCACGTTGATGTAGAGCAGCTCTTCGACGGGGACGTATTGGATGCCGTTGGCGGCGCGTCGCACCACGGTTCTGATGATGGGGCCACCGCTTTCGTGGGCTTCGGCCACGGCTTCGCCCAGGTCGAGGATCTTCTGGTGGAGCATGGCCCCGGCCTGGTCAGCCTGGGTGCGCTTGAGCCCAAGGTCCGAGAACCTGAATTTGTAGAGGGACAAGAGCCGGATCATGTGCTCAAAGGGCGCTTCGTCTTCTTCGCGCTGCCAGGCGTCGGGCTCATCGTCGGGCAAGGCGACCAGTCGGGGCGGCGGAGTGCCTGCGGAGGCTTTGCGGCAGTGGGCGTGCTGAATGGCCATGTGGGGTTCCTGGGCGCCGAGCTTGCGACAGTGGTCGTAGAGGCGGTCCAAGGAGGCCTGTGCCAGAATGCGGGTGTTGCGCATCTCGTCGGCCTGGCAGGCAGTAAGCATCTTGGGGTTGGATTCGAGGGCGCCGCGCAGGCAATAAAAGGCGTGCCACTGCTCGGGGACCTGGTTGAGGTCGTCGCTCCACGCCGGGGCTGGGTGAGCGGGGTTGGTCTGGGGTTGGTCCTGGGCCAGACGCCGCAGCATGGTGAAGGCGTCGACCATGCCAAGGTAGAAGTCAAAGCGGCGCAGGTCGCGCTCAAAGAAGCCAAAAAAGTCACCCAGGAGGCCGCTGGCGGTGGGCATGTGGTTTTCGCCCAGGTTGATGCGGCGGCGCAGCTGGGGGTGGGCGTTGATGAGGTCCTGAAGCTCTTCTGAACGAGCCGAGTCGATGACGGTGCCCAGCATGTGGGGGACCATCTCAAAGACCGAGTCGGTGGGGTGGGTGTTTTGGACCATGTGCTGGCTTGGCCAGGCGCGCACGCTGGGGTCCAAAGAGAAGAAGATGGTGGGGTCTGGTGGGTCGGCGCGGGGCAGGTCCAGCGACGGGCGCCATTGCCACTGTCCGTCGACCTCTTCCAGGCCGCGTGTGACCACATCCGCGGCCACCCCCAGCGGTTGGTTGTCAAAGACGCCGCCATCGACAAAAAGGTCGCGCCTTGCCCCTTCAAGGGTGCACGGGGGGAGGTTGTCGTGCCCATCGGCCTGGGGTGAAATCATGCAGTGGGGGACCACCTCGGGGGAGAAGGCGATGGGAAAGGCCGCCGAGGCAAGGATGACGCTGCGCATCAACTCAAAAGGGTCTGCCTTGGGGTCTTCAAGCGGCAGCGCCGTTTGGATCAGGCCTTCAATGGGGACCGAAAGGTTGGTGATGCGCGGCGGTTTTCCAGGACCCTGGCCCTCAATGCGCATCAGGAACTTTTCGCGGGTCCGCGGGATGGACAGTTGGTTGCTGCTGACCTCGAAGGCATAGGGTTCAAGGCGAGTGGCGGTGACCCCAAAAGCGACATCGCAGTCTGTGGGCAGGCCGGCGTCCCAGCGCATGCGGATGCGGTCGACGATTTGCTCAAAGGCGGCCTTGGAGAAGGCGCTGGTGGGCTGTGTTTCTTCGGGGATGAAGAGTTTTTCAAAGCCCACGTCGTCCCAGGTGCTCCAAAAGAGGCTGTCTCGGGGGTTTTCGGGCTCGCCGCTGCAGACCGACATCAAGGTCAGCAGCCCGTTGACGCTGCCCGCCGAGGCGCCGGTGATGGCCTTCAGATCCGAAGGGTCGGGGTTGAGCTTGAGAAACTCTGAGACATAGTAGAGGAACCCAGCCTCGTAGGCGCCCAGCGACACGCCGCCGCTGACGGTGATGGACAGTGGGATGCGCTGAGGCGCTGGTGGCGCTTCGGCAGGCGGTGGCGGCAGCGCTTCGGTGTCCTGGGGCGGTGGTGCTTCTTCTTGCTGGGCCAGGGATGTGTTGCCCACAAAGAGGGAGAGGGCGCTGAGGGCCGCGATGAGGCCGAGCGTAATGGGGCGCGGTTGGTGGTCAAAGGGTCGGTGCATGGGTTTATGGCGTCGGTTGGGGATGCTGTTTCAGAGCCGTGGATTGTGATGATAGGGGGGTTGGGAGGCGCTTTGGAGGGAAAAACCAGGGGGGCTGCGATTTTTGGTGAGATTTGAGGCCATCGTTCAGAACTTTTTCTGAGCCGCTGCGTTGAAGCGCTTCAAGCCAGGGAGAATCCCTTTGTGGGCAGTGTTGATGCGTTGAGAAGCCAGGAGAAGTCCCATGTTGAAGCGTTTTATGGTCCCAAAATCTGCGTTGAGCCTCTTGGTCTTGTTGGTGTTGTCGCTGGCCGCGACGACGTCCTTTGCCGAGTTGATTGGTGAGCCCTCCAAGGCCGACCGTGATGTCAAGCCTGCTCCAGTCGAGGCCGCTGATGATAAGAATTCTGAGGCCGACCAGAAGGAGAAGGCCGTTGTGACCAAAAAGAGCGTTGAGGTGCTCCTTGCGGGTGTGGATAAAGCAAGCGCCGATGCGTTCAACGTTTTGTGGAACGCGACTGTTTTTGAAGACGAGAAGATTGGTTACAGCGGCGAGCTTTCGAAGAACGTTGAGGCCTTCCGGGTCTTGTGGGCCAGTCCCAAAGCCGGGGAGCTTTTTGAGGCGTTGGGTCAGGCGGCCACGCCCGTTGGCCGCTTGTACGGCGCAGCGGGGCTCTACCACTTTGATCCCAAGGGTTTTGAGGTGGCCATCAAGCGCCTGCGCGGTCAGAGCCAGGATAGGGTTGAGAGGATGTCGGGTTGTATGGCGTTCTCGGAGTCCGTCGGCGATATTCTGGAGAGCAACGAGCCCAAAGTCGTGCGCTTGAATCCTGGTCAGACGCTCATGGATTGGTTCAAGCTGCACAAAGAAGGGCACCTGGATTTGATTGGCGGGGGCTACACTGGTGAGTTTGCGGGTATGGACGTGGTGGTGCGCCCAACGAAATGACTGCTGTGTTTGCCACCATCGATGAGTCTGTCAGGAACCCGTCGCCTTGCTTCAAGGCGTGCAAAGGGCAGGAGGATGCATGTCTGGAAGTGTTGTGAAGGTGACCCCGCGTTGGTGGGGGATTGCGGCGGTGGCGGTATTGGTTGTCTCTTTGGGGGCGTCGGTGGTCTTTGCCGAGATCACAAAGCCTGCGCAGCCCAAAAGCAAAGAAGCCCCCAAAACACAGCCCGAGCAGAACCCCCCCGCACCGCAGCCTGACCCAGGTGCAGCACGTTTTGAGGTGGATGACGCCACCAGCAAGGCCTTTGAGCGCCTCAAGGCC
>CAKZKQ010000148.1 GCA_937123825.1 uncultured Pseudomonadota bacterium
GGAGCGAAAGCGACCGCACCACAAGGGAGCGAGCGCAGCGAGCGACCGAACCAAAAGCAAGCGCAGCGCCGCGAACCAAAAGCAAGCCCCGCAAGGGCGCGCGAACCGCCATCAGCCCCGCTGATGGCTCAGTTGTGTGTTGATTGGAGACTGGGAAGGCTCCCGACGCAGTTTGCGAGGTTGCCTTCTCGAAAACTACTCAAGGGGGTTCGATGCCTGTTGCCAGGCGGGATGTTCTTACCGATGGGTTCCCTTCCCCGCCTCTAATCAGCACACAACCTTGGGCGCAGCACACGATGCTGCGCCGTGGTTGGAGTGGGTTCAAGAGCCCTCAGAACTGGTTGAACTGGGTCATGGCCTTCCAGGGGTTGGCCATCAGTTCCATGTTGCGGCGCGTGGCTTCGAGAGAGACGCGGCGCCATTCGGCGGAGAGCTGGAGGGCGTAGTCGAGGGAGGCTTTGGTGAGGCGAGCCATCTCATCGATGTTCTTGCTGGCCTGCTCGGCGCTCTTGGACTCGACTTCGCCGAGGTCGGTGTAGAAGGCGTTGATGCGTTCGACCTGCTGGTCCATCATGCTCTGCCAATCGTTGCTCATTTGCTGCGCTTGCGAAGTCTTCGCTTGGGCCATGGATCGTCTCCTCGTCAATATCACTTGAAGAGGCGGCCGACCATCAGCCGCCTGACGAGACCTATGCTAGGCGCCAGTGGTGCAGGGGTCAAGCAGAAAATGTTGCAGCGCAAAAAATAATTCTGCATCGCATCAGAAGCGGATCGACTCAATCATCGTCCGAACCGGGCTGAAGGGCCTTTTTCAAGGCCTCAATCTCTTGGCGCAGCGCGGCAAGATCGTCCTTTGGGGGCGCGGACGCTGCCGCAGCGTTGGCCGCGGCGGCTTCGGCCATATGGGCCTCGTCGGGGGGCATGGCGCCCGGCGGCGGCGCGCCCCACGGCGGTGCACCATACATCCCGCCCATCTGGGCCCCTCCCCAGGGACCATAACCCCCCTGCGGCGGCGCCGCGGGAGGCTGCTGCATCCATGGATTCTGACCCATGAACATCCTGGCCATCGCGTTGGCCGCGTTGAACGGCGCGTTGGCCAGCGGGTAGTAGGGCGCCACCTGACGCATCTGCAAATAAAACTGCAGCGCCATCGAGACGTACTGACCAAAAAACTCCGAGAGTGCGTCGTCCCTCATCCGGATCAACTGCGTCAACAACGGCACCGGCAACAAACGCCCCGCACCGCGGCCTTCGATGATGATCTGCGCCAACGTCGCCTGCGTCAGATCCGTGCCCGTCTTGGCATCGACGACCTGCGCGTCCTCGCCCTTGCGGATCTTCTGAGCCAACTCCTCAAGCGTGATGTAGCGGCTCTCCGATGTGTCGTACAGCCGACGGTTGCTGTACTTCTTGACGATCAACATCCCCTTCTTTCCCCCGATGCTGACACCCACAACCCAGGCGGTTGCCGTGCCCTCTGTCATTTTTGCGCTGCAAGAGCGTTTTCGCCCCCTTATCCCTATATAATGCCCAAGGCACGACTTCAAGCCATACTGAGCACGAGCGACAAACACTTATGTCGCACTGCAAAAAACTGGCTTGACGACATCACCACGCACGCCTATCCTCACACCCGTCCAATCACCCGTGCACGCAAGGCACCCCAGAGGCCACCCTCCGCCACGCACCGCACACCCCATTGGACGACACACACCCACTTGGCGCACACTCGCCCCACACACGCGCACTTGCGCCCCCCGGACCTCGACGACACACAAGGAGAGATAAGACCATGTGGGACCTGTGGAAAAAGGGCTTCTTTGCCTGGGAAGCCGCCACCGCACAATACCTCGAAAACGTCCTGGGCGACCCCACCCTCATGAACCCCATGGGCAATGTCCTGACCGCCGCCATGAAAGCACGCGCGCGGCGACAGCGCCTCATGGCCAGATGGTGGAACCTCACCGGGCTGCCCACGCGACAAGACCAGGAACGCACCCTCCACGCCCTCAACCAACTCCAAAGCCGGTTGATGGACCTGGAAGAAAAACTCGACGGCATCCAACAAACACCCCCGCAATGACGCCGCACCCCGGGACAGCCCCCTCCAGAAGCACGCCACGGACCATGAAGAAGCGCCTGAAGAACCTCCTGACCCTCTGGAAACGTCCTCGCCCCGAGGTCGGCACCACACCCGCCGATGTCGTCCACCGCGAGAACAAGTGGCGACTGCTGCGCTACCACACGCGCCCGCAAGGCCTGGCCTGCCACACCCCCGTCCTGCTCATCCCCTCACTCATCAACCGGCACTACGTCCTCGACCTCATGCCCGGCAAGAGCTTTGCCCAATACCTCGTCGAACAAGGACACCCCGTCTTCATCATCGACTGGGGCACACCCGGACCCGAAGACCGCTACCTGACCTTCGATGACATCTGCGACACCTACCTCGGGCGCGCCATCCGACGCACCGCCTCCTTTAGCCCCAACAACAAGGTCCACCTGATGGGCTACTGCATGGGCGGCATCCTGGCCACCATCCACGCTGCCGCCAGACCCAAACACGTCGCCAGCATCACCGCACTGGCCGCACCCATCAACTTCACCGACGAAGGCCTCCTGGCCACATGGACCCGCATCAAATCCTTTGACGTCCGCGCCCTGACCAACGCCGGCAACGTCCCCTGGCAGCTGATGCAACCCAGCTTCCACATGCTCAAACCCACCATGAACCTCACCAAAACCGTCGGCCTCCTCGAACGCGCCTGGGATGACCAGTTCCTCGACGGCTTCCTCGCCATCGAAACCTGGGCCAACGACAACGTCGCCTTCCCCGCCGAGTGCTACCGCCGCTACATCGAAGACCTCTACCAACACAACAAACTCTACAACGGCACCTTCACACTCTCCGGCACACCCGCCCGCCTCGACCAAATCCACTGCCCCGTCCTGGCCATCACCTTCACACACGACCACATCGTCCCCTGGCACACCGCCGCCGCACTCATCGACGCCGTCTCCTCACAAGACAAAGAACACATCCAAATGCCCGGCGGACACGTCGGCGCCGTCGTCTCACGCAAAGCCTCCAAACGCCTCTGGCCACTCATCTCCTCATGGTGGACGCGGCGCGAAATCACGGGGTGATTTCGCGCGGCTCCCGCGCTGCGCTTGGTCGCTGTTCGGTTGCCGCGCTTCGCTTGGCTGCCCTTTTGGTTCGCGGCGCCGTCGCTTCGCTTGGCTTGCTTTTGGTTCGGTCACTTCGTTCCCTTGTGGTTCGGTCGCTGCGCTCCCTTTTGGCATTTGTGATGGGTGGGTTCTTGGCTTCGCCGGTACGAGTTGGGCATTTCGTCGAAATTGTTTCGTTTTTTGGTGGTCGGGTGTGGGTTGGTGGCGGCTTGGATGGCTTTCCGAGGGGGTTTGTGGTCGGTGGTGATGGTTTGGAGGGCTTTCCAAGGGGGTGGACGGCTTTTGTGGTGGGTTTTGGAGACTTTCCAAGGGATCGGTGGCCAGTTTTGAGGGCGAAGGTGGGCGGCGGTAGCCCGCTGGCTTTCGGTGGCCTTTGAAGTTGGGGACCAATGGCAGCAGTGGTTTCACGGGGGCGAAGGTGGGCGGCGGTAGCCCGCTGACCGAGCGGCCCTGAAACTTGAGAACCAGCGTCGACAGGGGACCCATTGGGGGCGAAGGTAGGCGGCGATAGCTCGCCTTAACGAGCGGCCCTGGAACTTAAGGACCAGCGCCGTAGTCACCCACAAAGGCCGGCAGGAAGGCGAGCTTCGCCGCCTATCCTGCCCCCAAAATCAAGCCGGGCATACACGTTTGGGCGCAGGCACCAAGACCATCAACCTCGCCAGCCGTTCGTCCCCACCCTCCCTCTGAAGTGTGTTTCGACGAAATGCCCAACTCGTACCGGCGAAGCCAATAACCCACCCATCACAAATCCCATAAGGGAGCGCAGCGACCGAACCAAAAGGGAACGAAGTGACCGAACCAAAAGCAAGCCCCACCGGGGCGCCGCGCACCGAAAGCAAGCCAAGCGCAGCGTCGGCGCCGCGAACTTCGGCGCCATCGACGCAAGCGAAGCGAGCGCGCGTCAGCGCGCAAGCAAGCGCGCGTCGAGAAGCCGATAGGGGATTTCTGTTTGGGAGAGGATTTTGTTGAGGGTGGTCAGTGGGAGGCTGACGCTGAAGATTTTGAGGGTGATGTCGGCGGCCAGTGGATCGATGGAGGGCGAAGGTTCGGGCAGGATGGTCAGTTGGCCGCCGTGGTCGTGGATTTGGGCGCTGAGGCGAGCGAGGAAGAGGAAGACGACTTCGGCGGTGACGGAGCGGCGCAGGGTGATTTCGAGGCGGCTGTGGGGCGCTTCGGGAGCGCTGGCAGGCTCTTCAAGGGGGTTTGAAGGGTCACTGGCGGAAGCGTCGGGCTCTGGGGGTGCGGCGCTGCTTGATGTGGTGTCGCTTTCTGGCGTGGCGACATCGTCGTTTGGGGTGTTGTCGTCGGCTTCCGGCGTGGTGGCCAGTTCGCTCTGATCGTTGTCGAAGTCGACATCGACATCAACATCGATGTCATCATCGGCGTCGTCGTCGCTGGTCTCTGTGGGATGAGGGGGTTCGACGGGGTTGTCGCGCTGGGCCGAGCCGTCGTCGTGGGTCGCCAGGGTGATGACGGGCAGGACGATGTCGGGATCGGAGGGCCGCTCTGCATCGGCGAGGGGCTCGGAAGGGGGGAGCTGCGCGGGTTTGGCAACGGCGGGCATCTCGATGGAGGGGATCATCATCTCCAGGGTGCCGCGCCGCAGCAGTTTGCGGGCTTCGAGCAGTCGCGCGTTGGCCTCTTCGGGTTGGTCGAGGCGTTTGCGCAGGATCCAGGCTTCTTTACGAAGGATGGCGGCCGCTTCGGGGCGGTTTGGGTGCACCTGGCGCTCGAGGGCGTAGAGGCGCAGCACAAGGGCCCACTTGTTGGTGGCGGCGTAGATGCGCCGGGAGCGCCGCAGGGAGTCGAGGTTTTCGGGGTGCTCTTTGAAGGCCAGTTGGTAGTAGGCCAGCGCCTGTTGGGTGTTGTCGAGCAGGGTTTCGCACAGGCGGCCGCAGAGCAGGTGGATGGCGCTGCGTTCATCGAGTGGCGTGTCGGGCTCGATGACTTCGAGCAGGCGTTCGGCCCGCGCCTCCCAGAAACCAGCGTCCTGGGGGGCGGGAAAGCCACCGTCGAGGTAGAGCAAAGTCAGCGTGGACCAGTCCCGCACCTCAAAGCAGGCCTCTTCAAGGCGGTCAAAGCGGTCTTGCTCGTTGGGTCGGCGCCGCAGCGCGTCCACGAGCCCCTCGATGCTCCATGCGTCCCCGAGTTTCACTTCTTCTCGTCGCGCTCGCGCAGCTTGGCCAGGAGCATCTCGCCCAGACTGCCCATGCGGCCGTCATTTTTGGACTCGTTGCGGTTGGCGCCAGAACCACCGGAGCGTTGCTCGTTGTGGTTGTTGCGCGGGGGGCGACGCTCGCCGCGATCGTTGCCACCACGGTTGTTGCCGCCACGGCTGTTGCCGCCGCGGTTGTTGCCGCCTCGGCTGTTGCCACCGCGACCGCGACCACCACGACGGTTGTCGCGCGGGGGGCGACGGCGGTCGGGGGCGTCTCCAGCACCAGCCTCCTGGCCTTCGGGAGCGGGGGTCAGGGCCTTGAGGGAGAGGCCGATGCGCATTCCACGGCCGTTTTCACGGGGGCGAACTTCGATGACCTTGACCTCAAGCTCCTGGCCTTCCTCAACCTCCTGGGCGGGGTCATGGACATGGCGATGGGCCATTTCGGACTTGTGCAGGAGGCCGGAGCCGCCTTGCTCAAGATCAACAAAGGCGCCGTAGGTGGCCAGCGACCGGACGCGCCCGCGCACCACGTCGCCCACTTCGGGGGGCTTGGGGCGAGGGGCTTTGGGGGCCGGCGCAGGGGCTTCTTCGCCGTCGGGGCGAGCCAGTTGCGAGCGCTGGACCTGGAGCCGCTCCAGGGAGGCGTGGATGTGGCGCTTGTTGCGGGCGCGGTGCACTTCACGCAGCGCGCGGCGCAGGTGACGATCGGCCTCGGAGAGGAGTTTGCGGGCGGCGGCCACCTCGAGCCCTTCCACCAGGGCTTTTTCCATCAACGCCTGCGCCAGGTTGTGGCGCAGCAGCGCGCTGTGGGGCAGCGCGTCGAGGCCGCGGCGGTAGATGGACTCGGCTTTGTCCATGTCCTTGTCGGCCTCTTTGGCCCACGTACCGCGCGCGTTCCACGTGGTTTCGGTGTCGTTGCAGGCCAGCGCCTCTTCCCAGGCTTCTTCGCTGCGCTCTTTGTCCTCAAACCAGACCGCCTGAGCCAGCAGCGTCAGGTAGAAGGCATCACCTTTGTAGTGCTCACGCAGGGTCGGCAGCACATCGCTGAGGGTCTCGGTGAACCGGGGTGCGGCGTCGGGGCCGCCCAGGTCAAAGAGGAGCGTGGCAAAACCAAGGCGCACCAGGTGGAGCAGCTCGGAGGAGCCTTTGGGGGCTTCCTGGCCTTCTTCCACTTCGGCGGGCAGCTCCTGGCGGCGCAGGGCATCGATGACCAGCTCCAACACTTCCTCGGAGCGGCCTTCGCGGCGCGCAAGGCGAGCGGCGATGAAGTGGTATTCGACGCCCTCTTGTCCGCTCTCAAGGCCGAGCTTCATCAGGCGCTCGCTGATTTGGCGGAAGCCGGTCTTTTCAGCCAGCTCAGCCACAACGGGGCCAATCTCGGGGTACTTGGTGGTCAACTCAACCAGACGCGTCAATTCGCCCAGGATGTCGGGCCGAGAGTGGTCTGCGCGGCCCCGACGGCGGCGATCGCCACCGCGGCTTTCCTGAGTTTTTTCTTCGACCGCGGCGCCCTCTTGCTCGGGCTGCGGCACGTCTTGCTCCTGGGCCTCGTGGTTCTGCTCGTCCACCGGCGTCTCCTGCTGTCCTTCGCTCATCCTGTCCTCTCACCCAACAGAGGCGCGGCGACACATCATTGGCCGCGCGACGGACCCTTCTACAGGCTCAAACGCACAACTTCAATAGGATGGCCACAAGAAGATTCAAGAATGGCACCCAGAACCCACAAAGAGCCGTCGCCAGCAGGATACAGGAATGATTTTGGGGACGCAGAGAGACGTTGTCAGGCCGGACGCGCGACCGCCACGCTCAAGCTGCGCACGGCCAGACCAGGCCCCACTCCAAAAGCGCTTTGAGAGGACGAGATTTTGGAGCGAGACTCGGTCTGGCGCTCAAACCAGCGCGCCGTGCGCTCGGGCGATGGCGTTCTGAGCCTTGAGGATCCAGTCGCGCCACTTGTAGCCCCACCTGGGATGGGTTGGGGCATACTCAAAGTCGCGGGCGCGATCCCCGGCTTCGGGGATGTTCCCCCAACGGTCAATGTAAAAGAAGACAGCCGCGCTGTAGGGTCCGAATTCGTCTTTGTGGATGGACATCTTCATTTCCCCCGAATGGCTCCGACGGTCTGCGTGAACCGTCGAAGAGGTGTGCGGCTTGACCTTGGCGCATGGCACCGGGGCGTCACCGCAAAACTTGGCATCTCCCCTTTCGTGGCAGGCTGACGATCGGCATCGAGTCGCCAGCCCCTCTTAATCTAAGAACGACAGGCTGGCGGCAAAACTTCAATTTGGTTCAGTTTATTTGAAGTGCTAAAGTGCGAACCTGACTCATGCGCGGGCAAACAACCACGGCCAACAAGGGACACAAAACCCTTGGACGAGTGCCGCTTCAGGTGGAACACTTCAAACACTGATGAAACGACAAAGGTCGTCAATGAGGGGATGGACAGCGCTGCGTGCCGCGCCGCCTGCCCGCAACCCCTTTGTGTGTCATCGCCTTGTTTGAAGCGACGCGCAGCAGCGGCGTCTGGTCCCGATGAGCCGTGATGACTCCGGTAAAACAATGATGAAAAAAACGTGGTGGGTGCTGGCGGCCGCTTTGATGCTCTGCGCGGTGGCCTGTGATGACCAGCGCTACAGCAGCGGCGTGGAGGTCCAGCAAGAGGACCAGAACGACAGCGACCAGAACAACGGCGACGAGCAAGACCTCGATGACAACAATCGGGAGGAAGACGACGACGAGGACCTCGATGACGTCGACGATGAAGATCTCAACGATGACGAAGATCTCGATGACTTCGATGAAGAGCAGGATGACGAAGATCTCAACGACGAAGACATCTTCGATGAAGACTTCAACGATGATGAAGAACTCCCGCCAAACGCCTGCCGCACCCATGAAGATTGCAGTGAGGATGTGGGAGGATGCCTGGGTGTAGACATGCCCTTGTGTGGCATGGCGCCGATGGAGGGATGTGTCGATGATGGGGATTGCTTTGAAGGCACGCTGTGCATGGGCGCACCGGATCGGTGCAGCCACCAAAGATTCACCACATTCTGCCTGCCTCCGTGCCAGGACGACGCGCAGTGTGGCGATGGGCTCTTTTGCAACGGCGAGGGACGCTGTCAGGTCGCACTGTGCACCGAGCCTGAGGGCGCTTGCCCCAAATACATGGAATGCGACCCAGAGCGCATCTCACCGGGCGATCCACAAAGCGGTTGTTTCTACGTCAACTGCCTTGAAGATGGGGATTGCAACGAGCAGGAGTTCTGCGTCAACCGCATCTGCCAAGCAGGCCTTGGCTTTTGTGGTGATCCCCCTCCCTGAGCGGCCATCACTCATACCTGCATCAACCGTTGCTCATGCCTTGGATGGCGGTTGGTTCAGTTTATTTGAGGAGCTAGGGCGAGTTCCTAAAGTGCGAACTTAAATTCATGCGCGAGCAAAGAGCCGCGATGACTCCGGTAAAACAATGATGAAAAAAACGTGGTGGGTGTTGGCGGCCGCTTTGATGCTCTGCGCGGCGGCCTGTGATGACCAGCGCTACAGCAGCGGCGCGGAGGTCCAGCAAGAGGACCAGGACAACGCCGATGAGGACAACACCGACAACGGCGACGAGGGCGACGAGCAAGACCTCGATGACAACAATCGGGAGGAAGACGACGACGAGGACCTCGATGACGTTGATGACGAAGATCTCAACGATGATGAAGAGCTTCCGCCAAATGCCTGCCGAGACAGCAACGACTGCGCCGACAGCGGCCAGGGGTGCATGGGCGTGGACATCTCGGTCTGCGGCATTCCGCCCCAAGAGGGATGCTTTGGCGACGAAGACTGCCTGGGAGGAGAGGTGTGCATGAGCATACTTGACCAGTGCAGCTTTGATGGGGTCGGCTCGGCGTGTCGCCTGCCTTGCGAGCGCGACGACCAGTGCGGCCCGGAGCTTTTCTGCAACGACGCAGGGCGCTGTCAGGCCATCCCATGCACCGAGCCCGAAGCCGCCTGCCCACAGTACATGGAATGCGACCCGGGGCGCATCCTGCCCGATGCGCGCATCGCCGACCAACACAGCGGCTGTTTCTACGTCAGCTGCCGTGAAGACGGGGACTGCAACGAGCAGGAGTTCTGCGTCAACAGCATCTGCCAATCCGGCCTGGGCTTTTGCGGCGACCCCGTGCCGTAAAGGCGCATCACTCATACCAAAGTGCAGGTGAAAGGCTTGCTTTGTGGCGAGCAATAGCGGATGGCAGGGGTGAGAGAAGACAGGTCAGTGCTGGCAGTGGCGAGGGCAGGACGGGCAGATCGAGGAGAGGCGCG
>CAKZKQ010000149.1 GCA_937123825.1 uncultured Pseudomonadota bacterium
TGGCGCGTGTGTAGTCGCGGGTCTCCAAGCCGGTGAACAGGTTCTTGAACTGGACCATGCCCGAGTTCACGAACATCAGTGTCGGGTCGTTGCGCGGCACCAGCGGGCTGGATGCCACAACCTCATGCCCCTGTTTTTCAAAATAATTCAAAAAGGTTGATCGGATATCGTTCAGGCTGGGCATGGGGCTCTCTCGATCAAGGGTCGTTTTTCCGCCCTGCCGAGCCGACAAGAGGGCTTGGCAAGAGCCGCAAGAATGCCACATGATCGGGATATGGCAAGCAGTCTGACCCTTTTTCCTTTTCTCTTCCTAGCCGCCGCGTTGGCACGGAAACAAGCGGCGCGCCGGACCTAAGATATGAGCGGATTTTCTCTGGCCCTCCAAGGCCCGATGGCCAAGATCGACCCAGCTGACTGGGACCGCTTGGCGGGCTTTGGCCCCAACGGCGGCAACCTTGGCGGCGACGGCAACGAGACCGAAAACGCCTCCTTTGGCGGCCCCCGCTGGGAGCGCTACCACCAGACCAAGCTGGCCAACTGCGCCTTCACCTACGGCCTCCACAACCGCCTTCAGGACGCGGGCCTGTCCAACATCAAGTCCATCGTCGCCCACCCCGGTCTGGCCGCCACCCAACTGCAAGTCACCACCGGCGCTGACGGCGGCATGGACGCCCAGAGCCCCTTCATGAAGCAGGCCCAATCCCCCGAGGACGGCGCCCTGGGCATCATCCGCGGATGCATGGACCCCAAAGCGCAGTCGGGACACTTCTACGGCCCCAAAGGCTGGACCGGCTTCCCCGAAATCCTGCCCCCCGAGGACCTGCTGACCGACGCCGAAAACATCCGCGTCAACTGGGAAGGCTGTGAAGGCGCTGTGGGCGAGTTCAAGATCTGAGGTCTGAACGCACCGCCCCGTGAACGGTGCAGCGATCATCGCACGCAAAAACGACATCACCCCCGCAACGCTTTTGGGCTGCGGGGGTGATGTCGTTTTTAGACCGCCGATGCCCATGAAAATCCGCTCAGGGCATCGGCTCCGTTGTGTTCTGGGCCTGGGCGACGGCGAGCAATGATGGGCTCAAGCAAGAGCCCGTCGGGCGAGGTCGGTGCAGCCCGGCCGATGCGCGAATCATCGGCCGGGCGCGGTAAGTCTCCCACCGCGTCGCAGGTCGTATGTCGAGGTCCGCGTGTCATCGTTCAAGGACGCACGGGTTTGTCCACGTAGGTGGTCGCCGAGAGCACGCGGCTGCTGAGCGTCCCGCCGATGAAACAGTGGGCCACGCGCTGAACCCTCAAATCCCCCACTTTAGACCGCCCCGCGATGTTCCAGGGGTTCCAGATCTCGAACTGAGCGCCGTTGTTGGTCGTCTCCCCGGTGTAGGCATAGACGTGGAGGTTGGCCAAAGGCTGACCAGGGTCGCCGCCTGAAGGCTCATGGAAACAGTCGGACGCGGGAAAGAAGGTGCTGAAGGTCAACGCACGGTTGAGCTTGTCTGACCGCTCAAAGTAACTCTGATAAATCGGCGTGCGGATGGGCATCCCCCAGGTCCACGACGTCGGCAGCCCCGTCAAGAACTCGTGCCCCACCCAGCCAGTCGAGATCCCCAGCACGGTCAGGCTGGCGTGCAACTGAGCGTAATTGTTGCTCCGGAGTCGGGCGGCGGCCTTTTCCAGCAGCGGTCCAAAGAGTGTGGGCACCGACACCTCCTTCAACACACCGTTGATGTTGCGCTTGACCTTCACAAAGACAGGCTGGGCGTAAGCAACGGCGCTGTTTGCCTTCCTGGGGAAGAGGGCATCAAGCCTGGTGTAGACAGGTTCCAGCTTGTTGTTGCGGTAGAGTTTGACGGTGTAGGTCCCGTCGGGGTGCGCCGTGATGAGCTTGCGCAAATAGCCCGGCTCCTTCTCGGCGATCGAGAGCATCGGCGCCATAAACCAACAATCCCCCAACCCTCCCTGATCAACCGTGGTTTTGCTGATCGAACGCAAACCTTGAGGGTCGCGGCGGCCGGTGTTGACGTCGATGGCGTCGTCGGGCGGAAAAGCCGTGCCTCGGAAGAAGCCGTAGCCCCCATCGGCGGTGTGTTTGGGGTTGTTGCGCGACCCAAAGGTCACCGTCGGCGTTGTCACGCGCGCCCCGGAGCCCGTCCAGGCCCACTCCTGATAATCCCCGTCGCCATCGCCATCGGTGTCGGCTTTGCGCGGATCTGAGCCAATGGTGTTGACCTCAAACCCATCAAAGAGCTGGTCGCCATCGCAGTCCCTGGCCGAACCGGTGCAGTTGCCCTGCAGCGGCCAGGTCCGGTAGATCCGCACCTCTTCAAAGTCTCCCAGCCCGTCGCCGTCGCTGTCGGGGTTCTGGGGGTCGAGGCCCAGCGCGGTCTCCTGGGCCGAGCCCAGGCCGTCGCCGTCTTGATCGTTGGCGGGGTTGCGGGGATCGAGGTCCACGCCATCCTTGATGCCGTCGCCGTCGGTGTCGTCCGACTTCGGATCAAGACCGCGCAGGATCTCCTTCCACTCCTCCAGGCCATCGCCGTCCTCATCAAGCCGCGTCGGATCGGTGTTGTAGGTCAGGACCTCTTCGCCGTCGGTCAAACCATCGTTGTCGGTGTCGGTGTCGCGGGGATCGGTGCCCAGCGTGCCCTCCTGGTTGTCGCTGATGCGGTCCCCGTCGGTGTCCCAGCGCGTGGGGTCGGTGACGCGCAGCACCCCATTGGAGTCGCGCCAGCCGTTGATCTCGCGGTTGTCATCAATGCCGTCACCGTCGGTGTCGCGCTTCCAGGGCGCCGGGAAAACCCGACCGATGCCCGCGATGCCAAAGCCGTTGATGTACTCATCGGCGTCGGTCAACGTGTCCCCGTCGGCGTCGTTGTCCGTGCGCCCATCCAGGTCCATATCGCAGCTGCAGTTGGAGGTGGCGTTGAGGTTGAGTCGAATCTCGGTCTGGTCATCAATGCCGTCGCTGTCAGTGTCGATGGAGCGAGGATCGGTGTTGTAGGCCCGCTCAAAGGGATCGAGAAGTTTGTCGCCGTCGGTGTCGGCGTCCAACGGGTCGCTGGAGCGCCACCGCGAGGTCCGCACGCCGTTGCAGGTGTCTTGCACCTCGGTGCAATCGTTCAACGTGTCCCCATCGCTGTCATCGAGGTTGGGGCGAGTGTTGTAGACATTGACTTCTTCCCCGTCGGTGAGGCCGTCGCCGTCGGTGTCGGCCAGCAGGGCGCTGGTGGGGGTCACGCCCAGGTGCTCATCGCCGTCGCTCAGGCCATCGCCGTCGGTGTCAGCCAGCAGCGGGTTGGTGCCCGCCGAGAGGTATTCGACGCCGTCGGTCAGACCGTCGCCGTCCGAGTCGCCTTGAAGCGGGTTGAAGCCCTTGGCGTTCTCCACGCCGTCGTCCACACTGTCGCCGTCCGAGTCGCGGTTGGCGGGGTTGGTCCCCAGGCCCAGCTCGGTGGCGTTGTCCAGACCGTCACCGTCGTCGTCCGAGTTGGGATCGCCGACCGGGTAGGTGCTGCAGGCTTGTTCCTGCGGATCCCAGTATTCGCCGTCCGGGCAGCGCTCCTGACAGAAGCCGGGCTGGCCGATGGTGTGCTCGGGGCAGATGCACAGCGCCTCGGCACCGGGCACGGGGTGGTTCAAGAGGGTGTTGGGGTTGTTGGCCTGACGCCAGCGCACCACCTGCGGCGGCGGACAGGAGCGGCAGAGCGTGGCGTCGTCCGGATCCTGGTAGCCGTTGCTGCCACAGGCCGCGCAGGTCTTGGTGGGGACATCGTAGCGCTCGCGCATGCTGCAGCGGACCGTGTTGGTCACAAAAGCGCCGCGCTGCACCACACCCGGGGCAACGTAGTCAGGACTGATGTTCACCGAGGTGGTCCGCGTGATGCGATCGCCCTGCGCGTCCAACCCCACAAAGCTCCACACGCCCGTGCCGCTCTCCAAGGTGTTCAACGTCGCGTCGGGCTCCAAAATCTCCATCTGGCCATCAGGGCCTGTGGCTTCGACCTGCGCAACCCCCGGCGAACGGGCTTCCATGCGCAAGATGGTGCTCTGGTGGGCGTAGAGTTCAAACTCGGACACGTCGATGGCAGTGGCCTCAAGCAGGCCGTCCACGCCCGACACCTCCATCTCCAGAGGGGTCAGCCCCGTGGCCTCCATCGTAAACGGTGCCACTTCGCCCTCCTGGCCGTCAACCACGCCCACAAAGAGCCTGTAGCGCCCGGCGGCCAGCCGCTGGGTCAAGACCGGGTTGGTCCCCTCGGTGTCGTCGTTGCAGTCGACCACCGCGCCCTGCCCATCCGTGATCCACATCGCCAGGTTGTCCAGGCCCACGGCCACCGCACGGAAGGTCATCACATCCTCCTCTTGCACGCCCACCGCAAAGACCCGCGCCAGACCCGAGGTCGCCGCGCACGGCGCCACCACCTCCATGCCCTCAGCGTTGTCCGACGGCACGGGCTCACCGTTGGCCTCCACAGGCACAGGCGCCGCCTTCTGCTCCACCTTCAACCCCACCGGGGCAGCCTCACCACGGCTCCAAACGCGCACCCGATAGAGCCCAGCGGCAAGATCATACGTCTGACGAACCCCCTGGCCCGCACCATCCTGGCAGTCCAGCTCGCCGCCCTCGCCCAAAAGCGCCATGACCACCTGCCCATCAGGCTGCACGGCCTCGGCCTGAACCTCGACAAGACCGGGGCGCGCCACGCGCAGCACCGTGTCGTAGCCCACGTTCACGTCGCCCGCGCAGTTGGCCGCAGGCAAGGCGTGCATCGCCAACGCCTGGAGCTGGTCGCGCCGCTGCGTCGGCGTCACCACCAACTCCCCTTGAACCACGGCCACGACAGGCTCGCCGTCTTCCTCAGGCTCACACTGACACGCACCAGACTGACTCGTATCCACCCCAAAAATGACGTCCGACGTCGCATCGCCGACGCACACCTGCGGCACCTCACACTCCATCACCTCAATCGGAATCTCCAACGCAGACTCACCGCTGTCATTGGCTGCACTGAAAGAGAGCGTGTAGAGACCAAGGCCGTTGCTGGCAAAGGCGGCGCGCTGGTTCTGAGCGCGCAAGCACCAACCGCCCTCCCCAGGCTCGGCGCTGACCTCGTACTCCAGCACAGGCTCGCGTCCCACCTGAGCGGAAGGGTCGCGGACCGTCGCCTCCAACTCCAACACCTCACCGCGGCACAACCGGGTCCCGCCGCGCACCACCTCGATCTCCTCAATGTGCGGCGGTGCCGTCAGCTCGGCCCCAATGTCCAGCCCCCCGCTGCCCTCACCCGCGCAAGGCAACGTCAACAAAAGGCTCGCCGTTTGACCCACCACCACCGTGGTCGTCCCCTGGGCCGACTGACACACTTCGGACGGCGCCCGGTCCGCCATCAAAGGCTCCGCGCTGACCTCATAATCGCCAGCGCTCAGCGCCAACAACCAATTGGCCTCCGGCCGCACCCCAGGACGCGCCCTCAACGGCACCGTCCGCTCCTGAACCGTGTTGTCCTCAAGAGACGTCACCCGAAACCGAATCTCGGCCACGTCAAAGGTCGCCTCATCAGACGGCGACAACGCCAAATTCAACGCACCCGTCGGCCCGTTGTCGATGTCCGGAGGATTGCCCCCCGGATTGCACCCCGCCGCCAGCGCCGCCGCCAGCACCCCAAACACCACCACTGCAATGCGCATGATCTGCCTCCTCATCAAAGCGGCCCATATGGCCACCCACGCACCCAGATACACCTGAGCGCACAGACCACATCGCAAAGGACATGCCACGCCACACCAAACACAACGATCCCGTCAGTGACGACGCCAGACCCAAACGTGTGAGTGTGTGTTGTCGACATTTCATGTGAGTGTGCGCGTGAGTATTCGACACTCACACACGACACACACGCTCAGGCGCACAAAAATTGGGGTGGAACAAGACAGGAAGAAGACAGCGCAATCAGCGATTGAGTCTGGCAGTCAGATAGGTTTGGGCTGCGGCGAGCGTTTCGGGGTCCTGGAGGGCGTTTAGGAGGGCCTGGGCGTCGGTTTTGGGGTCAAAAGTGCCCGCGCGCAGCGCTTGAAGCTGGCTTTTGGTGGTCCGCAGCACACCTGCGGGGCGGCTGGCAATGAGTTGGCCGAGCGCTTTGATCTCATCGTCCAAGGCGTCGTCGGACACGACGCGGGTAAGGAAGCCGGCGGTTTTGGCCTCCTGGGCGTCAAACGGGCGGCAGGTCAGGACGAGGTCGACGGCCAGGGTTTCGCCCACCAACGCCACCAGCCGTTCCATGCCGCCCCGGGCCAGCGGGATACCCAGCTCCAGCTCGGGGAGCGAGAAGCGGGCACTTTGGGCAGCGACGCGCAGGTCGCAGGCCGCCGCCAGGACCACGCCTCCGCCCACACAGTGGCCGTGGATGGCGGCGATGGTGGTCTGGGGCAGCGCGGCGATGGCGTCGGCGGCTTGACGGCCAAGGTCGGCGGCGTTGTGGGCGCCGTCGGTCTGAAAGGCCGCCATAAAACCCATCACGTCCGCCCCCGCGCTAGGTTCTGTTGAGGTTTGTGGACTGAGCCCGGTGGTGACGAGAACGAGACAAGATCGTCTTTGACAACCGAACTCGTGCCGGGGGCACGTGAGAGGGCGTCGGGGGCGAGGGCAGGCAGCGCCAGTGAGCACGAGCCAGGCGGCTCCACGAGTCTCAGGCCGAGGAAGCCAGCACAGGTGATGCAGCGCATCACCGAGCATTGCTGACGACGGCATGGGGCTTGTGGGGACGCATGGCGACGGGCTCAATGGCGTTGGCGCCCGAATGTTGGCCGTTGTCGGCCCACCGGCGACGGGAGCAAACCTCAACAGAACCGAAACCCCTTGCCTGCACCACGCAAGACGACCACGCGCACGCTCTTGTCCAAGGCCAAGGTCTGGCAGTGGTCCACAACGGACTGGAGCACTTTGGGAGAGAGCGCGTTTCTGGCCTTGGGGCGATGGAGGGTCAGCGTGGCCACGCGGTCTTGATGGGTCAGCAGGACGACCTCGGACATGGGCGGGCTCCTTGGAAAGGTGACGGTTGAAGACGGGCGACGTCTGCCCATGCATTTGGCAGCGCGGCGGGCTCTTTTGCAACGACGGACGGGGCATTTGGGGCGCGTGGGTCCATTGCCAAGCTGGTCCCAATGGCCCCACGCGCCCCAAATGCCCCTTCACCCAGATGACCGCGCCGCGACAGCCCCACAACACATCGCCCAAAAGTTTTGAAGCACTGCGCCATCACAACGTCATGACGCACAGCAACCCGCAGCGCTTTGGGAACACACCCAACACGCGATACAACAACCGCCGCGGCCCCACACCCACGGCCCCACAAACCCCACGGAGCGAGCATGGACAAAGCACACCTCGAAATCGCGCTTCAACTGGCCGGCTGGAGCCAGGTGGCGCTGATCCTGGGAAGCCTGGGCATCCCCCACGTGCTGGGCTGGCGCGACAAACTTGGCGCCTTGACCACGCTGCTGCGCCAGATGTTCTGGGTCTACTCGGCCTACATCTGGCTGACCAACCTCTGCTTTGGGCTCCTCTCGGCGCTCGGCGCCGCGCTCCTTCTCGACGGCTCACCGTTGGCCGCCTGCGTGACGGGCTTCATCCTGGGGTACTGGCTGCTGCGCATGGTGGTCCAGTGGCTCTATTTTGACATCTCAGAGATCCCCATGACCCGCTTCAACGCGGCGGCCAGATGGCTCCTCGAAGGGCTCTTCACCGCCCTGACGGTGGTCTACGGCCTGTGCTTTGCCCACAACATGGGGTGGATGTGACGCCATGGATGTCTTTCTCCAATCCTACGCACCGCACAACCTGCCGCTTGTCCTGGGGCTGGCGGCCAGCCTCCTGGCGGTGCTCGGGGCTGGCTACGGGTTGATGCTCGGCGCCCATCGGTGGGCAATCCCGTGCCGGATCGCCAGTTGGCTCCTGGTCGCGCTCGGCTTTGGTGTCTACAACTGGCTCTGCGCCCACGAACCCCCCGGCATCCGCATGCTCCTGATCATCGGCGTGGTCCTCTACGCCATGAAGTCGGTCGTCGCGGTCGAAGAGGCCGTCGCCTCGGGATTGAAGCTCTCTTTGGTCCAATGGATGGCCTGGGCCGGAGGCTGGCCGGGCATGGACCCACATCTTTTTGCCCGCTGGCGCACCGACAACCACACCCCACCCCCCGACACAGTCCCAACCGCCTCCGCGTTCCTGGGCAAAGGCCTCGTCAGACTCGGCATCGGCGCGCTCTTGATGGCCATGGCCCACCTGGCCCACGCCGCCACCGGCTCCCTGATACTGACCACGGCGCTGGCGCTGCCCGGCATCAGCCTGGTGCTCCACTTTGGCATCTTCAACCTGGCGTGCGCCTTCTGGAGGGCGCTGGGGGTGCCGGTCTACACCCTTTTTCCCGCCCCGTTGGCCTCGTACAGCCTCAAAGAGTTCTGGGGCAAGCGCTGGAACCTGCCCTTTACCGAAATGATCCAGCGGGCACTCTACCGCCCGCTGAGCGGCCCCATCGGACGCAAACCGGCGGCGCTGGCGGGCTTCACCTTCTCTGGCCTCTTGCACGAATGCGCCATCAGCGTCCCCGTCCAGGAGGGCTACGGCCTGCCCATGGCCTACTTCGCCATCCACGGCGCGCTGGTGACCGCAGAGCGCACCTGGAACATCGCCGACGCGCTGGAAAATCGCCCCGTGGCCGCTCGCCTTTGGACCCTCCTGTGGCTCGGCGCCCCCATGGCGATCCTCTTTCATCCCCCCTTCCTCAAAGGCATCGTCTGGCCTCTGGTGGGCGTCGCCGCCCCCTGATCCTCTCTACGACAGAATCTCCCCCCAGGCATTGTCAACCAATCGTTGAAAGACATGTAAAGAGACTTGGTTTCTCTATCGTCTGCCGCGTGGCTACCTTCGGTCCAGTCACAGCCCCAATGAAAAATCATGTGGGCACCATCCCCCACCTCCGCAGAAGGTAGAACGCGCATGAAAGCACAGCTGATCCGTGAAAATGGCGGCCCCGAAGTCTTTGAAATGACCGAGATGGAGCGCCCCACCGCGGGCCCTGGCCAGGTGCTGGTCAAGGTCGCCGCCTCAAGCGTGAACACGGCCGACCTGATGGCCCGCTCGATGGGCCCGGTGGTCAACTTCATCCCCGCGCCTCCGGCGGTCCTCGGCATGGACTTCGCGGGCGTCGTTGAGGCGGTGGGCGAAGGCGTCACGGACTACAAGGCCGGAGACGAGGTCTACGGCTGCGCCGGCGGCGTGGCCCATCACCAGGGGACGCTGGCCGAATACCTGGCCGCCGATGTGCGCCTGATCGCCCCAAAACCCAAAACCCTCTCCATGACCGAGGCCGCCGCCCTGCCGCTGGTCTCCATCACGGCCTTCGAAGCGCTCTTTGACCGCATGGGCCTCGGCGACAGCCACAAAGTGCTCATCCACGGCGGCGCCGGCGGCGTGGGCCACGTGGCGGTGCAGTTGGCCGTCAGCAGCGGCGCCACCGTCTTTGCCACCGGCAGCGGCCAGGCACAGTTGGACGCCATCACCAAGATGGGCGCCACCGCCATCGACTACACCGCCCAGAGCGTCGAGCAGTACGTCGCCGCCCACACCGACGGCAAGGGCTTTGACATGATCTTTGACACCGTCGGCGGGGCCAACATTTCGACCTCCATGGCGGGCGTGAAGCTCAACGGCCAGGTCGCCACCACCGTCTCCATCGGCGAGATCGACCTGACTATGGCTCACCTCCAGGGCGCCACGCTCCACGTCATCTACATGCTCATTCCGCTCATCCACGACCACGGCGCCGAGCGCCACGGCCAGATCCTGGCGGCGCTGACAGACCTGGTCGATGCAGGCAAGGTCAAACCCATCGTGGACACGGTCTTTGCCTTTGAGCAGGCCGCCGACGCCCACCGCAAGCTGGAAGGCAAAGGCAACCTCGGCAAGATCGTCGTCGAAGTCGCCCCCTCCTGAACAACACCGCACCGCCGCCGCACCCCAGGCGGTGTTTGAGCACACCCCAAAAGCCTCAGACACCGCCGCTGCCGCCGCCGCCCCCCTACCCCCACCCAACCACGGGAGACAACGCACCATGCCACAGGTCGGAACCGTCAACTACCACATCCACAGCCCCAACCGGCAGGCCTACCACATCGACGCAGGCGGCGAGCGCGGCAAACTCATCTCGCCGCAGCACGCCGTCACCGACGTGGTCGTCAAAGATGTGCGCCAGGGAGAGGCCAACGTAAACTTCGCCAGCGACAGCGTGGCCTTCAAGCACGCCCCGACCCGGGTCGAGACCTTTGGTCCAGACAAAACGTGGCAGCAAACCTACGAAGAAGAGTTGACCAAACTGCTCAAGCAAGAGCTTGGCGCGGCGGAGGTCGTCATCTTTGATCACACCGTGCGCGTGGATGACCCCAACTCCGAGCGCAAGCCCGCGCGCAACGTGCACAGCGACTACAGCCCCAAAGGCGCCCATCAGCGCTTGATCGATCTGTTGGGCCAGGACAAAGCAGCGCAGTGGAGCCAGGGCCACTACGGCTTCATCAACGTCTGGCGGCCCATTGAAAACCCGATCAACAGCGCCCCGCTGGGCTTCGTGCGCCCATCGAGCGCCCCTGCCCAGGACTGGATCCTGCTGGACTTGATCTACCCCGACCGCGTCGGTCAAATCATGGGCCTGGTGGCCAATGAGGCCCACGAGTGGATCTACCGCTCCAGGATGACGCCCGATGAGGTGGCCTTCTTCAACATCTACGACAACCAGGGCCTGGCCTCGATCGCACACAGCGCGCTCGATCTGGTCGAGGACGACACCGTCCACACCATCCGCAAGAGCATCGAGAGCCGCACGCTGGTGCGGTACTGACGCGCCGCCCTGCCCTTCCCCATCCAAACCCGACTCAACCAGGACAACACCATGTCCAAGACCATCCTCCTGACCGGCGCCACCGACGGCATCGGCAAACTCACCGCCAGCATCCTCGCCGCCAAAGGCCACAAGCTCCTCATCCACGGCCGCAACCCCGACAAACTCAAAGCCGCCGCCGCCCAGATCGGCGGCGACACCGAGAGCTACGTCGCCGACCTGTCGCGCATGGGCGACGTGGAGGCCATGGCCACCCAGATCCTGGAGCGCCACGACCACCTCGACGTGCTGATCAACAACGCGGGTGTCTTCAAGACCTCGCGCCCCATCACCGCCGACGGCCTCGACGTGCGCTTTGTCGTCAACACCCTGGCCCCCTACGTCCTGACCCGGCGCCTGCTGGGGCTCATCCCCAAAACCGGGCGCATCGTCAACCTCTCCTCGGCCGCGCAGGCCGGGGTCAACACCGAAGCCATGGCGGGCAACATCAAGCTCAACGACATGAACGCCTACGCCCAAAGCAAGCTGGCCATCACGGTCTGGTCACAGGAGCTGGCCAAAGAACTCAAAGGCGGCCCCGTGGTCGTGGCCGTCAACCCGGGCTCGCTGCTGGCCTCCAAGATGGTCAAAGAGGGCTTTGGGGTGGCGGGCAACGACCTGCGCATCGGCGCCGACATTTTGTGCAAGGCCGCGCTCGATGACTTGTTTGCGGACGCCTCGGGCAAGTACTTTGACAACGACTCGGGGCGCTTCGCGCCGCCCCACCCTTCGGCCAACAACGCCGCGCACAACAAGGCCATCATGAAGGCCATGGATCAGGTCATAGCCACGCTGAGTTGAGCCACGCCGCAGACCCCAAAACGCACCCTGTCCCTGCGTTTCCAAACACCATCCCAAAGGACCCCATGAGAACACTCCTGACGCTGACACTCTTGCTGGTCGCCGCAGGCTGCTCCAGCCCGCAGGCCACGCCCGCTGCTGACGCACCCCAGCCGCGCCCGGCAGGCTCGGCAAAGCTCGTGGTCACCACCGCCGCTGAAGTCGACTGGCAACAACTCAACCCTGCGCGCGGCGACGCCAGCCCCAAAGCGGCCACCCTCTGGGGCGACCGCAACGGCGAAGGCCCCACCGGCTTCCTGGTTCAATTCGTCGACGGCTTCTCCTCGCCGCCCCACATCCACAACGTCTCCTACCGGGGCGTGGTCATCAACGGGTTGGTCCACAACGACGACGCCAACGCCGAGCCCATGTGGATGCCCCCTGGCTCCTTCTGGACCCAGCCCAAGGGCGGCGCGCACATCACCTCCGCCAAGGGCGACAAGGTCACCGCCTACATCGAGATCGAGGCGGGCCCCTACCTGGTCAAGCCCACCGAGGAGGCCTTTGACAGCGGCGAGGTCCCGGTCAACGTGGATCGCACCAACATTGTGTGGTTGGACGCCGCAGATGTGGCCTGGATGGCGCAGTCGGGCGCCCCGCAAGGTGAAAACGGCCCGCAGGTGGCCTTTTTGTGGGGCAAACCCCACACCGAAAAGCTCTATGGATCCTTTTTGAAGCTGCCGGGCGGGTTCTCTGGAACTGTCGAGAGCCCCGGGCCGAGCTTCAGCGCTGTGGTGATCGCCGGTCAGGCCACCCACCAGACCCCTGGTCAGGACAAGCCCGCGACTCTGGACCCCGGCAGCCACTTCAGCGCCCAGGGCGCCTCAAAACACCAACTCTCGTGCGTTGGGAATCAGGCCTGCACCCTCTACATCCGCGCCCAGGGCAAATTCAACGTCACCGCAGCCCCATAAGCTCGCCGTTCCAGCCAGCGAGCCTTCATCGCAGCACTCAACAATGTTCACGGCGCGGGGACTGACGTTCACATGTCGAACGCCAGGATGTGCTGGGACATCATGGCTGACCCGGCGCGCCACTGCTCGGGCATGGGCTGGGCATGGGAGGCCCGGAAGGACGGGCTGCGGATCCAGCCTCGAAAGGCCTGCTCGTCGCGCCACGTGGTTTGGATCATGTAGGCGTCGTGGGGGTAGTCGCCGTCGGGGTTGGCCGAGGCCGAGGGGCGCCAGACCTGCACCTTGAGGAAGCCTTCGACGCCCTCCATGTGCACAAGGTTCTGGCGAAAACGCTCTTCGAAGGCCTCGCGGTGCTCGGGGACCACGCGGATGTGGTTGATGACGGTGTACATGGGGCTCCAGGGGCTTGGTTGTGCATCAGAATGTCTTTGGCATCTTGTGTGGTGATGCGCTCGGCACCACCTGGTACCAAAAGATGCGCGCCCTGTCGCCAGGTTTTGCCTCATACCAAAGTAAGCCTCTCGTCTGTATGTACTTTGGCATATGACAAGCGCTTCAAGGCGCCCCGTCGCCCTTCTTGAACTCGTGGCGGCGGTTCTTGTGGCGCTCGCGCCGAGCCTCGTGCAGCGCCTTCATCTTCTCGCGCTGGTCGGGGGTGAGCGTGGCGCGGATGTCGAGCATGGTCTTGACCCGCAGACGGTGCAGGTCGCCCGAAATGGCGGTGATGGTGTCGATCTGCGCCATGATGGCCTGCTCATCAGGGGTGTCGGCGTCCATCATGCTGCGCAGCTTGGCGCGGCTGTCGTGCAAGGACTCCTTGAGGGTCATCATTTCGTCTTTGCTGGCGTCAAAGATGGCCTTGATCCGCATCAAATCCGCGTCGTCCAGACCAATCTCCTCGGCGTGGTGCTCAAACATCTTCACGGGGCCGCCGGGCGGGCCGTGATGGCCTCGACCGCCGCGATCACAGTCGGGCGGCCCCTGGGCAAACGCCGCCGCGGGCAAGAGCAAGAGGGCCAGCGCGATGGCGGCAAAGAAGTGCAACGTACGGTTCTTGTTCACAGTTCATCTCCAAGGTTATTGGACCACCAACGACATCAAAATCTGGTAGTCTTCGGGCATGTAGCCCATGTCTTCAGCCAGCGGGTCCTGGGCCAACAGGGCCACCTCCCGCATCAGCCGCGCGCGTTCTTCCACGGTCATCGCCGGCACATCGTCCCTGGACTCATCGGTGTCGGGGCCAATGTTGGCCACTGGTCCCACGGCGGCGGCCTCCTGGGGGGGTTCCTGCGGGATCGCCGCCCACCACAACGCTGCCGCCACAAAGGCCGCGATGACCAGCAACCCCGCGCCTGTCTGGACTTGCTCACGCCGATGTTGGCGCCGCCGCAGCCCCTTGTTGAAGGCCGCCGCGCGCGCCGGGTCCATCTTTGGCGCCGCGTAGGACCGACGCATCACGTCCACAAGCTTCTCGTCGCCCTGTCCACGCTCATCGTGATTCATGGCGTTCCTCCCTGACTGGTCTCCACAAGGTCGCCCAGGGCCTTTTGAAGGTTCTCTCCTGCCCGGTACAGGTGGCTCTTGACGGTTCCAGGGGCGCACCCCATGACCTCGGCAGCCTCACGGACGCTAAAATCCTCCAGGCGAACCAACACAAAGGCCTCCCTTTGCTGCTTTGACAGGCCGTCGATGGCCTGGGCGATGCGTTGCTGAAGGCCAGGGTCGGACAAGGGCTCGCGGGTGACCGACTCCTGCCCCAGCCACGCCCCCAAAAGGCCACTCCAACGCTCCCGAACCCCCCTCCATCGACGGTGGTTGGAGGCCTGCCGCACCAGAATCCGGTAAAACCAGGTCTCAAACGAGGCATCTTGACGAAAGCGCGGCAGCGCCGTGTAAGCCTTTAGAAAAGCGTCCTGGGCCACGTCTTCAGCGGCCCCACGATCCTTGCCAAGCAAGCGCCAGGCGATGCTCACCGCCCGCGCCCGGTGGTCCTGGACAAAACGCGCAAAGCGCACATCCAGGTCATCGGTCGCCACGCTGGCCAGCAATGTGTGTTCTCTTGGGTTCATCACGGCTCCTGCAGCCTTCTGCACCCTTGGACACCCGGGCCTGACGGCGAGTTTACACCCCGACGCGTTCTTTTTTGGCGCTCGGACGCCATCAGAACGCGCAGAGCACGGCGCAGGGTTGCCCGGACAACACCCTGCCCCACAAAAGCGTCATGCCGCCGTGGTGGCCTTTCTTATTATTTTTATTGGAAAGTCACAGGCTCAGGCCTGCCAGTGATACCAAGATGGAGACGAAAGGCTTGGTTTGAGGCGAGCAATAACGGATGTCAGCAGCCGAAGTACTTGGTGATGAGCCACAGGCCGCCAAGCCCCCATTGACCAGACACCAAAACCAAACACTTCAAAAAGAAAAGGAGAAGGCGCCTGGGTTTGGGGCGAGCAATGATGGATGCAGGGGGCCTCAGGACGAGCGAAGCCATAGCAGCGCTATTGCAAGCGAGTTCTGTGGTTCCCTGCGCCATCAGGGCCGCCCCAAACGTCGCAAAGTGGGTCGGACGTCTGTAGCTTGGTATCAAACACCATCACGGGCGCTTAAGTCGCCCTCAAAGAGCGCGCGGTCGGCCCGCAGCCGTGGGACCAGGAAGTCCACCAGCGCCCGCACTCTGGCCGAACGTCGCAGGTCGGCGTGGATCAACAACCACAAGCTGCTGCTGGCCACCGGCTCGCCGATGCGTCGCAGCCCCGGGTCAGGATCGCCCACAAAACAAGGCAATAGCCCCTGGGCCCCCAGGCTGGCCAACACCGCGTGCATGCTGACCACGCCGCAGACGGACATCGCCGTTTGCGGGGACGGGTATTTTTGCTTGCGCCAGATCACCGCCGGGTGCGCGTCCATGTCCAGATACTGCACCCAGGGCACATCCTGACCGCTGGTCTGGGCGCCGGCGTAGCGGCACCAGGCCAACGGCGAGATGCTGCGACCCACGGCGGTCTCCACGGGCTTGAGGACGGCGCGCAGGGCGACATCGGCGCTGCGACCCAGATCCAACAAACCATCGTCCGCCAGCAAGACCGGGCGCACGTTGGGGCAAACCCGGGCAAAGTCCGCCAGATGCCCCCCAAGCAGCGGCAAGGTCGCCAACGGCGCCGTAAAACGCACCTCGCCAGAGGCCCTCTGATCATGGCCGATGACGGTGCGGGAGGCCGCAAAGATGGCCTCTTCGGCCTCCTGGGCTTTGGGCAGGAGGGCTTCTCCGGCGTGGGTAAGCTGGTAGCCGCGCGGCCCCTTTTGAAAGAGCACCGACCCCAGATCCTCCTCAAAGCCAATCACCCGACGCTGCACCGTCGACACGCTCAGACGCAGCGCCTTGGCCGCCGCCGACAAAGTTCCCGTGCGGGCCACGGCCAGAAAGAGCCTCAAATCGTCCCAGCGCTCCATTTACCACCCCTGCAAAACCAAATGGCAAAACCAGCCATTTTCTTTGCACAGGTGACCACCTAACTTCAGCCAGGTCAAGATCGGGTGTCATTTCAGATGACACACCACCCCCTGCACACCCTCGACAAGGAGCCCCAGGATGCACGCCGCCCCTCTTTACGCCAGCACTGCGTTGTTCGCCACCGCGCTCACAACTCTGAGCGCCTGTCAGGCCCACCAAAACCCAGCGCCGCAGGCCGCCCCCGAGGCCTCTGGCCCCAAAACCCAGGTCTTTGAGGCCTGCATCGGCCGGACCTTCGCCATCACCGAGCCCAACCCCAATTATGTGTGGACCCCCAACGCCATCAAGCTCGTCTCTCAGGAGGTCGCCGATGGCGTTTTTGCCGTCTACGACGCCAACGCAGCGAACCACGGGCCGCAGGGGATACCGCTGGCCACATCGAGCGGCTTCATCATTGGAGATGAGGGTGTGGCGTTGGTCGATACGATGATCAACCGCCAGCTCTTTTGCCAACTGGTGGAGCTGGTCCAGGCTGAGACCGACAAACCCGTGCTCTACGCCATCAACACCAGCTACCACGGCGATCACAGCTACGGAAACGCCTTTTTGCCAGACGACGTCCAGGTGGTCCAACACGAGCGCACCGCCGGGTACATCGCCGAGCACTTTGAGAAAGACGTGGGCTTTATGGAGAAGAACTTTGGCGCCGACCAGGGTTTGGATGAGGTGGTGGCGGTCAAGCCCGACATCGCCGTGTCAGACGAGGGCTGGAGCGTGGATCTGGGTGGGTTGAGCGTCGAGGCCCGGTTTTACGGCTTTGGGCAAACCGCTGGTGACCTCTTTGTCTACGTGCCACAGGCCAAAGTCATGTGGACGGGCAACCCGCTGATCGCCGAAGCCCCGGCCATCCCGTGGCTCCTCGATGGCCGAGGGGCCGAGGTCAGCGACACCTTGACCCGCATCCGCGACTCGCTGCCGCCCGACGCCGTCGTGGTCCCTGGCCACGGCCGCCCCGTGACAGCCCAGACCTTCACCTTCTCCATCAACTACCTCAACGCGCTGATTGAAGGGGTCCGCAAGTCGGCCGAAGCGGGACAGGACACCGCACAGATCGTCGAGGCGCTGGCGATGCCCGAATACCAGGGTTACGCGCTTTGGGATTGGGTCCACAAGGCCGTCAACGTGCCCAACACCCACAACGAACTCAAATCCAAGTGATGCCAAACCACAGACGCACGCTCAGACCGGCGCCCCTTCGACTTGCATCGCGCCAGCAGCCCCGGCACCGCCATCGACCATCAGGTCTGCGCGGCCGCTGCGGGCATTGGCGGCGGCCGCCAGACGCTTTTCCTGGGCGTTGGCGTAGTGCTGATCCCACGCCAGCACTTTGGGCGTCATCAAGCGGTGCCACAGCGGCGGCACCATCGCCACGATGAGCGTGGTCAAATACCCCCCGATCATCATCGGCGCCTGAGCGTAGGGCTCCAGCTCATGATAGGGCACCTCGCCTTCGGCGTGGTGGTGCGAATGGCGAGTGAGGTTGAACATGGCCCAGGAGCTGACGCGGCGGTTGGTGTTCCAGCTGTGTCGGGGTTGAACGGGCTGATCCGGCTCGCGCACCATCCCGTAGTGCTCCATGTAGTTGACGATCTCCAGCAGCGCCTTGCCCCACAACGCGCAGACCACAAACCAGGCCGCCGCCACCGGCCCACCCATCCAGGCCGCCAGCGCCACCAAGCCCACGCTCATGGCGTGGCCGCGGATGACGGCGTTGTGCCAACTCCATACCGGCAAGCGGCGCTTCTTGAGGCGCCGCGCCTCGATGTGCCATGCGCTGACGTTGCCCTTGAGGGTCGAGATGACGATATGGGCGTAGACGTTGCGCCCGCGCGGCGCTGTGGCGGGATCTTCGGTGGTTGAGACGTAGCGGTGGTGGCCGTAGACGTGCTCGATGCTGAACACCGTGTCAAAGCTGAACGCCAGCAGCCAGCGCCCGACCAGCATCGAGATCCGGTCCCAGGTTCGATGGGTCAACTCGTGGGCAGGGATGGTGCCCACCATGCCGATCATCAACCCCGTGCCCACAAAGGCGCTCACGTACTGCGCAACGCCGTTGCTCTGCCGGGCCGCCAGCGCGTCGTAACCGGTCAACGCCTCCACCATCGCCCCAAAACCCAGCACATCGGCGGAGCACACCCCCCAGACCGACGCAAAGACGATCATCACCAAGAGCGGCAGCGCCATCCACAACTGCACCGTCAGCACCCAGGGGTAGCGGTAGTTGGGGGTCGAGGTGTCATTGCCCAGCACCGCGTCGCCCAGCACATAAAAGACGATGATGCTGGCCACCCCGGCCACCAACCACCAGCCGCCCATCGTCAGCGACGCCAGCGCCAGCAACCCAACGGCGTGGAAACCCAGGAACTTGGCGTAATCCCACACCCCGGCGTCTTCGCCCTGAGACGGCGCGTCGGCCGAGGTCACAAAGCGGTCGTAGAAGATGTCTTTGACCCCTTGCGCCGCCAGCGTGTCGCGCGCGGCGTCCACCATCGCTGGCGGTCCGCAAATGTAGCCCTGGCTGCCAGCGGGCACCTCGATGTGTTCGGTCACCAGACCGCGCCGCCCTTGCCATGTGTCGGCAGGGCCAACCTGCGAGAGCACCGGCACAAAGGCAAAGTCACCGCCCCAGGCCGCCTCCACCGCCGCGATCTCGTCCAAGGCGTAGAGGTCGCGCTCGGTGCGGGCGCCAAAATAGAGCACGGCGTCACGCTGGACGCCCTTGGCGGCGGCGTCTTTCAGGAGCGCCAGGATCGGCGCCAGACCGCTGCCACCGGCCACCAACACCAAGGGCTCGTGCCCTGGCCGCATCCAGAAATCTCCGTGCGGCCCTTCGAGCCACGCCGTCCTGCCCACCACGTCCTCATCGTTGACCAGGGACGAAAAGACGCCGCCCGGCACGCGGCGGATGAAGAAGGTCACCCGGCCATCGTCCGACGCGGGCGACGCAAAAGAGTAGCACCGGGTGACGCCCTCCAGGCCCTCCAGGCGAACATTGGCAAACTGACCGGCCCGATAATCGAGCGGCTGCTCCAACTCGATGGTGATCCGCACCGTGTCGTGGGTCAGCGCCTGCTGGGCCACGACCTGCCCGCGCAGGCCGCTGTCCAGCTCCACATCGACCACCACGTCGGTCTGCGGCACGCTCTGGCACGCCAGCACCACCCCGCCGTCCAGCTCATCTTGAGAGAGCAGGTACGCCGTCTCCGTCAACTCCCGCACCGAGCCCTGCCGAATCTTGCATTTGCAACTGCCGCAGCCGCCCACGCGGCAGGCGTTGGGAAAGTTCAGTCCGTTGCGCAGGGCGGCCTGGAGCAACGTCTCGTTGCGTTCAACCTCGATCTTGTGTCCCGAAATCTCTGCTTGAACCGTCATGGCAACCTCCCAGGTGTGACCATAACCAGTGTGGCAGAACCCGGATGGCGACAGAAGGTCATTTTTTGACAAAAACCGGTTATATTCAGACAATCACGCCATGATGACCGAACAACCCCAGCTTATCCTGGCCGGTTCCTACCTGCGCCACATCGCCTCCTTCCTAAAACCCTCCGACCTGCCGCACTGGCTCGGGGCCAGCGGTCTGGGGCTGCCCACGCTCGACAATGAGGTGGTCAGCCTCTCGTCCGACGTCTTCAACGCCCTGCTGGTGGGCGCCATCGCGCTTTCACAAGAGCCCGCACTGGGGCTCTTTCTAGGGCAGCGGCTCATCGCCGCCACGCACGGCTTTGTGGGGTACGCGGCGCTGAGCAGCCGGACATTTCGGGACGCGCTCGATGTCCTGGAGCGGTTTGTCTCGGTGCGCTTCTCGCACCTGACCATCACCCACGAGGCGCACGGCGACGACGACATCCGGCTGATCGTGGCGCTGAAGTTTTCGCTGGGTGAAGCCGCCGGGCCCTTGCTTGAGGCCGTGCTGCTGAGCATCCGCAACATCATCGACGCCATGTCATTGGGGGACGTGGAGGTGCGCAGCCTCTCGTTCCCCTTCCCCACCCCCAAATACGCCGCGCTGGCCCGAGACGTGGCCCGCACCCGGGTCCTCTACGACCAACCCTGGTCGGGGCTGACGGTCTCCGCAGGCTCGCTGGATTTGCCGCTCAAACCCACCGCACCCGACCTCCTGGAGCAGGGCGCCCGGATCTGCCGCCAGCGACTGAGCGAGTTGGGCTCAGGGGCCTCGACCGCCGCCCAGGTCCGCAGGCTCTTGCTGGAGCACGAGCAAGGCTTCCCCTCCCAAACCACCGTCGCCCACCGGCTCCACCTCACCCCGCGCACGCTCCACCGACGCCTCAAAGACGAGGGCAAGTCGTTTCGGACGCTGCTCGACGAGGTCCGCTTTCGACTTGCCCGAGATCACCTCACATCGGGGCGCGCCAACCTCGACGAGATCGCCTATGTGCTGGGCTACACCGACCCGGCCAACTTCCGCCGTGCGTTTCGCCGCTGGGCCAAGATGTCCCCTTCAGCCTACCGCGCCCAACACCGCGCCCATTGACACCAAGGCACACTGAAGCCCTCAGGCCGTTGACAACTCCATCGACAAACAACTGTTCTTTTGAGCAGACCTTCTATTGCAAGCGGCGCTGTGTTGCCCCATCCTATCGCCACTCAACATTTGGGACTGGGCTTCCAACTCAACACACCACACTGGCCAGGAACACATGAAATTTCCAGAGATCGTCGCCGTTTACCCAGAAGGCCCGCCGCCCAAATCCGTGGACACCACCCCCAAGACTCGCTTCACCTGGGACCCCACCACCAAGTGTCTGGGGATGGAACCCAAGACCACCCCCGAAGATCTGGCCAAGCTCATGGCCACAGGTGTTTGTGATGGCATGGTGGGCATCAGCATCGGCGAATACGACAAGAATATGACCGGGCTGCCCCCGCTGCCCGAAGGCGTGCAGGCCTCACTCCAGGAAGTCCACATCTGGTCCAGCAAGTTCACGGACTGGTCCGGCCTCTACGCCCTGGACCGGGTCAAATCGCTCTTCATCCACGAGAAGGTCAGCGTCATCCCCGAAGGCATCTCAGGGATGACGTCGCTGGAAACGCTGGTCATCAAAGGCAGACGCCTCAAAGAGCTCCCGCCAGACCTCGCCACGCTGAGCAGCCTGAAGTCGCTGAAAATTGTCAGCGCACCCATCACCGCGCTGCCAGACACGTTGGGGCAGCTGCCGCTGGAGACGCTGGAGCTGGACTGGACCAAGAAGCTAAAAACGCTGCCCGACTCCCTGGGCCAGTGCCAGACGCTGCGCACCTTGAGCACCGATTGCGTCCCCCTCAAAGCGCTGCCCGAGGGCATCTACACCCACAAATCGCTCGAAACGCTCTCGATCCTCAACGCCAAGATCTCCAAATTGGGCTCGGCCATTGATTGGCCTGCACTGCGACACCTGGACTTGCAGAGCAACTACAAAAAATGGCCTGCCAAAGTCTCCATCCCCCAACTGGAGGAGGCCGTGCTGGGTCAGAAGTTTGGCCAACTGCCGGACCTCTTTGTGCCTTCGCTCAAGCGCATCTGGGTCCACGCCCCGCTCACGTCCGTCGATCCGCGCCTGGCTGGCCTGACCAACCAGCGCAAAAGCAACCAGCGCGGCGCGCCGATGATGGGGGTCAAGATGACCTGCACCAAAGCTGCCTATGAAGCACTCTCCGAGGCCGAACGTGAGGCCTTTGGCTCCCGACTCACACCCGAGTGGGACTGAACCCACTCAGCGCTCAGTTTTGGAGCGCCACCGGGGGTGGGCCACCGGCAGATCATCAAAGCCGCGGCCTTTGGGGCGAATGGCCAGCTTGCAGCACTGGCCGCCGGTGACCGACTGCGACTCCATCACGACCAGCTCCCCGCCCGACGCCTCGATCAACGCCCGATCAAACTCCATCGAGCGCCAACACGCCTCGGGATTGCCCGTGCCGCGAAGCGGACACTCAATGCGGATCTCCACAAACGCCGTATCGCCTTCGGTGCTGACCACGGGAAAGGCGCTGCGCGGGGTGGGCATCAAGCGGTTCCACTCCTGGGCAAGCGCGGCGGCGTCCTTCTGAGGGCGGCGTCCGTAGGTGTGGTGCACCAGGCGGGCAAAGAGCCGGGCCTGTCCCAGCGCCAGCGGCTCCAACCAAGCCACCTGGGCCATGGCAAAGAGCGGTCGGCCAAGCAAAACAAAGACCGGCAACGTGTAGATCTTGCGCAAGAGCTTCTTCATCCCACCCCCAACGCCTGGACCCCAGGCACAAACGCCTCCACATCAGAGGTCAGCGCCTCAGGTTCAAACCTGGGCCACCCCGTGCGGATTGTAAACCGATACAATCCGCTGTGGATGCTGTGTAGATGTTGGGGTTGACGACCTCTTTGAGCCAGTGTCAAACTTGACACTTATGAGACCTTTTTTGACACACACAATCGCCATCCTGGAACTCCCCGAGGGGCTGCGCACGGGCTTTGCGCTGAGCCTCGACATTTTGGATGTCGCCAACCGAGCGACCCAGAACCTCTCGCAGGCGTCCATCTTTGAGTCTGTGGTCCTGCGGCCAGGGCAGGCGCTGCCGGCGCAAGCGTCGGTGGTGGTCTTGCCAGGCATGGGCAGCGCCACCTACGAGGAGGTCGAGAGGGTGTTGACCAGCGAGCACGGCCAGTGGGCCATCGACGTGATGCGCACGGCCCGCCAACGGGAAGTTCAGATTGTCACGTCGTGCGCGGGGGTCTTTGTGGCGGCCGCCGCTGGGGCGCTCGACGGGCAGGTCGCCACGACGTCGTGGTTTTTAAAGGGCGAGCTGGCCGCGCGCTACCCGGCGATCACGGTCCAGGGTGAGTGTGTGCTGGTGGATGGGGGGATGTGCATGACGGGGGGCGCGGCGATGGCCCACGCGGACGTGATGCTGGCGTTGGTGGAGCGCCTGGCAGGGGGCGTGGTGGCAGACTTGTGCGCCAGCTACCTCTTGCTGGACCGGCGTCAGACCCAACGGCCCTACATGGTCTTGATGGCGTTGATACAGCACGATCCGCAGCTTGTTCGGGCGCACGACTGGGTGCGCCAGCACGTGGCGGCGTCTTTTTACGTCTCGGACGTCGCGGCCCAGGCCGGTCTGGGACCGCGGACGCTGGCGCGCCGGCTTGGCAGGGTCTGCGGGATGACGCCAATCCAGTTCATTCAGCGCATTCGCGTGGACGCGGCCCGGGAGTTGATCCAGAGCGGCATGTCGGTGGAGGCAGCGGCGGCCGAGGTGGGTTATGGCGACGCCACGGCGCTGCGGCGAGTGCTCAGGAGACACGTGCGGCGATGAGCGGTCGTGGGCTGCGCCAGTTCATGCTCCAGCGGGAGTCTGGGCGGCCATGAACTCCAGAAAAACGCGCGCGATGGGGTGGGGATTGGGTGGGTAGACAAAGAGGACCGGGGCGGCGCTGGTCAACTCCGG
>CAKZKQ010000150.1 GCA_937123825.1 uncultured Pseudomonadota bacterium
TCGATATGCGCCCGCCCCTCGACATGAACCGGCGGCGCGAAGATGCGGCCGACATGAACACCGTCACTCCGGCGGATATGACCTCCAACCTCTCCGACATGCGCCCGGCCTTCGTCAAGAGCCTCACGGCCCCCATGGGCCACAGTGGCCATGGCCTCAAGGACTCCGATCTGGACGCCGAGGCCACCGTCAAGGTCGAAGACGGCGACGACTACAAGCTCAACCACGGCGATGTGGTCATTGCGGCCATCACCTCCTGCACCAACACCTCCAACCCCAGCGTGATGTTGGGCGCGGGGTTGCTTGCCAAGAAGGCGGTCGAGAAGGGCCTGATGATCAAGCCCTGGGTCAAGCCCTCGCTGGCCCCTGGCTCGCGCGTGGTCACCGAGTACTACGAGAAGGCGGGCCTGAGCGAGAGCCTCAAGCAGCTTGGCTTTGCCAACGTTGGCTACGGCTGCACCACCTGCATCGGCAACTCTGGTCCGTTGGACAGCAACATCGAAGCCGCCATCGACGAAGGCGACCTGGTCGTGGCCAGCGTCTTGTCGGGCAACCGCAACTTCGAGGGCCGCATCCACCAGAAGATCCTGGCCAACTACTTGGCCAGCCCGCCCCTGGTCGTGGCCTACGCCCTGGCTGGTACGGTCAACATCGACCTGCAGAAGGACTCGTTGGGCAAGGACAAGGACGGCAACGACGTCTTTTTGAAAGACATCTGGCCCTCCGATGAGGAGATCCAGGCGACCTTGCAGATGGCCATCACCCCCGAGATGTTCCGCGAGCGCTACTCGGACGCCACCGAAGAGCCCCGCTGGAACGCCATCGACGCGGTCAAGTCCGACCTCTACCCCTGGCGCGACGAGTCGACCTACATCCAGTTGCCGACCTTCTTCCAGGGCATCAAGCGCGAGCTTGACCCGGTCGAGCCCATCAAGGGTGCGCGCGTGCTGCTGAAGATGGGCGACTCGGTCACCACCGACCACATCAGCCCCGCTGGCGCCTTCCCCGCCGATGGCCCTGCTGGGCAGTACCTCACTGGCAAAGGCGTCAAGCCCTGGGACTTCAACTCCTTTGGCTCCCGTCGCGGCAACCACGAGGTCATGATGCGCGGCACTTTTGCCAACGTGCGCATCCGCAACCAGATCGCCCCCGGCACCGAAGGGGGTTACACGACCTACTTCCCCACCGGCGAGGTCGAGTTTGTCTTTGATGCGGCCACCAAGTACATCGAGAACGGCACGCCGTTGATCGTGTTGGCGGGCACGCAGTACGGCACCGGCTCCTCGCGTGACTGGGCGGCCAAGGGCACCTTGCTGCTGGGCGTCAAGGCGGTCATCTCCAAGAGCTTCGAGCGCATCCACCGCTCCAACCTTGTGGGGATGGGCGTGCTGCCGCTGTGCTTCAAGGACGGCGAAGGCGCCGACGAGCTGGGCCTGACCGGCAAAGAGACCTTCGACATCCCTGGCCTGGGCGACGACATCAAGCCCTTTGATGAGCTTGAGGTCATCGCGACTGCCGAAGACGGCACCAAGACCACCTTCACCACCGTCGTTCGCCTCGACACCCCCGTCGAGGTCGATTACTACAAGAACGGCGGCATCCTCCACACGGTGGTTCGCAACCTCTGATCCCGCATCCTTCCAAAGATGAAATTCAGCGGCCCTCGTGGGCTGCTGACATCAACCCGCTTGCGCCTCTGCACGCGGGTTTTTTGCGTTTGGGGGCAAAAGGCGGCCAAGCCGCTGGGTGCTGGCACCGACTCGCTGGCTGAGGGGTATTGGGGCTGCGTTGAGGTGTGCCCATGGGAGATTGAAGCAGGCACAGGTGGGAAAGGGCTATTGGATGACCAGGAACTCCACGCGCCGATTTTTGGCGCGGCTGTCTCGGTCCTTGTTGGGGACCAGAGGCCTGGATTTTCCGTAGCCCTCGTAGGTCAGGCGGCGTTTGTCGATGCCGCGGTCGACCAGCGCGTTGACCACACGCAGCGCGCGTTGCTGGCTCAGAGCCAGGTTTTTGAACGCATCGCCGCGGTCATCGGTGTGCCCCTCGACGCGGATGATGAGGTCGGCCTGGGCCTGGAGCGAGGTGGCCAGGTCATCAAGGATGGACTCGGACTCGGGCAGGAGTTCGTCTGAGCCGCTCTTGAACTTGATGGAGTAGAGGATGAGCGGCACGTCGCGGTCAAAGACGTAGGTGGGCCGCTCATCAGGGCAACCATCGTCGTCCTGCCATTGGTTGGGGGTCTCCGAGGCGATGGGGCACTGGTCCACCGCGTCCGAGAGCCCGTCCCCGTCGTTGTCCAGGTCGGGGCAACCATCTTCATCTTTGAAGCCGTCCTGATCTTCGGCCTGGTTGGGGCATTTGTCGTCGCCATCGGCCAGCCCATCGCCGTCGTTGTCATCTTCGGGACAGCCGTCGTTGTCTTCAAAGCCGTCGGTGTCTTCGGGTTCGAGCGCACACTTGTCGATGGCGTCGGCCAGACCGTCGCCGTCGTTGTCGGTCTCTGGGCAACCATCGTTGTCTTCAAAACCGTCGCGATCTTCGGGCAGCTCAGGGCAGAGATCGGCCCCGCCGGTCAAACCATCGCCGTCGCGGTCGGCGATGCTGCCGCCGGTGGCGTAGGACAGGCCGGTGAAGACCCTGAAGGCCGGGGTGCCGACCTGGTCGCCCAGCCCCACGGTGGCCCCGGCGCTGAGCGCCAGCCCAAAGAAGGAGGTCATGGCGCCCACACCAAACTCATTGCCCCCCACAAAGTCCGCCACCGAGGCCGAACCCGACCACTCGCCAATGACAGAGAGCTTGTCGGCGGGCAGCAAGGCATAGCGCGCGGCGATGCCATAACGCAGCAGGTCGTCATCAGCGGTGTTGACGAATGCTCGCCTGGGACGCGCCACATAGCCGACGTTGACGATGGGGGTGATGGGGCCGTAGGTGGCGTCGGCGATGATGTTGAAGCCGCCAGCGAAGCTGCCCGAGCTGGTCATGGCTTCCTGGCTGCCGGTGGGAAAGGTCACCAGCCCCTCAATGGCCACCCCGAACCGGTCGGCGCTTCGCTCCGAGAGGGTGTATTTGACCCTCCAGTCGAGGTCTCCAAAGCCCGAGGTGTCGATGTCCTCGGCAAAATCATCGCCCACCGTGCGGTCCAGCAGCAGAGGGGCTTCGATGGTACTGGTCAGCCCTTCGATGATGCCGATCCCGACGCGCAGGACGAGGTGGTTTTCGCGTTCGATGACGGGCAACAAGACGTTGCCACGGTTGCTTTGCTGGGCCAACTCAATGGGCTTGTTGGCAAAGAGCCAGTGGGCGTTGAGGGTGAAGTTGAGCGGTCTAAGCGCCG
>CAKZKQ010000151.1 GCA_937123825.1 uncultured Pseudomonadota bacterium
CTGCCCTGGTCCACGTCGTTGGTGCCTGCGCCGCCGTCGAGGATGTCGGTGCCGGTGCCGCCGTCAATAGTGTCGTCGTCGTCGCCGCCGTAGATGCTGTCGTCGCCGCCGTTGCCGTAGAGGGTGTCGTTGCCCGCGTCACCGTTGATGGTGTCGTCGCCGTCACCACCATTGATGGTGTCGTCGTCTTCTCCGCCGCTGAGGGTGTCATCGCCGCCGTCGCCGTTGATGGTGTCATTGCCCGCGTCGCCGTTGATGGTGTCGTTGTCGTCGCCACCGTCGATGGTGTCGGCGCCGTCGCCGCCGTTGATGGTGTCGATGCCCGCGCCGCCTTCGATTTCGTCGGCGCCGCCTTCGCCGTAGATGGTGTCATCGCCGTCGCCGCCGCTGAGGATGTCGTCGGCGCGGCTGGAGCCGGTGATGGTGTCGTTGCCGCCGTCGCCGTAGTAGAAGGTGTATCCGGCGCTGACGCCGTTGATGGTGTCGTTGTCGTCACCGCCCTCGACGTGCTCGTAGGTGGACTTGTCGTCGCAGCCGTTGAAGGTGTCTTCGCCTGCCCCGCCGTAGAACTCGATGTAGACGGCGCTTTCGCAATGGAAGGTGTCGTTGCCGCTGCTGGCAAAGACGTAGTTGAGGCTGCCGCGGGCGTAGTAGGTGTCGTCGCCGCCGTCCATCTCAATGTAGTTGGCGCTCATGCCGTTGTCGTGCTTGCGACCGCCGTAGACGGTGTCGCTGCCGCCGTTGGTGTCGGCGAAGACGGTGCTCTCGGGGAAGTCGGCGTCGTCAAAATAGAGCGTGTCGTCACCAGAAGAGCCGGTGAAGTCGATGGTGCGCATGTGGTCGGCGTCAAAGTTCTGGGATTCGGGGATGAAGATGAGGCCTTGCTGGCCGGTGGCGCTGCCCGACCAGGTGACCAGGTTGCAGTTGGCGTTGTTGGCGCTGGTGCAGACGTTGTAGTCAATGATGAGCAGACCGTCCTCCACACCATCGTTCCAAAGCATCAACTCCACATCGCAGGCCGAGTTGCACTCCAACGCCACCTGATCGGGCATGTAGGTGGAGCCGGTGAGCCCGACGTCGGCGAAGGCCGCGGTGGAGGCCAGCGTGAGCAGGGCGGCGATGATGATGCCGGTGGCGGCGATGGATTTGCGGGGGGTTTTGTACTGGCTCATTCGAGGTCTCCTTGTTGGCTCGCTGTGTGACGAGCCTTTCCTAGAGCATCAAGTGGGCCAACTGCCTTGAAAACTCAGTTTTAAGAGGCCGTGATGTGTGTCACGCTTGCTTGGATGACCGTCAGTACGGGGTTGAAGTGTGTGTGATTTGGGGTGGCTTGTGTGTGGGGTTGGTGGCGCAGAGAGGCCAAGGTGTTCATTGGCTGATGGGGGCGCTGTGGTGGACGCTGTGTGATTTCATGTGGGTTTGGACACCCTGGCGGCGTTCAACACAGCGCTTTGGTTATGAGCCGTGGGTTTTGGAGGCTTTGGGAGGGAAGGGGCGGTGGGGTTTGGGCTCTTTATGATGTCGTGAAGGCGATGGCCATCCAGGAAGATGGGGTTTGGAAGACGATGTGCCGGGTGTTGCCGTCGTTGCGCGGGACCCACCATCGCTCAATGGGTTCATTGGGTAGGAAGGCGTCGCCGTAGGTGCCGTGATCGACGCAGATTTGGGTCAGTCGGGTCAAGTCGGCCTGGATGAGGTCTCGGAAGGCGTGCCGGGCCATGGTGTTGGGGGGCTGGACCAGTTTTTGGAGCGCCTGGGCCGCTTTGGCGTGTTGTGCGCCGATGTCGTTGGCGGTGGTTTGCGGCGAGACAAAGAGGAAGACGCGTTGGAAATGGTATCGGCGTTGGTATGAAGGGTCTTGGGCTGCGGTCGCGCCTTCCCAGTCCCACATTAGACAGCCCACATCGGCGAGTTCCCAGAGCAGGGCTTGGGTGTGGGTGCTGTGGGGCAGGGCTGTGGGGTGGTCTGGGTCGATGTAGATGTGTTCGTTGAGGTGCGTTTGGGTCAGCGGCTCTTGGGGGTCGTGGTTGTGGAGCATCGCAAACCAGGAGGCTGCGACGTCTTCGAATTTGTGGGTGTCGTCGCGCGTCAGGCACCAGACGCTCAAGTCCAGCTCGCCGCCGTAGAGCGGCAGGCTGCGCCGGTGGGTTTGGAGTTGGGCGTTGGGGTGGTTGAAGCGCTTGTAGTCGGCGGTGAAGAAGGGCTCGGGCCAAAAGTGTGGTTTGTGGGGACGGCCAATGAGCGCGTCGGTGGAGAGGTTTTCAACGGTCATGGGGGGCCTCTGCGGGGGTGGGCGTCGTGGGGGGTTGTTTGTCGTTTTGAGATGCTTCGACGATGTGGTCGATCAGGACGCGGACGGCGGGGCGCTGGGATGTTTGCCGTGGGTAGATGAGCGAGAAGGGCCGCGCGACCCCTTTGTGTTGCTGCAACACTTCCACAAGTGCACCGCTGGCCAATTCCCGTTCCACCAGAAAGCGGTACATCTGGACCAGGCCGCAACCCGCGCGGGCAAAGCTGACCAGCCCCAGGACGTCGTCCCGTATATGGACCGAGGCGTTTGGGAGCACGACCGTGGGCTCGTTTTCAAAGCTCCAGGGCAGCAGTCGGCCAGTGCGGGGCATGACAAAGACGGCGCACTCGTGGTGCTGGAGGTCGTCGAGCGTTTGCGGGGCGCTGTGCTGCGACAGGTAGTCTGGGCTGGCAAAGACCCCCAGCGAGAAGAGGCCCAGGCGACGCGCCACAAATGAGGCGTCGTCGAGCCGCCCCATCCGAATGGCCAGATCAAAGCCGTCGCGCACAAAGTCAACGTTGGTGTTGGAGACCTGAACGTCCACGCTCACCCTGGGGTGTTTTTGGCGAAAGCGCCCCAGCATGGGGATGAAGCGGTGGTGCCCGTAGGTGGTCGGGACGCTGACGCGGACCTCTCCGGCGGGCTCTTCGTGGTCGCCCTTCACTCGCTCGGTGGCCTCCTGGAGGATGCCCAGCGCGCGGCGGCAGGACTCGTAGTACTGGCGCCCGGCGTCGGTGGGGCGGACCTGACGCGTATTGCGCCGAAAGAGGACCACTCCGAGCGTCTGCTCCAAGCGCGCCACCGAGCGGCTGGCGGCCTGAGGGGTGACGCCCAGCGCGCGCGCCGCCTGCGTGAAGCCGCCCAGCTCGTAGGTCAGGCAGAAGGTCTGGATGTTCAAGAGTTTGATGTCCACAGCAGTTTGTACCTTTTGTGCACAAGTCATTCAACCATTTGTACTCTACACAATATGAGTTGATCGCCGTAACTTCACAACCGTCGGCGGCATGCTGCTGTCGCATCAACCCAAAAGAGACATCCACATGCCTTCGACACGCTCAGTGCTCTTCATCAGCCTCGCGGCGCTTTGCGTTGTGCTCATCAACTGCTCTTCGACCAAGGAGGTTCCCATGACTTCGCCCCAGGACAAGCCCCGCGTTTTGATTGTTTTGACCAGCCACGGCCAGCTTGGCGACACTGGCAAGTCCACCGGCTTCTACCTCTCGGAGGTGACCCACCCCTACGAAGTCTTTGAGGCGGCCGGGTTTGCGGTGGACTTTGTCAGCCCAAAGGGGGGCGCGGCGCCGATGGACGGCGTGGATCGAAAAGATCCGGTCAACGCCCGCTTTTTGGACTCGGCGCCGTTGATGCGGCGCGTGCAAAACACGCTGACGCCGTCCGAGGTCAAGGCCGAGACGTACCAGGCGATGTTCTTTGCTGGAGGCCACGGCACCATGTGGGACCTGCCCGACCACGCCGGTCTCCAACAGCTCGCCGCGCAAATCTACGACGCAGGCGGCGTGGTCTCGGCCGTCTGCCATGGTCCCTCGGCGCTGGTCAACATCAAGCTCGCCGGTGGTGATTATCTGGTGGCGGGCAAGACCGTGACCGCCTTCACCAACGCCGAAGAGGACGCCGTGGAGTTGACCGAGGTGATGCCCTTCTTGCTCGAAACGCGCCTTCGCGAGCGCGGGGCCGAGTTTGTGGGGGCCGACAAGTTCCAGGCCAACGTGATTGTCAGTGAGCGTCTGGTCACCGGGCAAAACCCCGCTTCGGCCAAAGGCGTCGCCGAGGCCGTGGCCCAAATCCTCTCATCCAACCATCGATGACATGTCAGGTTCCATGGGGGTTCACATCCCCACTGACAGAACCTGATTAGGGCGTGTTTGCAAAATATCCCATCGACATGCGGCCCGATGACAACGATCCCGTCGTCATCGATGCTTGACGAACCTCCAGTTCGTCTGCGCTCTCTTCGATTGTAGAGAATCTCAAGGTCTAAGAGATGCCATTTTCCAATGTCATCTCTTGAGAGTCACTGTCGTGACTCCAAGCCTTTCGACTCTCGGCCTCGATGCCATCGGGCTCGCCTGTCTCGGTCCCATTTTGCAAACACGCCCTAAGGCGCCACGGGCGCCGACACCAAAGCCGTTTCATCGCCAAGAACACAACCCAAAAGGCTTTTCTGAGCCAGGGGCCTCGTGCGCCCAAATCGATTCAATGGAGACAAAGACCATGCTGAACGCCAAAAACGCCAACCTGCTCATCATCCTCCTTGCTTTGACCTACGCTGTGGCCGCCTGCGGCGACGATGGCGCTGACAACAGCCTTGCCAGCGACGCCATCGCCTTGACCCCCATCGACGCTGAGTTCATTGCCCCTGAGAGCGCCCATTGGGATGCCGAAGGTCAGCGCTGGTATGTGTCGAGTTTTGGTCAGAACTTTGACTTGACCGGCCAGACCCCCGATGCCCCGGCGACCATCGCTCAGCTCGGCCCCGACGGCGCAGTCATTGATCGCAACTTTGTGGAACTGCCCGAAGGCGACGTGCTGGGCATCTCCACCATGGACGGCGTGCTCTACGCGGCGCACAGCTCGGGCCAGTTGGTTGAGGTCAATCTGGACAGCGGGGAGACCAACTTCATCCCCGTGCCGGGTGCGGGCTTCCTCAACGACGTCGCCACCGGCGGCGGTCAGGTCTACATCAGCGACACGGTTCAGAACGTCATCCACCGCTACACTCCTGGGGAAGGTGTTGAGGTCTTCTCGGATGATCCGGCGCTGGTGGCCCCCAACGGGCTTTTGGTCGATGGTGACACCGTGGTGGTGTCCAACCTGGGCTCTTTTCCTCCCGATGGCACCCCCAGCGGCGTCTTCACCCTCAACGCCCAGGGCGACGCCACCCGGATCGGTGAGATCGAAGGGGTCTGGGATGGCATCGGCAAGGTCGATGGGCAGTACCTGCTCTCGGACATCAACGGCACGCTCTTTCTCCTGGACCCCGATGGCACCAGCACCATGGTCGCCAACCTCTCCGAGGCGCCCCACAACCTCTCTTCCACCGCCGACCTCGACATCGATCCCCAAAGCGGGACCATCGTCGTGCCCGATCTGCTGGGCAACCAGGTCTTCCGCTTTACTTTGCCCCGCTGAGTGATGCCGAAGCACAGAAAACCGGCTTGATTTGGAAGAGCCCCAAATCAAGCCGGTTTTCTGTGCTTTGGTGCGAGGTGGTCTGGGCAGGCTGCGCCATGGTGTGCAGTGTTACGGGGCGGCGCCAGCGCGCAGCTCGTAGGGCAGGTTTTGAGCCCCTTCTGCCTGAATGTGGACCGCAAAGTAGCGCCCTGAGTATTCGGGGGGGACGGTGAAGAAGAGCCCCCAGAGGCCGGGGGCGACTTCTATGGCGGTGGCCAGCGGTTGGGTGGCCAGCGCGGCGCGCAGCTCGATCTTCAGTGGGGTGTTGGCGGCGGCTGCGACCTGCACTTCGATGGTCTGACCGCGAATGAAGGCACCGGCAAAGTCCCCTTCGAGCAGGAAGACGTCCTCGTCCTGGGCATCTTCAAGGACAAAGTCGTCGTCTGGGGTGTCTTCATCGGGCAGCGGTGGCAGCAGCGCGCGGGGCAGGCGGCAGAAGAACTCGGCGACGTCGGGTTGGTCGAGATCTGGGGTGCACAGTTCCGCCTGTGTGTCTGGGTTGAAGGGGTCTTCAGGATAGGTGTTGATGAGCATCTGGGCACTGTCGATCTCCAACCCTTCGGTGTGCAGCTTCCACTGGCCAGACAGCGGCGTCGATTCAAAGCGTGCCAGCGCGGTGATGGACTCCGGGCGCCACAGCCCTGGGGCTGCATTGGGTGCTGGGGTGCTGCTTAAGTCAACGGCCAGTCGATCGGGGGATGCCAAGGCGACCGCGCCGCGCGATTCTTGTGCGAAGCTCAGGTCCAGGGTCAGCCTGTTCACTCGGCATGGGGCGTCGATGATGGGGATGAAGGCTTGTGCGCTCCCCGGCAGGTTTTGCAGCGGTGTGATTTGTCCGTCGCAAGGGGGCAGGGAAGAGTCGGCCTGGCGCGCGGCGCGCGTTTGGGTTTTGCGGCTGAGGATGGTTCCGAGCGAGTCGTCGATGTTGAGGGTGAGGAGGTCGCTTTGACCGTCGCCGTTGACGTCGGCGGCCAGCAGTTGGTAGATGCGCAGCCCTGCAAAGCTGTGGATGCGCTCAAAGGTGCCATCGGGCTGGTTTTGCCAGACCTCAATGTCGGTGCTGTTGGAGAAGGCGATCAAGAGCTCAGGCTGGCCATCGGCGTCGTAATCCATGGTCTCCACAAAACGTGGGATGTGGTCCTGCGCGATGAGTTGTGGGACTGCAAAGGTGCCGTCCCCGTTGCCGGCCAGGATGTAGCAGTCGTTGGTGCTGATGGATGGGGTGACGATGTCCAGAGTGCCGTCCCCGTTGAGGTCCTCCATGACGTGCCGGTCCAGCGCGAGTCTGGGCAATGGGTGGTGTTGTGGTTCACCAAAGGTGCCATCGCCGTTGCCCAACGCCGAGACGGCGGCCGTGTTCACAGGAGAAATGGCCACAATGTCCAGAATACCGTCTGTGTTGATGTCTCCGAGTGTCACGCTCTGCAGGTTGTCATTGGGCAGGAAGCCATCATCGACAAACTCTTGCGGGAAGGTGCCGTCCCCGGCGCCGAGCGCGACAAAGACGTGGCTGCGCGGGGTGTTTTTGGCGACGACGAGGTCCTGATGCCCATCGTTGTTGAGGTCGGCAATGTGCAGGTCCTCAAACTCGCCGTTCACGTCGGGCTCAATGTCTCGGAGCGCTTCAAAGGTGCCGTCGCCGCGTCCAAGCATGATGGATGCGGCCGTCGCGCCGTCGTTGTTGATGAAGGCCAGATCCAAGACGCCGTCGCTGTTGAGATCGCCCAGTTTTGGGGCGCGCGGTGCGTTTTGGGCGATGCGTTGGTGCTCTTGGAAGGTGCCTTGTGTGGAGCCGAGCATGATCCAGACGTCGTCGCTGTTGTTGTGGGTGATGACCGCGTCGAGGTGTCCGTCGCTGTTGAGATCGCCGGTGGTGAGGCCGTTGGGTCGGTCGCCGACGAACGTGTTGCTTTGGGGGGCGTAGTCGGCCTGGGGAGAGTTGAGGTGCGTGAAGACGGGGGATGGGTTGTTGTCGATGGCGGCGCCCTGGAGCACGATGACATCTTGGGTGCCGTCGTTGTTGACGTCTCCCAGCGCGATGTTGTCTGGGTTTTGTGGGGTGTCAAAGCGCGCAAACTCTGTGAAAGCGCCCTGGCCATTGTTCTGATAGAAGACGAGCGTGCGTGTAAATGTGAGCGTCAGGGTCAGGTCCAGGTGACCGTCGCCGTTGAAGTCATGCAGCGCGAGCACATCCACCTGGTTGGTCCCCAGCGAGATGAACTCCCGGCGCTCAAAAGCTCCTTGAGGGTCCCCAAAGAGGATCTCGACGTTGTAGCTGATGGAGTTTGCGACCAGGAGATCGGGCCACCCGTCGTTGTTGACGTCTCCAACGTCGATCCCTCTGGGGGCTCTGCCCACGCCGATGTTGATTGGCGCTGCGAACGTCTCCCGAGCGGTGCCTTTGAGGATGTTGACGCTGTCGTCGTCGCCCGAAGACATGATCAGGTCCATGCGCCCATCAAGGTCGATGTCGCTGAGCTTCATGCCCCATGAGCGGTTGATGCCGCCGTAGTCCTGGCGCTGTGAAAAGGTGCCATCTCCGTTGCCGCGCCACACTGTCAGGGTGTTGTCGTCGCGGCTGGAGATGAGCAGGTCCTGAATGCCGTCGCCTTGGATGTCACCAAGAATAAATTGTTCTGGCTCCTGGCCCGCTGGCAGACTGATGGATGGGTCAAAGGTGCCATCGCCTCGTCCCAGGGCGATCTTCACTTCGTTGTCGCTGTGGTTGCCAAAGACGATGTCCGCGTGTCCGTCGTTGTTGAGGTCACTGGTTTGAACCCAGCGGCTGTTGTGTTCGGACGAGATGGTCTGTCGTTGTGAGAAGGTGCCGTTGCCGTTGCCGGTATAGAGGGCAACACCTTCGGCAACCTCGGCGCTTAGCAGGTCAAGGACGCCGTCTTCATTGAAGTCTGCCAGCGCCGCAGCTCTTGATTGGCGGATGCTTGTTGTGGCGGACTGGACCTGGGTGAAGCGCGCAGCGCAGCTTTGGGGGGATTGGATGGAGACTTTGACGGGGCCTGCGTCAAGGTCGCTGCCAAGGCCGTCGATGACCACCAGATACTGGCCAGGATCAAGGCCCCTGCCAAAGGTGGCCCGTCGGCTTGGGATGCATTCGACTTCGTTGCCGTCCGCATCCAGGAGATAAATGATCGCGGGATGTTCGGCCTCGACCTCCACGGTCCATTCTTCGCCGCGTTGAACGCCCAGTTGATAGACAAGTTCACCGGCGCGTGTGCCGCCGCAGCTTGCCCGAAGTTCGTTGGGGCGCTCGCGGGTGTCGAGGTGTTGGTTGCTGATGCCACAGCCAACCAGCAGGGGTTGCCGGGCGCTGGCTGCGGTGCACGCATCGCCGCGACCCAGACCATCAAAGTCGTCCTGCATGGGATTGAAGGTCAAGGGGCAGTTGTCCAGGCCATTGAAGATCAGGTCTCCGTCCCGGTCGACGTCGCAGGCATCGCCCTGGTCGTCTCCGTCAAGGTTGTCCTGGTTGGGGTTGGCGGTGCGGGGGCAGTTGTCCAGCGCGTCGATGACACCGTCGGCGTCCAGATCGCTCAAGGCTTGCAAGCTCAGCGTGATGACAATGTCGTTCAGCGGGGTTTCATCGACCTCAAAGCGGTTTTGGACCTCGTCCCAGACGACCGGGATGTCGCGGGGCAGGTAGTTGGCCTTGGAGAAGGTCAATGTGTGGTTCTGGCGGCTGGCCAGAAAGACAAAGACGCCGTCGGCGCTGCTGATCGAGGTTCCCACGATGTTGCCTTGGACGCTGGCGCGCACGAGCACGCCGCCATTGTTGCCGTCTTGGCGATCCTCTCCCTGGAGTTGTACGGTGCCTTGCATCAGCGCGGCTGTGTCGTTGTCCTCGGCTTCGAGGGTGATCACAGATTGGCCCAGGAGGTCTTCGAGGTTGTTGTCGCCCTGAACCAGCTCCAGCGCGCTGGTGAAGGGCAGGTGACCGCGTGCGTTGATGTTGAGGGTGTAGCTGCCAGGCTCCAAGCCCACAAATTGAAACTGGCCCTGGCCTTGTTGGGCGTTGGCCATGATGGCCACGCGCCGCACCGATTGGTCCTCGCTCAAGAGCGTCGTCACTGCCCGTTCGGGCCAGTCCCGCAGGTTCTCCAGCGTGTCGCTGGCCACCAGGCCGCTCAAGGTCGCCTGTGGGATGGGCGTCATGGTCAGGGTCGCTTCTTCCAGAGGTTGACCATCGACGCTGAAGCGCCCTTCGAGTTCGCCCTGGTTGTTGAAGACGGCGGTGATTTCCAAGGGTTCAAAGCCAGTTTTGGAGAAGCTCAAGGTGTGGTTGGTCGGCGCCAAGGCGAGTGCAAATCGACCTTCCGAGTCGGTCAACGTGGTGTCGACCAGTGTGCCTTCGATTCGGGCGCGGACCACGATGTCTTCCTGGGCGTCGCTGCCTTGGAGTTGGACCATGCCGCGCGCAGCGATGGCGGTGTCGCCCTGATTTGCTGGGGTCAGCACCATGGGGGCGATCTCAAGGGTGGGCGTGCCGTCGGGGGCGGTGATTTCGAGCAGTTGGGGGGCAAAAGCGTCCCAGCGTACCTGGATGAAGTATCTGCCTGGCTCGGCCAGGGCGTTGTCAAAGGCGTAGTTTCCGTCGCTGTCGATGCCCACAGGCTCGTCGCGGCCGCTGATGAAGACCTGAGCGTCGGCGACGGGCGCGCTGGGCAAGGCGCTGAAGTCGATGGTGCCGCGCACGTCAATGCCTGGTGTGTCATCGTCGCACGCGTTGCCGTTTGAGTCGCCATCGGCGTTGCCTTGGATGGGGTTGGCGATCAATGGGCAGTTGTCGAGCGTGTCGGGGATGGCGTCATTGTCGTCGTCGTTGTCGCAAGCGTCGCCCTGTCCATCACCGTCGTTGTCCTCTTGTGGGGGGTTGGCGGTGTCTGGACAGAGGTCTTCGTTGTCTGGCACGCCGTCCTGGTCACGGTCGGCGGTGACGTCGGTGATGCAGCGTCCGCTGCGGCAGATGTCGCCCAAAGGACAGCCCGAATCGGCGACGCACTCCAAATCAAAGCACTGGCCCGAGGTGATGTCGCAGCCCTGGCCAATGGCACAGTCTGCGTTGCTGGTGCACGGACAGTCATCTCCGACACACACATCTCCCGCTTCACAGACCCCGTCTACACAGACCAAACCCACCGGGCAATCGCTGTTGAGCCTGCACTCGTTGGGAGCGTCTGTGTCGTTGGTCTCTGGATCGGAGCAGCCGCCAAGCAAGAAGAGCAAGACTGAGGCTGCTGTGAGCCACCAGCACAGCGCCGCTTGGCCTGTTTTGGTGTTTGGGTGCTGTTTTTTCACGTTTGGATGTCTGTATTGAGTGGGGTTTGTTGTGGAGAGCCCGTGCAGGACCTGTTGGTGAATGGTTTGACGTCGATAGTCTGAGCTTGATCTTGTGGTTGCGCAATGGGTTTGTTGCCGCAACCGATGCCATCGGCTGAAGCGATGGCACTTTCCAGCGAAGACCTGCCCAGAATCTCTTGAAAGACCCCAAGTCCATTGGGTTGTTGCCCCTATGTCACCAAACTCGCCGGAGCTCGGTTTCCATGGTCAGGCCGGGTTTGAGCACGGATGAAGGGTCACGCTCTTTTGATGGAGGGTTGTGCTTGATTTGCTATTGCAATGTGTTTGCAATAGGTTTGTCTAGAGCACTGTGCGCCTTCTTTTGGAGTTGACCATGTCTATGCGTTCTTGGCCTCTCTTTCTTATCATGGCCGTTTTGTTGGTCGTCGTGGGTTGCGGCGACACTTCAGAGTCCGATGCCGTTGAGTGCGGCCCCAACTCTTCGCCTGTGGGTTTCCAGGGGGCGGAGTCGGGCTGTGAGTGCGACGACGGCTTTGAGATGTCTGGGGGGACTTGTGTGGCTGTGCAAAACGGCAGTTCCCAGCAAGACCCTCCCGACACCTCTCCCAATCCACCCGCCGAGGATCTGCCCCGCGCGCTGCCCATCTCCTGTTGGAGGCCTCCGGGTTCGCTCTGCGATCCCCGTGATGGTGAAGGTTGCAACGTGGGCGCCGGAGAGACCTGCGACATCGCTCAGACGGTCGAGGGTGACCTCAACCTCATCTGTTTGCCGGGTCCCAACCCTCAGGGGCTCGACGAGTCGTGCAACCCGTCCAGCGGGCCGTTTTGTAGCGCGGGTCTGAACTGCGTTGAGCCTGGGGTCTGCAAGCAGTTTTGCTGTTCGGACAGCGATTGCTCTGGTGGGTTGAGTTGCCGGGCGTTCTCAGCCCAGGTGGGCTCACTGGGTGTGTGTGAGGATGGTGGGGATGCGCCGGATCAGTGCGCGCCTCCCGGCGGTTTCTGCCGGACCAACCCGGATTGCTGCTCCAACAACTGCCACAACGGCCACTGTCACTGAGCGTGACCCACAGGTGCGTTCGTCCTTGAGCGCGCCTCTTTCTCTCCTCCCATTCAAGCTCGCCATTTACGACGGCCAGATTCGTCTTTGTAGGCCGCAGATTTTATCCGCTGGACTCTTTTGTCTTGATGGAGGACGCCCCTATGGCTGGACCCAGGCAATGTGCGTTGTGGGCCATTGTGCGTTTGGTGATGCATGGAGGGGAGTTGCAGGGCGGCGTTTTGAGCAAAGGCCTCAAGATCGCAAGAATGGCCTCTTTTTGGATATTTTGGCCGCTAACAGCCCGTTTTTCGCTGCTTAACATTGGATTTGTGAGCCTTGTTTGGGCTCGTGGGTCCTTGATGGGTGCGTTTGGCAAAGGGAGGTTTTGAGGTGCTTGATGCTTTGGTGGAAGTGGTGATTGTGGGCGGAGGGCCTGCGGGGATGGCTGCGGCGCTGATTTTGGGGCGAGCACGGTTGTCTACGGTGGTCTTCAACGATGAGTGGCCGCGCAATTGGGTGACGCAGGCGTCGCATGGGTTTTACACCCGTGATGGTGCGCATCCGATGGAGCTTTTGGAGGTCGCCAAGTCTCAGTTGGCGCCATACAAGGCGGTTCAGTATCGGGCTGAGGCCATCGCGAGCATTTCGAAAGAAGGGCAGGTATTTTGTGTGACGTCGGCCAGTGGTTCTGTGGTGCGGGCTCGGCGCGTAATCCTGGCGGTGGGGATGCGCGATGACCTTGCACAGACAGGGTTGGAGGGGATTGAGCGCGTCTATGGCCGTTCGGTCTTTCCGTGTCCGTTTTGCGATGGTTTTGAACTGCGAGAGCGTGCGCTGGCGGTCTTTACCCACGGTGCGCAGGATGAGATGGTGGCGCATTATTTGAGCATGATTCAGACGCTGTCTTCCACGGATTTGATTTGGTTTGCCAATGGGAGATCTGTGGGCGACGGATTGGTGGCTGAGCTTGAACGCCAGGGGGTGGGGGTGGCGCTGGAGGTGGTCAAATGCCTGGAGAGTGACGCTGAAGGGCAGTTGACTGGCGTCGTTCTGGACAGTGGTCAGGTGGTGCCGCGCACGGGTGGGTTCCTGGGTGGAAGCTACGCCGTCGCCAATCCGTTGGTTGAGCAGTTGGGCGTGCCGATGGAGGTCAATCCGATGGGGTGGTCGCTTGTTCAGTCGCAAGAACAGGGGCAGACGGGGCTCGAAGGGGTCTATGTGGCGGGTGATGTCCGCGCCGGGTTTGGCAAGATCAGCGGCGCGGCAGCGCAAGGGGCGGTGTGTGCCGCTGGCATTGTCCGCGAGGTGGCCCAGGAACGTTGGAACCATGGCTGAAACGCGTGTTGGAACCCATCTGCCTGTCATCTCCATACGCCGCATCAGCGGTCACGATGAGAGGCCCCATAAGACGGTGCAGCATTTTGGGTGTTCCATTGCGTATTTGACCCGTGGGGAGGCCGAAGTCGAGGTCGGCCACCGTGTGCGGATTGCGGCTGGGAGCGTGTTGATGTTGCCTGCCGCCACGCCCCACCGGGGGCTGCGCCAGCAGGACATCGAGGCCTGGTCACTGGGGTTTTGCCCCAGTTGTCTGGGGCTGCGGCTTGAAACCCCCGGGTTGGCCTCCATTGTATCGATTCGCAGCGGCGGCTCACCCGTCAGAACCATTGAGCCAGGGCGCCGAGCCAAGGTCGAGTTTCTCTTTGAGGGTCTCTTCGATGAGCTTGCACGTGATGGCGCACAGTCGCAGGAGTTGGCTTTGTCGTGGTTGCGGCTGATTCTTGGTGAAATACAGCGTGCTGCGCCGCTCTACCCCAACAGATCCACGCCCGATTCACCGCTGGAACGCGCGTTGACCTTTATTGAGATGAACGCTTTGAGCGGCATCTCGCTCTCCGACGTGGCGCAGGCCGTCCACTGCTCGCCGTCTCATCTGGCCACCGTAGTGCGCAAACGGACAGGCCAAACGGTGGGATACTGGATCAACGCCATTCGAATCTCCACGGCGGCCAACTGGCTTTTGCATTCGGATGCGTCATTGGAAGACATCGCCGAGAGGGTCGGGTGGCAAGACCGGACGCACTTCACCCGTCAGTTTCGCAAGTTCTATGGGCAGACACCCGCGGCCTGGCGCCGTGAGATGCAGCGTCAAGTCCCTTGAGTGCGTCACCCTCCTACGTTCCCCCTGAAAGCCAGGTTCTGTCTGACAATTGTCCCGTCACTCTTTCTCCTGAAGGGGTCGGTGCCGCCATCTTGTCCAAAGAATCAAGAATAGTTCGCTGACTTCGTATTTTGTGGCGGTGCTGTGAATACGGGCTTGATTTTGGGTGTTGACGGGGGCGATTTGCTGGCTTATTAAGCTATAAGTAGCTTTTAGGTTTTCAGGGTAAATCTCAAGTGCGGGCTTTGTTTTTGAGTCATGCATATTGGATTGCCGCCATGCGTTATAAATCATGTGCTCACGGAGAGTGTCGTAACATGCATTTGCATCCATGTTTTGCGCAGCACCTTTGGTTCTTGGCGTTGGTGGGGGCCTTGTCGCTGCCAGCGGCATGCTCCGAGCCTGAGACATTTCGTGAGGCCCCTGGAGCCTCGATGCCTGACTTGGCGGACCCTGCAGGGCAAGAGCCGCAGGTCGGTTTGGGAGATTCTCCTGCGTCTGCGCCTTTGGGGCGTGTGCCCAATGACGGCAACAGCGGGGGCAACGCGCCGTTGCCGTTGATGTCGTTTTCTCCGCAGGCACCTCGTACTGGGGATGACCTGAACGTGGAAGTCATTTCTGAAGAAGATGTGGCTGCGTGGGTATGGATGCGCAATGGCGAAGAGACCGAGTTGGATGGTCCGACGGTGTCTGCGCAGAACACGGTCCGCGGGCAGGCATGGCGAGCGGTGGTTGTGATGGAGTCTGGCACGTCGGCTTCGGCGGCGGTTGTCATTGACAACACGGCGCCCTCCATTGCGTCGGTCAGCGTCACACCACCTGAGTCTTTGCGGATTGAAGGTGGTTTTGCCTGTGAAGCCCAGGGGTGGAGTGACCCGGATGGCGATGAACCCGATTTTTTGGTGCAGTGGCATCGAGTGTCGCCGGGGCCGCGTGTCTGGGTTGGTGTGGGGCCGACGATTGGGGCCCAGTCGCTCTTTCCTGGGGATGAGGTGGTCTGTGAGGTCACCCCGCTTGACCCATTTGACCTGGGGGCGTCGGTGGAGTCTGACGCTGTGCGGGTGACCAACCTGCCCCCGGTGGTTGTGGGTGTGGGTGTTGAGCAATTGGGTCAGGGTTCCGATGCGGTGCTGCGATGCGTTGCGGAAGAGGTCAGCGACCCCGAGGGCGATCTGGTCCAGGTGGATTGGGCCTGGGAAGCCGATGGGGAAGTTCTGGAGGGGCAAGACGGGCAGGTGTTGGCTGAGGTTCCGCTGGGCGTGCCGGTGCGCTGTGTTGCGACCCCCTCGGATTTGTGGGGCCAGGGTCAGCCGGTGGCGTCGCAGGCCGTGGTGGTGCGCAATGCGCTGCCCACCGTTGGCAGTGCAGAGCTTGTGGGGGAGGCATTTTGCCAGCCCTGGAGATGTGCTGCGCAGGATGTGACCCCCGGCGATGACATTGAGCTCATCTACCGTTGGGAGGTGGCGGGTCAGACCGTGCCCGGTGCCGACGCTGAGGTTTTGGAATCTGAGGCCGTCGATGAGGGGCAGAGCGTGCGTTGTTTTGCCCGCGCCTGGGATGGTGCGGTGGAGAACGGCGAGCCGGTTTATGGGCCCGAGGTGGGTTCTGAGAGCGTGGTGGCTGGTGACGTTGGGGGGGATATTGGCGCGGTGTTGATCCGCGACCATGGTCGCCCTGGGGATCTGGTTGAGTGCCGTGTTCAGGATGTCACGCTGCCGTGCGATGGCGAGGCTGACATCCGCTATCTTTGGACCATCAACGGGGCGCCAGACTACGAGGCCGTCACTGCGTTTTACAACACTGCCGGTTTGAGTGCGGGCGACGCGGTCAGTTGCACGGTGTTGTTGGAGACCGACAACGGTCCGTTGGTCGCGCAGCGCTCCAACACGCTCACGCTCTCTGTCACGGGTTGGGACATCGTGGGTGAGGTCCCTGGTGGGGACGCTGGGTATTCGGTGGCGATCGCGGATGATCTCAATGGGGATCAGTTTGCCGAGATCATCGTCGGTGCGCCCAATGTGGACCGCGACAACGCTTCGAAGGCGGGGCGGTTTTACATCGTCGGTGGTCGCGATGACCTGGATGTGTTGCCGCTTGAGGATGTGACCGCGGGTGGCCGTGTCGTAGGCCGCACCGTAGGCGGCAAGTCGGGTGGATACCGCTTGAGCGCTTTGGCCTGCGCTCCCAACAACGACAATGGGTGCCCGCGCCCCTCCAACGAGACTGGGGACACCGACGCCCACACCCGTGGCCCTTCGGGAGCGCGGCTTGGGTTCAGCGCGGCTTACCCCGGTGACATCAACAACGATGGGGTGGGGGACATTGTGGTCTCTGCGCCCTATCAGCTTGTGCACAGTTTGTGGCGCGGGCGAACGTATGTGCTTTCGGGGGCTGAGGCCCTTGAGTCTGGTGATCTGCTGGAGCTTGCGGCCAGCGGTGAAAACCCTCAGGCGGGGTACGTCTTTGATGGGGAGTGTGGTCGGCGGATTGATGTCGATGTTGAGGAGGGTTTTCTGGCGGCGCGAGACGCGGGCAACGGTGACTTGAGCGGTTATCGGGTGGCGTCGATTGGTGACGTGAATGGCGACGGCCTGGCCGACTTTGCCATTGGTGCCATCAACAACGGCGACAACGATGAGGGCGCCGTTTATGTGGTTTATGGCCGCGATGATGGTGCGCGCGTGACGGGCACGGACCTCTACGTGAGGGGGTGCGGCGCAGAACTGCTCAATGAACCAGGAGCGTTGTCGGGCGAGGCGGGCTTTGGGGTGGTGGGTTTTGTCTCCAATGGCAATGTCTCGGACCCCAATTGGGGCCGCTTCATCAGCTCCGCAGGGGATTTTGACGGCGATGGTTACGACGACATTTTGCTCCACGCCACGTTGGGCAGCCCGTACAGCTATGTGGTCCGCGGCGGGCCGCTTGGCGACGGCATCAACCTTGAAGATGTCCCCGTGGGCGACGAGGTCGGTGAACCGGGTGAAGGATCGAGGACCGTCATCCCGCTTTGGCATGGTGAGTTTCGCTTTATTGGCGATGGTCAGGGCGGCGGACGCTTTGTGGGTCGCAGCGTGGGCGGGAACCCGGCAGGCGGCGGTGGTGATGTCAACGGTGACGGCATTGACGACATCGCCTTCCACATGACCGACTTCGACAACCGGGCTTTTTTGAACGTCATCTTTGGGTCCAGTGAGCCCGACGAAGAGGTGACTCTGGACAACGGCGCTGACGGCTCGCGGGGCTTTGTGGTGGGTGGTTTTACCGACACGGAGTCGTTTGAGGGCGAGCTGGCGATTGTGGGCGACGTCAACGGGGATGGTTTTGACGACATTGCGTTGGGCATTCCCAGCGATGGGAACGCTGGCCGTGTGATTGTGGTCTTTGGCGCGCCGACCGATCCCGAGGTCACCATTGATGACCTGGAGCAGGGTGTGGGTGGCTTTGTGCTTGAGGGTCGGGTTGACGGCGAGCAGTTTGGCTGGACGGTGGCTGGCGGGGACATTGATGGTGACGGGCTCGATGACATTGTCGTGGGGGCGCCTGGGGCGCTCGATGAGGATGATCTTCGGGTGGGTCGTGTGGCGATTGAGTATGGTCGCGATTTTACCGCCTTTATCTCTCAGTACGGTGGTCGCGGTCCCGACCGTTTGGAAGGGACGCCAGACAATGAGTCTTTGGTCGGTGGCCAGGGCGACGATGTGATTTTGGGAGGTGGTGGGGCGGACGTGATGTACGGCGGCGCGGGCAACGACATTTTGGAGGTCGGTGACCTGAGTTTTCGCCGTGTGCGCGGCGGCGCTGGTGAAGACACGCTGCGTCTGGCGGCTGGTGTCGCTGATCTGGATCTGGCCAGTCAGGGTGGGTTGGTTGAGGACATTGAGCGGATTGAACTCGAGGGTCAGCGTCTGACCATCAGCAAAATCCGTGTGCTGCGTTTGAGTGATGTCAGCAACCGGCTTGTGGTCACGGGCGCTTCGGGTCAGGTGGCCACGCTGGCGGGCGACGCGTGGCGTCCGGGTGAACCTGTCACGCAGGGCGGGCAGACCTTTGCGACCTACACGGACGGCTACGCTGAGCTTTGGATTGACGTTCGCCTGGAGACCTTTTTGCCTCCCACGGTGGTGCGCGGTGAGGTGCGCTTTGATGAGAATCAGCCGCAGGGGACCGTGATTGACTTGAACGGCGAGGACCCCGATGGGGACGACGCCGCGATGACCTGGGCGATTTTGGAGAGCGATGACGAGGGCGGTGCGTATGAGTTGAGCCAGGAGGGTGTGCTGACGGTGGCCAACGCCGAGTTGATCAACTACGAGGCGGGCCAGCGCAGTACGCGTTTTGTGCTTGAGTTGACCGATGAGGACGGTCTGACGCAGACCACCGAGGTCTTTTTGGTCCTTGAGGACGTCAACGAGGCTCCGGCGTTCATCCGCCAGGGCGTGGTCTGGGATGTGGAGGAGGGCGGCAGCCCTGACGAGATCATCGGTCAGGTGGCGGCGCGCGATGAGGATGCGGGCGATGTGCTGACCTTTTCGATTTTGGAGGGGGATGAGGGGCTCTTTCGCGTGGATGCTCAGACGGGCGCCCTTCGTGTTCAAGAGGGCAGCGCGCTGGATTTTGAGACCCAGGCCACCCACAGCCTCACCCTCCAGGTCAGCGATGCCGAAGGTTTGAGCAATGAGGTCGGGGTTTTGGTGCAGGTCCTTGACCGGGACATCATCGAGAGCAATGTCCGCTTTGATTTTGCGTTGCGGGATTGGAGCATGCTTGAGGACGGGCCGTTTGCGGGTTTTGACGGCATCCGGCTCTTTGGGGTGGGCGAAGGTGGCGTGGAGCTGCGCTGTTTTGGGCTCCGGGACACCTCCACAGAACGGTACGTCGACAACGGGCTCTTGAACCTTGGTGGGTTGCTGCCAGACCCCCCGGTGTCGTTGGAGATAGAGTCTTCGGGTCGGATTTGCCTCAAAGGGGGGATCGCATACGACGGTGGGCGGCTCAACGTCGACCTGCCGGTGGAGATTGAGCTTTCGCTGCCTGATGAGGTGGTGCCGGGAGAGCCCTTTACGCTCTCATCGCAGGCGCTCATTGGAGATGGCGCGGCGGTGTGGGGTCAGACGCCGACGCTGGAGGCGCTCGGTGCCCTTGTTTTTGATGATTTTGATCTGTTGATGGTGTTTTGCGACGGCGAGGATTGCTCGGTGCTCTATGACACCGCGGGGCCGGCGAACGATGAGTACGAGGAGATTTTTGGGCTTCAGGCGACGACCTGGAACGCGGCCGTTGAGATCAGCGAAGACCGCCAGACCCTGGTGGCCAATCAGGAGCGCTTTGCGGCCGACTCAGAGTCCATTGAGATGGATGGCCGCGACGGCAAGTTGTACCTCTTGCGGGCCCTTGAGGCTGTGCTGGGGACCGCCAACACGGGTGTGATTCGATACCGCGTCAGCGATCTGCCGCCTGGTCTGAATGCCGACGTGGCCTACACCATCATGGACACAAGCCAGGTTATTTTGCCCACCGGTTATTGGGAGATGGCGTTTGATGTGGACGCCTTCGACGGTCGGATTGTCTTTGAGAACGGCGACACGGTCGATTTTGAGTTGGGCACAGATGTCGAACTCACCGTGCCGCAGGGCGCTGATCTGAATGATGATGGCAAGGTGGCCATGGAGATTGAGGTGTTGCCCAGGACCAGGTTTGCGGGGGAGACGAGCCAGCTTTATCGGTATGGTTACACGCTGACCGTGGGCGGGGTGGTGATGACGCCGGTGGACGATGAGGACAACGTTTTGGGGCCCAGTTTGGAGCTTGGGCCGATGATTGACGAGCTTTGTCAGCCCAAAATTTGCCCGCCTCCGCAGTGTGTGCCGTTGACCCCCAAGGGAAGGCGCTGCCGCGATGTGAACATCGAGGATGATTTTGATTTTGCGCCCAGCGGTTTCAGGGCCCGTTCGGTCTTTGGCGCCGTTGATCTGGCTCAGTGAAGGGGGAGGAACCCATGAAGAACCCATCAAGATGTGTGTGTGTTCGTGGCCTCCGCGTGCTCTTTGGCGCTGTGTGGGTCCTGGTTTTGGGGCTTGGCGCTGAGGTCTGGGCCAATGAGCCTGTGTTGGATGTGCCGGTGCAGGTCCTGGCGCTCGACGGCGCCCCGGTGGACATGGATCTGGGGGATCTTGACGACGACGGGGATGAGGACATCGTTTTGTGTCTGGGGGACCGGCTTCAGTGGCTGGAGAATACCCGAGACGGTGCCTTTGTGCTGCGCGATTTTGTGATCTTGGACGATGTCGCGCCGCCCAGCTCGTGCTCGAAGGTCAGAGTGGCCCGTTTTGGGCGCCCCGCGCTGAGCGATGGCACGGTGGATGTGGTTTATCTTGGCCCTGCAGACGAAGGTCTCCTTTCCAGCAAGCCTGCCCAGGGGGGTTATGAGCTGACGCGGCGGTTCAATGATCACATTGGTCGGACGCTCCTTGAGGTGGGTGATCTTGGCAATGAAGGCACAGAAGATTTGCTTGTCGGCTTCGACAGCAGCGGTGTGCGCACCTATTTGTCGAATGGAGGGCCGCTGAGCATCGCGCAGCATTTCATCGGCTTTGGTGGCAGATCGATGACGGAGGTTTTTTCCGTTCATGTGGGAGACTTTACCCACGACGGTGAGTCCGACGTGCTCATCAAGGCCGACGATACTGTCTTGGGTGTGTCCTACTTTTTGGCCACTGGCCGCCTCTCCAGCTGGGCCATCGAGCAGGTTTTTGAGGCTGGCGGTCGAGGGCTAGACCGCGTGGGCGACACGGACAACGATGGCACCCTTGATGTGGTCTATGTGGACGCCAGCGGCCGTCTGGTCGAGGGGCAGTTGTTGCGGACGCTCGACGGCGAAGGGCTGGAGCTTGATGGGTTGGAGACGCTGACGGAAGCGAACGCCGGCATCACGGTGTTGGAGCTTGCTGACCTTGATGAGGATGGCAATCTGGACGTGGTCCATAGCGCTTCGGGTGAGGTCTTGCGGATCCAGCGCCGCAACCCGCAGACCGGAACATGGAGCAGCCGCGACCTGGGTCCAGCGGCAGACACGGGGACCAATGGTTTGAAGCTTTTGGATGCGGACGGTGATGGCGACCTGGACTTGGTGACGGCCACCGACAGCGGCGTGTATCTGCATCGAAACATTACTTTGGAGACCAGCTACAGGTCTTCTTCAAGGCAGCAGAGGTTGCTGTTGCCGGGTTTGGAGGCCAGCCGGTTGTTGGTCCAGGCTGATTTTGACCGCGATGGCGACGTGGATTTGATCAGCGGCCGTTTTCTCTACCTTCAAGAAGACGATGGGACGTGGAGCAGCCAGCAGATTTCGTCAAACCAGACGCTGCGCGATGGTCAAGCCGTCGATTTTGATGATGACGGCGACGTGGATTTGGTGGCGATCAGCTCGCAAGGGGTGGTCTGGCTGAGGCACGATCCGGATCGGCTCTGGCGCGAGACGCTCATTGTGCGCAGCGATGATCCCGTCTTCAAGGTTCACAACATCAACCGCGACAGCAAACTCGATGTGGTCATTGGCGATCGCGCGACAGGCCAGTTGGAGTGGTTTCGTGGGGGTCTGGTGTTGAGGAACAACCCCATCGACAGCACGTTTGCGTCCATTGGCGATGTGGACGTGGCCGACATTGACGGCGATGGGGACGAAGATATTGTCGTCATTCGCACCGACGACAACGACAACACTGAGGTGGCCTGGTACTCGAATCGGTCGGTCAATGACCCGGAACTGACTGGGGTGGGTTTGGCCTGGGAAGACTTTGTGGTGGGTCCCTTTGTGGGCTCACAGACGCAGCGCTTGAGGCTGCTCGATTGTGACAGGGACGGGGTGCTTGAGTTGCTGGTGGTGGGGGACGCCGCCGTGATTTTTGACCCCGTGGACCCCGACGGTGAGAGCCGTTCATGGGCCAGTGATACGATCACCCGCGATGATGGCAACCTGGCCGATATGCCGGTCGCTGGTCCCGTAGACGTCGACAAGGACGGCTTGGACGATGTCTTCCTCTACCACTTTGGCGACACTCGCCGTTACAAAGGCCGCATCGAAGGAAGCTCGCCGCCCATGCGCTCGGATTTCTGGACCGACGACACCGAGATTCCTGCGGCCCAGGTGGTGGCGGACATCGATGGCGACGGCGACCTGGACCTCATCGCGTCCTTTGTGGACGAGGGGGTGGTGGCGTATTGGAACACTGAGGCCCAAACGGCCGGGTATTTTTTGGAGACAGAAGACAATGATCTGGGGCGAGTCTACCCTGGGACGTTTGCGACGCCGTTTCTGATTGAGACAGGGCTTGGTGATGATGCCGAGGTTGGGCTTGTTGTGGAGTCGTTTGAGCTTCGCGCCGCGTTTGGCGGTG
>CAKZKQ010000152.1 GCA_937123825.1 uncultured Pseudomonadota bacterium
GCTCTGGCACGGCTACGGACGCGCGGCTGCCTTCAGCCCCGCTGGTCGCTGGATCGCGACGGCGCAGGGCGGCGTGACCATTCGGGAAGCACGCACTGGTGAGCCCGCTTTCACCGTGCCCGACATCCCCGATGTCAGCGCGCTGATCTGGGCGGCCTGTGCGGACGAGACCGAGCAGCCCGGGCGTCTGGCGGCGGTCATCGCGCACGACGACCCGGCCAAGGCTGGGGTGATCCTGGTGGACGGTGGGCAGCGCGTCGGGCGAGTGCCGGTGCAGCCAGCGTCGCGTCCGGCGAATATGGAAGACACTGTGGTCTGGGCGTTTTCCTCGGATGGGCGCCAGGGCGCCTGTCTGGAGGCATCGGGCGGGGTGTCGGTCTGGCAACTCGACGGCGAAGCGCCCACCCGCATCGCCGGTCCCTTCCAGCCCGACGGCAAAGCCGGTGCAGTGGCCCTTGGCGGCGGTGCCGTGGCGCTCATCGGTCGCGAGTTGGTGCAGATTTGGCGGATCGCGGATGGGGAATGCTTGACCCATTACCAGCCCAGCAGCCCCCGCACGGACCTCATCGACACCCCATCGCCGCTGGGCAACCGTGGCAGCCGCTACCACTCCGATCCGGCCTTCCCGCTGCGCGATGCGGATGGAAAATATCACTGGGTGGTGGCGTTGGAGAACGGCACCGTGATCGCACCGGAGGCTGTGCAGTCTGGCCTCGACGCTGCGCTGACCTGGGTGATCGAGGGACGGTGGGCGTGGCCGTGGCGGTGGTCAGAGCCGGCGCTCTACACCTCGCTGGAGGAAGCCGCTGACGCCGACGCGCTGCCGTTTGCAGTCCCCTCTGTCTGACAATTGTTCCGTCGCTCGATGGTTCGATGCACGATGTGACATGTCGGTGGGTTTAAAACCCTCACTGATGGGGCTCAGTGCAGATCAGTTGTCGATGATGATGCCGTGTTGTGCGGGGTCAAAGCCCTTTGGCCATGTGGTTTTGGGGTCGGCGGTGGCGCCCCTCAGGTTGGCTCCGGTCAGGTCGGCGTCTTGGAGCAAAGCGCCGCTGAGATTGGCCTTGCGCAAGTATGCCCCTTGGAGGTTGGCGCCCCCCAGGTCTGCTTGTGAAAGGTTTGCCCCACCAAGGGCCACTTCCATCAGGTTGGCGCCTTGAATGTTGGCGTGTGAGAGGTTTGCCCCACTGAGGTTGGTGCCCTGAAGGTTGGCTTGGTCAAGGTGGGTCCAACTTAAATGCGCTCCCTGGAGGTTGGCGCCGGTGAATTGGGCCCCTTGGAGTTTGGCTGAGGTGAAGCTTGTTTGACGCAGTGAGGCTTTGCGAAAGTTGGCGTCTTGGAGCAAGGCCCTTTGGAGGTTGGCGCGATAGAGATCGGCGCCCTGAAAGTTGGCGCCTTGGAGCTTGGTGTGGAAGAGGTTGGCGCGTTGGAGGGTGGCCTTTGAAAAGTCAGCCCCTGGCAGACAAACTCCCAAAAAGTAACGCGCGCCGCCTTCGTATCTGTCCAGCAGAGTTTTGGCGCTCAGCGGCGGTTTGTAGCCTGCGGGCCGCTTCCACATGTACCCCATACAAGCACTGCCTCATTGATTGTCTTAGCCCCGAAAGCGGGCTGGGCGCTTCGGCGCTGCCTTGATTTGGCTGCCTTCCAAAACCTCTTGTGACACAAATCATGGCATACGATGTGCCGCATTGCACTCCTGTCTGCTGCATCGGTACGCGCAAGCCGAGTTGATGCTCGACTGCATCTTTGGGGGACGCAAGAGCCGCACTACTCCACCCATATTCTGCCGTATTTGAGCGCCCTCAAATGGTGATGTTGCTGTGCTCAGGCGATGTTGTGGGGCTTTTGGAGGTCGTGTGGGGCCGCAAAAGCGTCGATGAGGTGCTGGCGAAAGAGCTTTACCCGAAGAGGCAGGTGGCGCGCCGCAGGATAGACCACAAAAAGCGGGTCGGCGGCGGTGCTGTAGTCGGGCAAGACAGGGGCCAACCAGCCGCTCTCCACCGCCATTTGCCCCGGAACCTCGGGCAACAACGCGATGCCAAGCCCCGCAATGGCGGCCCGTCGCACAAACGCCAGCCCATCCGAAGACACCTTTCCGGTCACCTGGACGTCAAAGACCCCCGCTGGACCTCTGAGCGCCCAGGTCGTGTGGCCGCGCGGCGCTCGAAAGAGCACGCACTGGTGGTCGGGCAGGTCGGTGGGGTGTTGGGGGGCGCCTGCGCGTTGCAGGTAGTCGGGGGCGGCGTAGAGTTTGAATGAGGTGTCGAGCAGCTTGCACATCAGCAGCGCCGAGTCTGGTTGCGGTCCGCCGCGCACCGCCAGATCAAAGCCGCCCTCGGTGAGGTCGGCCTGGGAGGAGGAGAGGGTGACGTCGATGGAGACGGCCGGGTGGCGCTCGATGAAGCGGGCGATGATTTGGGGCAGCGCCTCGGTGCCGACCCCAGGAGGGGCCGAGAGGCGAATGATGCCCTGAGGGGTGTCGCGGGCGGCGGCCTGGGTGGAGGCGTCGTTGATGGTGGCGATGGCGGCGGCGACGCGGTCGTAGTATTGCTGGCCAGCGTCGGTCAACAAGAGGTTTCTGGGGGTGCGCTGCAACAATTGGGTGTCGAGGGCGGCCTCCAGGCGCGCGATGGCCCGGCTGACCGACGACTTGGCGATGCGCAGCGACCGTGCAGCGGCCGCAAAGCCGCCCAGGTCTGCCACGCGCACAAAAATCCGCACATCTTTGAGTTCCACCTGATCCATGATGCCCATTGTGCCTCAAGGCGCCCGGAAGAGACAGCGCGTGATGGGCTGGAAGACGTCTCGGGTGACGTAGAGTTTGTAGGTTTGCCCCGAGATGAGCGCAACGGGCGGCTCAGAAGGGGAGGCCGGGTGTTTTTGAATCAGCCCGGCGGGGAGCTGCCCGTAAGTGACGTCGCCTGGCAAGACCGGAACGCCGTTTGAGGGGACGTCGATGCGCCACAAGGTGCCCTCGGGCAGGTCAAAGTTGGGTGGAATGGTGGGGTTCTGAGCTTGCGGCGTCATGACGTAGAGGTAGCGCGCCGGGCCACCCGACCACAGCAGCGTCCCCTGGGGGGTGATGCCCTCGCCGTCCTCACATTCACCGGCCTCGTACGCGGCCTGCTCCAGCAGCGGCACCCCGGTCGGCGGCGCGTCGGCAAAGTCCTCGGGCCCCAGGCCCCTGTGGGCCAGCTCATTGGCAAAGAAGGCCCGGATGCGGTCGGGATCGGTCGATGGGACGCTGTCGACGCGGTGAAAGCCGTTGTTGTCCGCCGGAGCAAAGCGGCCAAACATGGACGTGTCGATCAAACCCGAGAGTGCCGCCACGTCGCGGTCGCTGAAGGTGCCCAGCCAGTTGCCCGGCGCGTCGATGGTCCAGCGCACCGGTCCCAACGGCGCGTTGTCAGAATGACAGCACGCACACCCCGTGGCCCGAATCTGGCCCTCAGCCCAGGCCAGCTCCGCCACATAAGCGGGGTCTTCCATGCGCGGATCACCGTCCGGATAGGCGTCGTGCGAGGGCATCGGAAAGTAGGGTCGTTGGGTGCGGACCACGTCACAACTGGCGTAATCCTCAAAGCTGCGCCCCTCTTCTGTGGCCCCCGCGATGGCTTGCCACGTGCACACCTCGCCGTTGGGGGATTGACCCTCCGGTTGCCCCGGCAGCGGGTCCACGCACAGGCGCGTGGGTTGGATGAAGACGGGCAGTTCGCCAAAGGGCGGCGCACCGTCGTTGTTGGGCGGTCCTGCGTCGGCGTCTTGGTTGGGGTTGTTGTCTGTTGTTGGAGAGGGCGACAGCTCGTTGGAGGCGTCTTCGCCGCAGGCGACAAAAACAAGGGCTGATACAAGGCAAACGGGTGCGGTGCAGGGGCGAGCAAACATGGCTCCTCCGGCGTTGAGGCCACTGTTGTGGGGGGCATGCGCGCTTTGATGAGCACACACCGTCCAAGGTGGCCCGGGTTGGCGTGGCGCTGTGAAGCGCGCTGACTTGGTGACGCCAATCTAGCCGCGTGTTGTTTGTTGCGGGAGACACCAGTCGCCGAACTCTACGTTCCGTTTCTGCACCGGGTAGGGGTGGCGCAGGAGAAACGGTGCAGCGCACTGAAGAGGAGGAAGGCGCTGTCCATCAGGCCGATGCGGCGGCGTGTGGGGAGGCGTGTTTTGGGATGTTCTGTGCCAGGATGGGGAGTCCAAAAAGCACCGTGCCAACGCACGCGCCCACCACATGCATCGGGCTCAGATAGAGGTAGCCCACCACACCAATGGCCGCCAGCATGCCCAGGTTGGCCGCACATAGCCAAGGTGAAGGCAGGTGGTGGGGTGGTTGGCCCTTCAAGGCGCTGAGGTTGCTCAGCCCCAGCGTGCAGCTAAAGAGCCCCATCAGGATGCTGATGCCCTGCCAAAGGCGCCAGGCCGAGAACTGATCCTCTCCCAGGGTGATGGGTCCAATCGACTCAAACGCCTGGCGCAGCCCAGTCCCCGACAGGTCGTTGAAGTGCACAAAGGTGTGCAGCAAACCAATCAGAAAAAATGCTGTACTCCCAGCCATAAAGCTGTACCTTGCGAGCTTGCGCATGGAGGTTCCTCCTCGTTCTTATCGGGATCGCTGAAACAACCATACAGTGGTGTATGGTTCCGTACATATCTGTATGGTTAAGGCGCCCGTCGCGCCCTGTCAATACACATGTGTATGGTTGTGTCATGAACAAAAAACGGCTGAGCGCGCAAGACTGGCTCGAACACGGCCTGGAGACCCTCACCCAGGACGGCTTCGCCGCCCTCAAGGCTGCCTCCATGACCAAGGCGCTGGGCGTCTCCCGAGGCTCCTTCTACTGGCACTTCAAAGACATTGAGGACTTCAAGCGCCGCCTGTTGGCCACCTGGCAACAGCGCACCGTCGCCCAGGCCGCGTCCCTTGGCCCCCTCGACCCCAAAACCCAGCTCCTGGCGTTGATGAAGGCCTCGCTGCGCGACGGGTTGGAGCTTGAGCGTGCCGTGCGGGCCTGGGCCACCCACGACCCAGAGGCCCAGCGCACCGTCTCCGTCGTCGACAGCCTGCGGCTCTTCACCCTCGAAAGCATCATGCGCGCTGCCGGCGCCCCCGATCCTCGCCCCAGAGCCGCCTTTGTCTACGCCGCCAGCCTGGGTCAACTGGCCGTGGATTCCAACGTCCTGGGCATCGACGAGGGTCACCTTGAAGCGCTGGCCGACCTCATGCTCGGCGCCAAACCCAACCGGCGCTCCAAATGACGCTGCGGCGTTGAATCTGCTCACCCATCTTCGCTCTCCCAATACGTTTCGCTGTCTGATGGCGGCTTGCTGAAAACCTCTCATCCAGGGTGCTGGGCACCTCAGGTGCTGGGTCGAAGTGCGGCCTATTCATGTTTTTTGTCACACATCTTGTCCTTGGCGTTTGTGGTCTGGAAGCGCCGTTGGGGATGGGCTGGTGGCTTGCCACTGCTCCGCCCACCCCCAACGGCAACCTCTTGCTCTTTGGCGTCGCCCAAGGTCTGAGGTCGCTTCACCAAGACGCGTGAGTCTGGGCTCATTTGAACCCACGTACAAAGAGGTCGAGGGTGCGCGGTGTGGTCATCAGACAATGGGGCCACACACCGCAGCGCGCCCAAGAGGGAATGGAGTTCTGTTTTATGAAGGCAAGGCTGTGGATGGGAGCGCTGAGCGTGGCTCTTGTGGTCTTCCAAATGGGGACGGCGCAAGCCCAGACCGGGGTGTCGGATGATCGGGTGAGTTTGCCCGAAGGGCCCGGCTCGTTGGAGGGTATCGGCGAGAACGTGTCATTGAGCCCCAACATGGGGACGATGGGTTATGGGATCAACATCCAGGTGCCCAGTGGGTTTGCCGGTGTGACCCCTTCGGTGCGTTTGGCCTACAGCTCGGGTGCGGGCAGCTCGGTGGTGGGGGTGGGTTGGTCCATGCCCGTGCCAAACATTGAGCGCAGCACCTTTAAGGGTTTGCCCGAGTACAATCGTCAGGACACCTTTACCGCCGACGGCGGCAGCCAGCTTGTTGAGGTGCCGGGTCAGGCGGTGCCGACCTACAGGGCGCGCTATGAGGGTGGCTTTGTGCGCTACACCTGGCAGGAGGCGGGTGATGGCCGCGAGGGTTTCTGGCGAGCGGAGTACCCTGATGGGCGCGTGGCCACGTTTGGGGCCCGCGCCGATGGCACGCTGGTGCCCGAAGCGCGCGTGTCGGGAGACGAGGGGACCTTCCGCTATATGATGGTGGAGATGGTCGACGTCTACGGCCACAGCATGCGCTACACCTACGAGAAGTTTGGGGCTGTCGCGCTGGTGCGCCAGATTGGCTACGTCTACACCAACGGCCCCGATCAACCCCGATACAGCCTGAGTTTCCAGTACGAAGAGCGCCGCGATGAGGGGGGCTTTGACTTCCTCTCTGATGCCAAGCCGGGCTTTGATGAGCGCCTGGAGCAGCGTTTGACCGCGGTCAACGTCTTCTCGGGCGACGAGCGCATCCGTCGCTACGAGGTCAGCTACGAGCCCTACGCCGAGTCGGGTGGGTTCACTCGGCTCAGCCAGGTGGAAGTGTTTGGTCTTGAGGGCGGCCTCTATCCGGCGGTCCAGAAGTTCAATTACTCGCGCACGCTCGAAGGGGTGTGCGACCAGGGCGACGACTGCGAGCAGCCCTTTGTGATCGACATGGGCAACATCGGGGTCAACATCGGCGTGGGCAAGGCGACGCTGGTGGACATCAACGGTGACGCGCTGCCCGACATCATCGACACCACCGACGACGGCGCCCACCGCTTTCTGCTCAACATTGCCGACTCCGACAGCCGCCCGCGGTTCTCTGAGCAGACCGTGGAGAGCGCCATTGGGACCGGCAGCGGCTTTCGCCTGGGCACGCCCTTTGTGCAGGTGCTCGACGTCAACGGCGACGGGTTCGCCGACTTGCTCAACAGCGGCACAGGCCGGGCGTTGCTCAACCGCGGCGCAGGCGACTGGGTTGATGCGGTCGAGTTGAGCGACACCGGTGAGGTCAGCGATGCGCTGGGCACAGATTTTGACCTGGGCGAAGGGGGCTTGCGCAACTTGCGCTTTGTGGACCTCAACAACGACAAGCGCATTGATTTGATGCGCAGCACGCGCCAGACCACCAGCATGTGGCTCAACATGGGCCCCGAAGGCTTTCAGGAAGACGAGAGCGTCGAGTTGCTGGAGTACGACCTGTTGGTCGATGACATTCAGATGACCGACATGAACGGCGACGGTCTTCTGGACCCGGTTCGGCTCAGTGTTGGAGGTTTGCGCTACAAGCTCAACCTGGGCCGTGGCAAGTGGAGTGATGAGATCGAAGTGGTGGGCCTGCCCATCGAAGAGAGCGAGCTTGAGTTGGCTTCGCTCGACGATCTCAACGGCGACGGTCTGGCGGATCTGGTCATTGTGGTGGGTCGGCAGGTCAAGTTTGCCATCAACCGCAACGGCACCACCTTCTCTCAGATCACCACTTTGACGAGCGACACGGTCAGTGGTGAGTTGCCGCTGCGCGATGCCACTGTGACGGTCGTCATGGCCGACATCAACGGCAACGGCTCGACCGATGTTGTCTGGCTCGACAGTCAGGGTCAGGTCACGGCGCTTGAGCTTTTCCCCGTGCGCCCCAACCAAATGTCCCGGATTGAGAACAGCCTGGGCAAGAGGACCGACGTCTTCTACTCGACCAGTGTCCAGCAGATGGCCCGCGACCCGCAGCCCTGGGCCTACACCCTGCCGCACCCGATGTTGGTGGTTGAGCGCCTTGAGCGCACCGATTTGCTGACAAACATCACCGAGACGACCACCTACCGCTACCGCGACGGTTTTTACGACGGCGATGAGAAGCAGTTCCGCGGCTATGCCATGGTCGAGATCTTGAGCGAGGGCGACGAGACCCAGGAAGAAGGCCTCCAGATCGACACCTACGATGTCGGGGCCGAAGACACCTACCGCAACGGTCTGATGCTGGGCATGCGCATGCTCAGCGGCGGTCGGGTCATCAATGAGAAGACCTTCACCTACGAAGACTGCCCTGTGGCCGAGACCGGCACCACAGAGCCGGCCATCCGCTACGTGTGCAACACCGAGGCGACCACCATCATCCAGGAGGGCACCGAAGAGGCCGAGCACGTCACCTTGCGCCAGCGCAGCACCTACGACGGCTACGGCAACGTCACCCTGAGCGAAGCGCTGGGTGTGGTCGCTGTCGGTGGCGGCGCCTGCGAACCTTGCGGGGATCGAGGCGAGGATGAGTTTCGCGGTGCGTGCGGGGCCGAGTGCAAAG
>CAKZKQ010000153.1 GCA_937123825.1 uncultured Pseudomonadota bacterium
AATGGCTCCAAGGCGCTGCCGAGGAACACCTGCTGTGGTTGGCCGAGAATCACAAGTTTGAGAGTTTCAATCCCCTCAAAGCGGGGCAAGGGGTCTGTGACATCTATTGCCCGTATGGGCTGAAACAACTGAGGAAGTTTCAATCCCCTCAAAGCGGGGCAAGGGGTCTGTGACCCCATACGTTTTTGTACCCGTGTTTACCGGCGTCCGCAAGCCCTTCCGGTATAACCTATCGGTTACATTCCCTTAGTGTGAATTCTATTGTCGCACCATTGCGCTCAACAATACACCTTAAGACATTGATTTCACTGACAATTTTCAAAAACACACCTCCGGTATAACCTCCACGTGATTTCAGGCACTTAGAGAACACGCCAGAGGTTATACCCGCGCCATCAAGATCATATGATGATGTCTTCTGGCTCCGCACTGATGTGAAGAGATGTGCCGATGAGTTCTGTCAACGCATGGGAAGCAGCGGTCAGATGGTAGATGCGGACGGTGTCGACATGGGGATCGATGGTGTTTTCAATAAGACGTCGCAGCGTCTGGTATCGGTTGAGGGGCAAAACCCCTTCAAAGACGCTGCGTTGGACTGGATGAAGATATCCTTTGAGCCCCATGAACAAGCGCCGCCGACGCTTGTTGTCTGACGCGTCATAACACACCACCAGACGCATCACTCCCCCCCTTTTATCGCCACCGCCACCTATACAAACCCCTTCAGAACCTCTGCATGACAAGGGCGTTGGGCCTTGTCTGACCATGAACTTCAAGCGCCAGACAGGACCAGAACGGCGAGCTGCCATTCGGCCCGCTTGTGCAAGAGAGAGGGAGGCAGGAGGGGCTTACTGACATTTGAACAGCTCAAAAGCTCAAAGGAACGCAGCAAAGAAGCGGCGACTGTTCAAGTCCCCTCGATGCGCTCAACCACCACCGCCATAAATGTCAGTAAGACACCACGGCCACTGTAGAGCTTGCAGAGGCACAACCATGCAAGCCGGTGACAAGCGGCCCATGGTGCCGTAATAAGTCTATCAGTATCCAACAGATTCAGGAGCACAGCATGTCGCGACACGTCTACGTGAGTTTTCTTGGTACGGGGATGTACACGCCGGTGGTTTACAGCTGGAATGGCAAAGCCTCCCAGCGGACGCCCTATGGGCAGGAGGCCGAGCTGGAGTTGATGGGTTCGCTGCCGGACCGCGTTTACATTTTTGGCACCAAAGAGTCGCACAAGATGCACTGGGAGGGGGGAGACAAAGACGGCGGCGCGCGCTCGTTGCGCGAACGCATCGAGGCCATGGGGTTGTCGCCTGAGTTTGTGCTCATCCCAACGGATCAGTCGGGCGACAATCAGTGGCAAACATTTCAAAAGATGTTGGAGCTGGTTGGCCCTGGCGATGCCTTGACTTTGGACATGACCCACGGCTTCAGGGCCGTGCCGGTGGTCTTCTCCAGCGCGCTCCACTTTCTGCGTTTGACGCGCAACATCGAGCTGCGGCACGTGCTCTACTGCCTCTACGAGCGGGACGTCCACACCAAAGATCCAGACGCACACCACCTCATCCAGGACTACGCCTCGTTCTACGCCATCCAAGACTGGACAGAGGGCGTGTCGCGGCTGGTCGAGGACGCCGACGCGACACATCTGGCGCGGCTGTCTGGTGACCAAAGCTCGCTGCCCATCGCGGGGTTCTCGGACCAGGAGATCACTGCCGCGCTGAGCCGCCTGACAGACGCGGTGCGCAACGTGGAAGTCCACAACGTGGAGCCTTGCGCGCGAGAGGCGTTGGGGTTGGTCAACGCCGCACAGCAACGCGCCGCCGCGCAGGGCCACACCGCCGCCCGGATCCTTTTGGAGCTTATAGAAGAGAAGTTTTCAAGCATCCTGACCGCCGAACCCCTCACCGGCCTCTACGACGCCAACTACTTCAAGGTTCAACTCCTGCTCGCCTCGCTCTTGCTGGAGCACAACCTTGTGATGCAGGCCTTCACGGTCATGCAAGAGATGATCGGCTCCTTTGGCCTCTACGGATATCCAAACCCGGTGCGCTACGACAACAGAAAGGGGCGCGACAAACGCAGCTACGCAGACGTTTTTTTACCCATGGCCAACCGAGAACGCAGCACTTGGCACTTCTCTGGCCACAAAGAGAACCAAATGCGCAAGCTGCTGCCCTTCTATGAGCGCCTGGAAGAGGCCGGGATCACCACCCCGCTCCAAGAACTGGGGAAAGAGTTGGGCGCGCTCCGCAATGGGCTCAACCATGCCTGGACCAACAAGGTCAGCGCCCCCACCGACATCCTCTCTCAAGGTCACCGGCTGCACGCGCGCCTGAGCGCATTGACGCAAGAGATCTTGTCTTTGGAAGAGAGCGGTTCTTGAGTGTCTCCAACCGCCAAATGCCTAAAAAGGCCCCACGGCGCCGCTCTGGAGTGACGCGATGAGGTTTTCGGCCCAGGCGATGAGTTCATCCAGCGTGTGCTCCATGTGTTGGCGAGAGGAGAGCACGCTTTGGACATCTCTGGCGGTCACTCTGGTTTGAGAGCGGCGTCGGCTGCCGTCGGGGCGAGTGCCGTGGGCCATGGCGTTGCGTAGGTGTCGGAGCAGATCGAATTGTTTGGCGTCGGTAGGATGTGTCTGGCGCAGGTGTGTTTCAAGGGCTTTTTGGGCCTCTTTGCGCACGTTGAAGGCGTGGGGGTCGGCTTGGTGTCCTTGGTGGGGTGCGCTGCGGTGTGCGTAGACGGCGGCGGTGATGATGGATTCAAAGAGCATGGCGCAGGTGCCCTGGTAGTCTTGGCCGCGGCGCGCGGTGCGGGCCATCTCCAGTTGGCGTTGGTGGGGTTTGCGGCGCTGGGCGGCCCATTGGAGGGTCTTGTCCAGCTCGCTGCGGGCCACCTTGACCAGTGGGTCTTTGGAGCGTTGTACAGCGTCAAGGGCGCGCTGGCTGCTCTCCTTGGCGGGGGCGGTCTGGAAGGTGTCAAAGAAGAAGGCGGCGGCGTCCAGTTCGGGCACCTGGTGCTTGAAGGCACGGGCGACGGGCGAGAGCGAGCCGCGCTGGTTGAAGGCGGCGATGGAGCGGGCGGCGTGCATGATGCGCAGCATCCCGGCCATGTCCACCACGGGGGCCGAGGCGCTCTCGGGCCGATACATCCCGTAATAGACGTGCTCAATCGCACACTCGCGGGCCTGCTCCAGGTAGCTGCCCACCGCCACGGCGATCAGCGGCAGGTGTCTAAAGCCGTGGGTGACATCCATGACCAGCTTTGAGCCTGTTGGGACGTGCCGGGCCAGCGTCTCCACCAACGCCAATTGTTCTTGGGTGTTGTCGCACCACTGGATCAGGCAAGGGACCAGCGTGTAGGGCAACTTGCGGCTGATGGCTTGACACAAAGCCTCAAGGAGTTCGGCGTTGACGCCGTCCTTGTGCGAGCGCGCCTCCACCTGTCCCAAAAGTTCATAAACGCGCTCGTCGGCGGCGTCATCGTCTTCCAACAACTCTTCGAGCGAGCGCCACATGGATGTGGAAGTGCCCACGACCACCATTTGGTCCACCGCCACCTGGCGGTGTCGCTGCCAGCGGGCCAACGCCCCCATGAAGCTGCGCGTCTGGGCGGACCATCGCCCCCCATCTGGCAGCGCAAAGTCATACGAAGTGGTCCTGTAGTTGCCATCCTTTCCCAGGACTGCCGT
>CAKZKQ010000154.1 GCA_937123825.1 uncultured Pseudomonadota bacterium
GCGCCGTGCCGCGAGGGGGCTTTTCCCGGCGGCGGCATCCTGAAAATCAACGCGCCGCCGCCCCGAATGAGCCCGTGGCACTGTCCCAACACGTCAGCACTCAAAAGATCGTGGAGATCAACGACGACCGCGTCCACACTTTGGCCAAGGTGCTTGCGCACGTCGCGGTGGGTGGCGTGGGGCAGGCCGCCGTATGGGTGGTCGCTGATCCAGAGCACGCGCCCGGGCTCCAGCGCGGCCACCAACGCTGCGGCCTCTTTGGCGGTCTGTGCAGGCTCGCCGTGCAGCACCAGCGCCCGGCGGTGTGTCGTCGCGTCGCCCATCATGAGCTGCAAGAGAGCATGGAGCAGCCGGGGCGAGCGCGGGCCCAATCGGGGCGCTTTTTGGCGTATTGGTGGCGGCCGGGTTGGTGGGTGTAGGGGTTGCGCATGACGTCGAGCAGCTCGCGGACCATGCTGTGGTCGCCCTGCTCGGACTTGTCGATGGCCAACTGCGCCAGATAGTTGCGCATGACGTAGAGCGGATTGACGGCGTTCATCTGCTGCCGACGTTGCCCTTGAGGCAGGCCTTCGGAGCGCGTGCGCTGCGCATAGCGGCGCAGCCAACCGGCCAGCGCCTCCCGGTGACCCAGGGCCAGGACGTTGGGGTCATAGAGCGCGTCCACCAGCGGCGCCGTCAGGTCTTCGTCGCTCAAATCGGGCTCGCCGTGGGTGTCGACCTCGGCCAAGCCGCGGTAGAAGAGGGTCATGTCGGTCTCCTGGGCGACCATCAGCGCGATCATGTCCTCGGCCAGCGCCTCGTCTCCGGGGTCGCGCTTGGTGCCCGTCAGGCCCAGCTTGGCCATCGTCATGTCCCAGTGGTGCTTGTTGATCGCCGTCACATAGCCGTCCAGCGCCTTCTCCAGCGCCCCCACGTCGCCGACCAGATCGACAAACGCCTCGGCCAAACGCGTCAGGTTCCAGTGGGCGATCCGGGGCTGGAAACCAAAGCGGTAGCGGCGGTTGCGGGCGTCGGTGGTGTTGGGCGTCCAGTCCGGATCAAAGTTGTCCAGCCAGCCGTAAGGTCCAAAGTCGATGGTCAACCCCAGGATGGACATGTTGTCCGTGTTCATCACCCCGTGCACAAAACCCACCCGCATCCAGTGGGCGATCATCAACGCCGTACGCTGGCAGACCTCCTCAAACATGGCCACATAGGCTGCCGGACCGGGCTGGCCTAGCCCCGGGAAATGGCGCCGCAGCGTGTGGTCAGCCAGCGCCCGCAGCGGCTCGCTCTCCTTGCGCGAGGCAAAGATCTGGAAGTTGCCAAAGCGGATGAACGACGGCGCGACCCGGCACACCACCGCGCCGGGCTCCTCGGCGGGGTTACCGTCATAGAGCATGTCGCGCCAGATGCCCTGACCCGTGGTCACCAAACTCAACGCCCGCGTGGTGGGCACGCCCAGGTGGTGCATGGCCTCGCTGCACAAAAACTCCCGAATGGACGAGCGCAAGACCGCGCGCCCATCCGCGCGCCGCGAATACGGCGTCGGGCCCGCCCCCTTAAGCTGCAACTCCCAGCGCAAACCCCCCTTGCCCAGCGCCTCTCCCAGCGAAATGGCGCGCCCATCGCCAAGCTGCCCCGCCCAGTTGCCAAATTGGTGGCCCCCATAGCAGGAAGCATAAGGTTCCATGCCGTCCAGCAAGGTGTTGCCGCCAAAAACCTGGGAAAAACGCGGATCCTCCACGGCGCTCGGGGCCAGACCCAGCAGCTCCATCACCTCGCCGCTTGCAGCCACCAACTGAGGGTCGGGCACCGGCTCGGGCTCCACCCGCGAGTGGCAAGCCCCAAAGACCTGACGGCGGCAATTGTCGGGGTCCGGGTCCGCGGGCAGCTCTCGCAGATAGCTGTTGTCAAAGCGCAGCCCGTCGAGGCTCTCATGGGTGTCGTTCATGGTGTCTCTGGCCTTGGTTCTCATGGTAGAATGCACCGGCACTCTCTTCTGATGCCAGAGAAACGCACGAAGAGCCAATACCAAAGCGCAGAAGGAAGGCTTGGTTTGTGGCGAGCAATAACGGATGTCAGGGGCCTCGGGACGAGCGAAGCTGTAGCAGCGCTACCGCGAGTGAGTTCCGTGGTTCCTGGCGCCGTTAGGGCCGTCACAAAGTAAGTCGGACTTCTGTGCTTTGGTATTCCCCCTCGGAGGTTTGAAGATGTCCCACAAACCCCCCACGGACCTCTACGACGTCCTGCGTCAGGCCGTCCACGAAACCCCCAGCGCGGGGGCCTTCTCCCAGATCCTGGGCGCCCTCCAGCACGGCAAGGACTTTGACCCCCAGACCTACAAGGCCGTCTGGCTCCCCTACGCCCAGGAGCACATCGCCCGCTGGCGCGCTCAGACCAGCCCCCAGGTCATTCGCGCCGGGCGCTGGACCGCCATCAGCCATGCCGAGATCGTCGATCCCCTGGCCATGACCCGCAGCGGCCCAGCGGTCCTGGAGGCGCTCTCGGAGGAGATGTTTGGCTTTGGCCTGATCCGCACGCTGCGCCTGCATCAAAAGGGCCGCTGGAAGGGCGAAGGGCTCAAATCCAGGCACGGCGCGCTGCTGGCCCAGAACGCGTCGCTCGAAACCCTTGAAGGGCTGTGCATCCAAGGCCAGCGCCTGGGCCGCGACGGCGTGTCGGCGCTCCTGTCCAGCCCTCACCTTAAGAATCTGCGGGCGCTCTCCATCAAGGGCGCGGCGCTGGGCGCCAGCGGCGTCCAGGGCATCGCCCAGACCAGCACCCTCAAGGACCTCGAAATGCTGGTCCTGATCCACACCCAGCTGGGCGGCGGCATCTCCCAACTGGCGCGCAGCCCCCACCTGAAAAACCTGCGCACGCTGGTGCTGGACGCCAACGGCCTCATCCCCAGCGACGCCAAAAAGCTGGCCGCCAGCCAGAACCTGGGCCAACTGACCCACCTCTCGCTCAACCGCAACAACTCGCTCCAAAACCAAGGCGTCAGCTTCCTGGCCAACTCCCCCGGCCTGGGCGCTCTGGAGCGGCTGGAGCTCTCTGACACCCACATGCACGACGATGGCTTTGAAGACCTGGTCACCTCCCAGGGTCTGGGCGCGCTGCGTGTCCTGGAGGTGTGCGCCAACGACATCCACCCTCACGGCATCCGGGCGCTTGCCCAGTCGTCCTTGCTTGGCCAGTTGCGGCGCCTGGACCTGCGGGGCAACCACCTGGGAGACGACGGCGCCCAGGTCTTGGCCTCCAGCTCCCACTGCCGCGCCCTCAAAGAGCTCGACCTGGGCTATAATGAACTTGGCGATCTGGCCGCCATGCGCATCGCCAACAGCCCCCACCTGCGGGGCCTGACCTCGCTCGTGCTCATCGGCAATGGCATCGGCCCCAGCGGCGCCGAGTCGCTGGCGGGCAGCGACCTTATGGAGGGCCTGGAGGTCCTGGAGTTGAGCGACAACCCGATTGGCGACAAGGGCCTTGCGGCGCTGCTTCAGTCCCCACACCTGGGCTCGCTGCGCCAACTCCAGATCGCCAACATCCAAATGTCGGATCAAGGCGCCCGGGCGCTGTCCCAGTGTGAAGCGCTCTCAAACCTGGAGCGTCTGGTCCTGGTCGAGTTTCGCGCCTCGCTCTCTGAAGAGGCCATTCAAATCCTCAAAGCCTCCCCCCACATCGGCCATCTGATCGTGAGCTTTTGAGCCCAGCGCTCAATCCGGATTGTAAATCCGCCCAGACTGCCAATCCATGACCGAAAGCCCCGCGTCCAAGGCCATTTGGATGACCGTGGGTGCCGCCTCGGCAACCTTTCGATAGACAAAGCCAATCACGGGGACCTTGACCTTGAAGTTGTTGATCAAAGGCCCGTCCGACCAAACGCCGTCATCAAGCAGATCATCGGGCAAATCACAGATGCACGGGTAGACGGCCGTCACCCGCTTGTGAAACTCGACAAAAACCGGGGCGACCTCATCCACCGACTGATGCAGCAAGGGGTTGACCTGTTCATGGGCCTCGTCAAAGTCATCGGGCAGCCTGAAGTCTGTGATTGCTAGGGTGTAACTCATGTGAATCTCTGCGTGAGGGTACGAGGGTCATGTGCGACTGTGAAATCGACCGGCGAGCGTTCAAAGCCCAGAACTCACCTTATTTTTGAGCGCTGAACAATATCACAGTGTGAGCGGGGTTCGCAACGCATTGAAATCAGACCCTGTCTGGCTTTCCACAGCACGCCAACGTTATACACAGCGCCAGTTTCTGAATTTGAGCATTGGGGCCGCGAGCGCTTTGTCCGGCAGAAGTCAAAGCGGCTGGTTCGGATGCTTTGCTGCGTTGCCCAGAGCAAGGCAAGAGGTGGTCATCATGCGAATGTTTCTTGTGTTGTTTGTCACGCTGGCGACCAGTTGTGCCTCCCAACCGCCCGTGGACAAGGTGCCTGCGGCGCCGTCACAGCCGGAGCGCTCCGCAAAACCGGTCCACCTCGGCCCCAGACCCTTCTTTCTGGTCGAGCAGATGACGCCCGGCCCGCTGCGCGACCGCCTGGAAGCCTGTGAAGGCCCTTTTGAGCCCTCGCCGTTCTCCATCGGCCACCGAGGCGCGCCCATGCAGTTCCCCGAGCACACCGAGGAGTCCTACCGGGCCGCAGCGCGGATGGGGGCCGGGGTCATCGAGTGCGACGTGGCCTTCACCGCCGACCGGGAGTTGGTCTGCCGCCACAGCCAATGTGACCTCCACACCACCACCGACATCCTCCAGCGCCCAGAGCTGGCCGCCAAGTGCACCGAGCCCTTCTCGCCCGCAGACCCGGCCACCAACACACCGGCCTCGGCCAAATGCTGCACCAGCGACATCACTCTCCAGGAGTTCAAGAGCCTCTGCGGCAAAATGGACGCCGCCGACCCCACCGCCACCACCGTTGAAGCCTACATGAAGGGCACCCCAGACTGGCGCACCGACCTCTACGCCGTCTGCGGCACCGTGCTCTCCCACAAAGAGAGCGTGACCCTCTTCCAGGAACTCGGGGTCCAGATGACCCCCGAACTCAAAGCCCCCATGGTCCCCATGCCCTTTGAGGGCCAATACAGCCAGCAAGACTACGCCTCCCAGCTCATCGACGAACTCAAAGCCGCCAGCGTCTCGCCCCAAGACGTCTTTGTGCAGTCCTTTTCGCTGGCCGACGTCAAACACTGGCTCAAACACCACCCGGCCTACGGCAAAACCGCCATTTTGCTTGATGGACGCACCCAACAAGAGGGCTTTGACCCCGAAAACCCCGCCACCTGGACCCCCAGCATGGCCAAGCTGCGCCAAGAAGGCGTGCGTACCCTCGCGCCGCCGCTGTGGATGCTGGTCAAAAACCACCAGGGCACCATCCAGCCCTCCGCCTACGGGCTTGCCGCAAAAGACGCAGGCCTGGACCTGATCGCGTGGAGCCTGGAGCGCTCCGGTCAGCCCTCAAAGACCCAGGGGACCAACTGGTACTTCCAAACCCTGGGCGACGCCATCCAAACCGAGGGCGACGTCTACCTCCTTCTGGAAGTCCTCTACCGAGACTTGAACGTCCGGGGCGTCTTCTCCGACTGGCCCGCCACCACCACCTTCTTTGCCAACTGCCACAACGACGACCGTGAGCAGAGGTCAGACGCTGGCCAGTGAGAGGGTGCCGTTGGGTTCTGTGGTGACGTGGATGGTGCGCTGGCGCAGGCTGGGCTGGCGCGCCATGAGGACAGCCAGCGGGGTCATGACGTCGTCTTCGATGACGCGTTTGAGGGGTCTGGCGCCGTAGGTGGGGTCGTAGCCCCGGGTGGCAAGCGTCTGGCGAGCTTCGGGGCTGACCTTGAGCTGGAGTTGGCGCCGTTTGAGGCCGGTTCTGGCGGCGGCTTTGGCCAGTTCCAGGTCCACGATCTTGACCACGTCGTTGGACGTGAGGTGGTCAAAGGGGACCACACGGTCGATGCGGGCGGTGAACTCGGGGCGAAAGTGCTGTTGGAGTTGGCGCATGGGGGTGGGGGGCGTGCGCTGGCCAAAGCCGCTGGGCGCCGACTGCGCCGCGCCAAGGTTGGAGGTCATGACGATCAACGCCATGCGAAAATCCACCAAACGGCCCAACGAGTCGGTCATCCGCCCCTCGCCAAGCACCCCCAGGAGCAGATCAAAAACCTCGGGGTGGGCCTTTTCGATCTCGTCGAGCAGGATCAAGCTCAGCGGCTCCTGGCGGACGCGCTCGGCCAGACTGCGCACGCCGGGGCCGACGGCCATCATTCGGGCGGCGGCGCCGGGGACCATGTATTCGCTCATGTCCAGGCGGATCAGGCGCTTGGCGTCGCCAAACATCAGCCGCGCCAGTTGCCGCGTCAACTCGGTCTTGCCCACGCCGGTGGGGCCCACAAAGAAGAGGCTGCCGCAGGGGCGCTGGGGGTTGTTGAGCCCGGCCTTGAAGCGCGCCAGGACCTGAGCGCAGGCGTGGCAGGCGCCGGGCTGGCCGATGATGGCCTTCTCCAGCCGCTCGGTCAGCGCCTCGACGCTGCTGGGGTGCTCGTCCGAGATCAACTCCGCCGGCAGCCCCGAGTATCGGGCGTAGGCCGCCGAGACGTCTTTGGGGTAGAGGAGCTTGGGGCGGCTCTTTTTTTGGCCATCGGTCTGCTGGAGCCAGTCCAGAAAGCGCATCCCCTTGCCCGGAAAGCGCTGGTCGCGGGCAAAGGCGTCCAGGTGCCGCACCAATCGCCCCATGCCCTGCGGGTGGAGCATGGCGGTGTGGCCTCGGCGCCGCTGGTAGAGGCCCAGCAAGACGCAGGTGGCGCTCTGGGAGGGCTCTTCAAGGCGCAGAATGTGAAAGTTGTCCAGCAAACCTGGGGCCTGCTGCTGGGCGCGCTGGAGTTCGGACGGGGTGCACTCGGCGATGAGGCTCATGCTGCCGCGCTGGACGGCCTGGGTGAACATGTCGGCGATGGAGGCGCCGCCGGGTTGTTCGCGCAGCAAGGGCCCCAGGTGGTCCACAAAGAGATAGTCGCCCTCGTACTCCAGCTCGCGGCGCATCTTCAGGCAGCGCTCCTGCCACATGCCCAGGTAGACCTGACCCGAGATGATCTGGGTGGCCGAGGTGGCCCAGATTCTGGGGACGTGGTGGTCCTTGTCGAGGGCGCGGCGGCGCTGGGCCAGCAACCCGGCCAGGCGCTGCACCCAGGTGGTCTTGCCCACGCCCGGAGGGCCGACCAGGAGCAGCGAAGTCGGCGTCTCGCGCTCCAGCATGGCCATGACCTCTTCCCTGTGGGCCATGGGACCGACCGCCACGGGGAGCTTGCGGCGCATGGCCTTGTCGACCCACTGCTCGGCCACGGCCTCCATGGTCTCCATGCGGTTGTCATCGACGTGGAGGCTGGCGCGGACGTCTTTGTGTCGCCGGCGCAGCCACGACGGGCTCCACTCCTTGACGTACTCCTGGGCGCCGCTTTGAAATTCGTAGACCCAGCGGGGGTTTTCGCCCAACAAGGCGGCGCTGATGGCGTTGCCAAGGACCTCGGGGGCCAATGAGAGGTCTTCCAGGATGACGTCCCACTCAAAGCGGGGCAGGGCCACCCGGTAGGCGCGCTCGGCGACCTTGCTCCAGGCATAAAAGAGCTTCAGCGGGATGTGCCTGGCGCCAACCACGGCGCGGTTTTTGATGAGCGCCTGAGGGTGGATCTCCAGCGAGACCTGCCGAACGCCAAAATCCTCGCTCCACAGGTATCGGTCGGGGTCGTCCTGGCCGCGGACCTCCATCTCCTGAAGGGTGTCTTCGAGCGCGCGCTCAACGTCCTCCTCGCTGGCGCCGTAGGCCGAGCGCTGTGGCATAAAGAAGCAGCCCGCGCTCCAGGTCCGCATCAGAATCCCGGTGCGCCAGCCGTTGGGGTGGACAATGTAGTAGATGCGCAGTGTTTTCTGACTCAAGAGCATCCCCAAAGGCAGCGTCGCCAGACATGGCTTCAGTAACCCATCACAAGTGATGCAACATCATAGGGCATCCTTTCCCAATCTGGTATGCTCTCGCCAGCAAATCCTGGAGCAATGAAACTCGGTGTATCGGCCCCTTTTCCCCCACAATGCGAGGTTTGACCTTGATGGAACCCCTCAAGCCCGAAGCGCTGCGGCGCGTGTGCGACCCCCAGCAATTTGACTTTGACACCACCGCCGAACTCGAAGAGTTGACCGAGGCCATCGGTCAGGCCCGCGCCGCCCAGGCGCTCTCGTTTGGGGTTCGGATGCCCCACAAGGGCTACAACCTCTTTGCGCTCGGCCCCACCGGCATGGGCAAGCACTACGTGGTGCGTCAGTTTCTGGAGAAGATCGCCGCCGACCGCCCGGCGCCTTCGGACTGGTGCTACGTGCACAACTTCAAGACCCCCCACCAACCCATGGCCCTGGAGATGCCCAGCGGCCAGGGCGCGGTCCTGCGCGAGGTCATGGAGCAGTGGATCGAAGAGGTCAAATCGGCGCTCGCCGCAGCCTTCGACGGCGAAGACTACCGCGAGCGTCAGGCCGCCCTGGGATCGTTCCTCAAAGAGCGCCAGCGCTCGGTCATCACAGAGATCGAAGCCGTCGCCGCCGAAGAAAACATCGCCATCTTGCGCTCGCCAGGCGGCCTGGCGCTGGCGCCGATGGACGAGGGCGAAGTCATGACGCCGGACGCCTTTGAGGCGCTGCCCGCCGAAGAGCGCCAAGTCTACGAAAAGGCCATGGAGAAGTACCGCGAGCAGCTCGCCGAGGCCCTCCAACAGGAGCCTCAGTGGGAGCGAGAGCACCGCGCGCAGGTGCGGGAGTTGAACGAGGCGGTGGCGGCCGAGGCGATCGGGCATCTGGTGGCCGAGGTCATGCAAAAATACGCCGAGGCGCCCCAGGTTCTGGAGTACCTCAAGGCCGTGGCCGAAGACGTGATCCAGCACGCCGCGCGCCTTGCCGAGGCGACCGGCGAGGAGGACGGCCCCCAGCATCCCCAGCGCGGCGGTGGCGATGGGGCGCAGGGCCTTGAGCGGCGCTATCAGGTCAATGTCCTGGTCGATCATGAAGGGCACCAGGGGGCGCCGGTGGTCTACGAGGACCAGCCGACGGTCTACAACCTGATTGGTCGGGTGGAGCATCACGTGCGCATGGGCGCGTTGATGACGGATTTTTCGCTCATCCGTGGTGGGGCGCTGCACATGGCCAACGGAGGGTATTTGATCCTCGACGCGCTCAAGCTCCTCAACCAGCCCCACGCCTGGCAGCAGCTCAAGGGCGCGCTGCGGGCCGGTGAGATCCGCACGCGGTCGGTGGATCAACTTCTGGACCGGGCCACGACAGTGACCATCGAGCCTGAGCCGATCCCGTTGGACATCAAGGTGGTGCTGATCGGTGAGCGGCACATTTATGACTCGCTCTCGGCGCAGGACCCGGACTTTGACCAGCTCTTCAAGGTGGCGGCGGACTTCAACTCGACGATGCCCAGGACCGCCCAGAACGTCACGCTCTACGCGCGGCTGATCGCCACGCTGGCGCGCAAGAGCGAGTTGATGCCGTTGAACCGCGCGGCGGTGGCGCAGGTCATCGACCATGTGGTGCGCAACGCCCAGGACAACGAAAAGCTCTCCATCCACATCCAGAGCACCTCGGACCTGCTGCGCGAGGCCGATTTCTGGGCCCGTGAGTCGTCCCAGGAGGTCATCGGCCAGGAGCACATCCAGCGGGCGTTGGACGCCAAGCGCCAGCGCCACAGCCGGGTCCAAGAGCACATCCAGGAGGACATGGCCCAGAACGTCACCCTGATTGACACCGACGGCGGGGTCGTGGGTCAGGTCAACGGCCTGTCGGTCCTGCTCTTTGGTCAGGTCTCCTTTGGGCGCCCCAACCGCATCACGGCCACGGTCCGCCTGGGTAAGGGCGAGGTGGTCGACATTGAGCGTGAGGTGCGCCTGGGTGGGCCGCTGCACACCAAGGGGATCATGATCCTGACGGGCTTTTTGGGGTCGCGCTACGCCAGCGACGTGCCGCTCTCGTTGGGGGCCAGGATCGTCATGGAGCAGTCTTACGGCGGTGTGGACGGCGACAGCGCCACGATGGCCGAGACTTGCGCGCTGCTCTCGGCGCTGGCGGGCGTGCCGCTGCGCCAGGACATGGGTTTGACGGGCTCGATGAACCAATTTGGTCAGATTCAGGCCATCGGCGGGGTCAACGACAAGATCGAAGGGTTCTTTGATCTTTGCGCCCACCGGGGTTTGACGGGCAAGCAGGGAGTCATCATCCCGGTGGCCAACGTCCATCACCTGATGTTGCGCCCGGATGTGGCGCAGGCAGCCCAGGAGGGCAAGTTTGCGATCTACGCGGTGGAGACCGTCGATCAGGCGTTGGGTCTGCTGACGGGGATGACGCCGGGCAAAATGGGTGAAGATGGGCTCTTTGAAGAGGGCAGTTTTAACCGCGCCGTTCAGGATCGCGTGCGAAAGTTGGCCGAGCAAGCCCGTCACTGGCAGGGTCGGTGAGCTTCTTTGGAGGAAAATGGTCGGTTTTTGGTTTTTTGTTGCCCATCTGCGTCGGTGGATGGGTCAAAGCCTGTGAGAACGCAATGAGGGGGCGTTCCTGCCGACAAAAGGTGGAATCAGCGAGCCCACATAGGCGCCAAAGGACGCGCCGCCTGCTCGCACCGCCTTTTGATGCCCCCTGGGGCCAATAAACACGGACCAGACCATTTTCTGACGGAGTCACTGATGAAAACCAACCTCAATAAAACTGCCATTGTCTGCATCGCCGGACTCTCCCTCTTGCTGGCCAACGCGTGTGTCCAGGAACCGGTCCAGCCTGCGCCTGTCAAAACGACCTCTGAAGCCATCCAGGACTTCCAGGAGCAGTGCCAGAGCGCTGTCATCGCCTTCTGTGAAGGGGAGTTCACCTGCGAAGAGGGTGATGAGGAGGATGACGACGACTTCGAAGGCGAAGATGATGACTTCGAAGGCGAAGACGACGACTTTGAAGGCGACGACGATGATGATGACGACGACCTCGAAGACGATGAAGACGACGAGGACGACGACGAAGAGGGCGACGACGACCTCGAAGATGATGAGGACGGTGAAGAAGACGACGACCTCGAAGACGAAGACGACGAAGAGGGTGAAGACGACGACGACGAAGAAGAAGATGATGATGACGAAGACGACGAAGACGACGAAGACGACGAAGACGACGATGACGACGATGACGATGATGACGATGATGACGACGACGATGACGATGACGACGATGACGATGACGATGACGATGACGACGATGATGATGACGATGAGCGCGCGTTTGTCGATGTCGAGTCCTGCGTCGTGGTCATGACCACCACCTGTGAGCAAGGTCAGCAGGCCTTTGAGCAGAACTACAACGAAGGTCGGATCGCCATCACCCAGGACGACGTGGACGCTTGCAGCGAAGAGATTTCGGCGCTGGCTTGCGGTGAGTGGGATGAGGTTGAGGACATCGGCGGCGGCGCTTGCTCCTGGCTCTTTGTGGTCGAGGGCGATGACGAAGACGACGACGACGACGACGATGAAGACGGTGACGACGACGGCGGCGACGATGATGACGATGACGATGATGATGATGATGACGAGGAGGGTGAAGACGACGACGACGAAGAAGATGACGATGATGACGAAGACGGTGAAGATGACGACGACGAAGAGGACGACGTAGAGGACGAAGACGGCGAAGAAGAAGATGGCGAGGACGATGAGGACAGCGACGAAGGCGGTGAATGATGGGTAGTCGGGTCCAGGGAGCCAGGCGCGCCTCCAAACAGGATATGGCCGCGCTCTACCAAAAGTATGCGCCCATGGTCTACCGACGCTGCTGCCGCTTCTTCAGCGGCAGCGAGGCCGAAGACATGATGCACGAGGTTTTCCTCCACGTCTTTGGTCAGTTCGAGTCCTTCCGCGGCGAGTCTGCTCCCTCGACCTGGCTTTACCGGGTGACCACCAACTTCTGTTTGAAACGCCTCTACAAGATCAACCGACGACAAGAGCTTTGGCTGGCCCATCAACAGGCCCTGACCCCGCCCACCGAGGGGCAGGCCGCTGGGCAGGAGGCCGCCTCGATGCTCAGCCAGCTTTGGCGACAGTTGCCCCCGGAGTTGGTCACCGTCGGCATCTACCACTACGGCGACGGCATGTCGCACCAGGAGATCGCCAAGGTCCTTGGCGTCTCCAGACGCACCGTCGGCAACCGCCTTGAAGCGTTGCGCACTGAGGCCCTCAAGCTTCAAAAGAGGGGGTGAGGTTTTGACTAAGCACGAACATCTAAGCGAATGGCGCGCCAACCTCTATCTGGCTGGCGAACTTGAAGAGGCCGAGCGCCTTGAGGTCGAGGCCCACCTTGAAGAGTGTGAGCAATGCCGCCAGTACGTCGAGCGCCTGCGGGCCTTTGACGCCGCCCTGGTCTCCTCTTCGATGCCCGGTTGGCTTGAGCGCATGCCCGAGTCTGAAGCCGCCTCCCAGGCCTCTTTGCCCCACCGCCCTGCCAACCGCCGCGTTCGCGGCGCCGCTGTGGGCCGCTGGATGAGCGCTGCCGCCGCCATCGCCGCCGTGGTGCTGGCCGTGTGGTGGTTTAGACCAGCCCCTGGAACCCCCGGCGCAACGGAAGAGCAGGGGCCCGATGTGGTGCGGGTCAAGTCCGGCGGCAAGCTGGGCTTCAAGGTCTACGTTCAGAAGCCCGACGGCGCCCAGCTTGTGTCGCCCCAGGACGAAGTCCACCCCGGCGACAAGATTGGGTTTCGGGTGCTGGCCGAAGAGTCACAACACATCATGATTGTGGGTCGCGATGAACGTGGCAGCGGATACCTGTGTTATCCTCAGTCCGGGCGCAGCGCCCAGATCCAAACGCCTGGTCAGTGGGAGACCCTGGGTCAGGCCATGGAGTTGGACAACGTGCTGGGCAGCGAACACATTGTGGCGCTGATGTGCCCCGAAGCGTTCGAGTTCTCTCAGATTCAACCTCCTCTTGAAGGCGCCAGCGTCCGCAGCGACCTTCAGGGCAGGCTCGATACCCTGCGCGAAGGGTGCACCCAACGCGAGATCACGCTGCGCAAGACCGCCCCGAAGTGAGGAGCGCCATGGAGAGCCCATTGTGCCGTGTAGCCCAGTTCCCCCGCGTCGCCCAGTGGCGGTGTTGGGGGTTGTTGTGTTTGACGCTCGGCGTCTGGGCGCTGGGGACGTTGCTGGGGCCGTCGCAGGCCGAGGCCGAGGTGCGGCGTTACGCCGTGGTCATCGGCGCCAACCAGGGCGAGCCCGACGACGCGCCGCTGCTCTACGCCGTCAGCGATGCCGAGCGGATGGCCGACGTGTTGGGGCGGCTTGGCGGCGTGCTGGCTGAAAACATGATTGTGTTGCGCAACCCCGAGGCGGCTTCGGTCGAGCGCGTCCTGAATCAGATCAACACCCGCATCGAAGCCGACGACAAGGCCGCTGGAAACGACGAGAGCCTGCTCTTTGTCTTCTACAGCGGCCACGCCGACGCCGGCGCGATGCACCTGGGCGGCACCTTGCTGGACTTTGACCGCGTGCGGGCGCTGCTGTCGCGCTCCCCGGCCAAAATGCGCGTCATGGTCATCGACGCCTGCCGCAGCGGTGAGATGACCCGCGTCAAAGGTGCGCGTCCCGTGGCGCCCTTTCAGATCGACGCCGATGGCCGCCTGGACGGCGAAGGCATGGCGATCATCACCAGCTCGGCGGCCCACGAGGACGCCCTGGAGTCCGAGCGCCTCAAGGGCAGCTTCTTCACCCACCACTTTGTGGCCGGTCTGTTGGGCGCCGCCGACGTCTCGGGCGATCAGCGCGTCACCCTGACCGAGGCCTACCGCTACGCCTACGTCGAGACGCTGCGCGCCACCAGCCGCGCCGCCTCCATCCAGCACCCCACCTACGCCTTCCGGCTCAGCGGCCGCGAAGACCTGGTGCTGACCCGGCTTGACCAGCCCGTGCGAGGCTTGGGGCGTCTGAAGCTTGAGAGCGGCGGCAGTTACGTCTTCTTTGAGGGTGGTGAGGATGGGGCGTTGGTGGCGGAGGTCTCTGCCGAGCCCGGCGCCGAGATGTCGCTGGCGGTGGGGCGCTATCTGGTGCGCCGCCGGGTGGCCAACAAGGTCTTTGAGGGCAGCGTGCGCATCGCGCAGGGTCAGACGGCGTCGTTGGGGCTCGATCAGATGAGCCCGGTGCCCTACGGGGCCATCGCCCGCAAGGGGCTGGCGCCCCAGGACGTGTCGGCGTGGAGCTTGACCGTGGGCGCCGAGGTCAGCGACTCCATCCAGCCCCAGACCGGGGTGCTCCTGGCGGGTGTTGTGGGGGCGTCGGTGGATTTGGATCCGCTGACGCTGCGCTTGCGCATGCGCTATGGTCGGTCCTCGTCCACCAACCCCTCGCTGGAGCTTCAGCAGGACGTGTTGGGGGCGGATTTGTCGGTGTTGAAGCTCTTTGACTTTTGGAGCCTGACGGCAGGGTTTGGCGTGCGCGCCGGTGGAGACTGGGCGCGGCAATCCTTTGTGACCGATGGTGTGGCGCCGGTGCGCAACGCCTTCACCGCCCGAGGCGGCGCGCTGCTGACCGTGGGGTGGGCGCCAGCGCCCTGGATGACGCTCTGGCTTGAAGGCGCCGCCGATGCCTACATGGGCCGCTTTGAAGACAGCCAGAGCGGCAAGGTTTCGTTGGGGGCCGAGCTGGTGCCCTCTAGCATGTTGGGCGTGACGTTTTATCTTCCTTGAGGCTGTGTGGCGCGGCCGTGTCCTTGTGGGGCAGGCCGCACGCGGAGGTTGGGATGCGCAATCTGATGTTGAGTGTTGTGGCGATGGCCGGTCTGCTGGCGTGGAGCGGCTGCGGGGATCCGTTGATCGACGGCGGGTATCGCGGTGAGCCCATGGTGCAGCTCAAGGGCAACGTCTTTGGTGAGACCGAAGAGGCGCTGACGGCCTCTGGCACGATGCGCGTGGCGCTCTTCTGGGTGACCGAGATCTCCGAGAACATCGAGGATCTGGCCGAAGGCGAAGACTTTGTGGCCGAGCAGGGCGCCGTGGTCCGCAGTGCGCTGCCCGCGCGCTACACCATCTCAATTTTCAACCCGCCGCCGGCCAGCCTGGCCAAAGACCCCGACGCGGAGGCGCTTGTGGCGTTGGTCCTGCTCTACGGCGACTCCAATGAAAACGGCCGCTGGGACCGCGAGACCGAGCCCATGCTCGGCGGCGCCGACCGTCACCTGGTGGTCTTTACACCCAATGGCACCGACATCTTCGGGGATGACTATCTGGACCCAGGCTACCACGTCATGTTTGTCGAAGAAGACGCCTTCTGCGAAGAAGACGACGAGTTCCTTGACATCGACCCCGTCTCCGCCGCCGAAGACGAAATCGATCTGAAGATCACCGACGGCATCGAAGATCTCCTTCCCGACATCGACTGCGACGATCGCGAAGATGATTGGGAAGATGACGACGATGACGACGACGACGACGATGATGATGACGACGATGACGACGATGACGACAACAACGACATCCCAGACGAAGGCATTGAAGGGTGATTCCCGCACCCATGCACGCCTGACCTCGACTCCACACCACAGGGTTTGCTGAAGCCGTCTAGACCGAGTCCCGCTTAAAACGAGCCAGCAATGACGGCTCTCACAGCCCATCTCATCGTCGTCGATGCTCGACGAACCCCCGGTTCGTCTGTGCTCTCCTCCTCGACCTGGACTGCAATTTCTCGTCCTTGCAAGGCTCTTTTTAAACGGTACTCGGTCTGGAACAGATTGTTCGGGTCCTGGAGGGCAAAAAATCTGTTGCGGCAGGGACTTTATCAGCCGCCGGACTTCTTCTTGAAGCCACGCAGCGCTGCCCTGCCCTCTTCGGTGAACTCGGCAAAGAGGGTCCGGTCGGCGTCGTTCATGCCAGTCAGCAGCGGGGAGTTTTCGTGGTCGACGTACACACGACGGATGCGCTCAAAGTCCACAAAGCGGCCCAGGATGCTGGCCTCCAGGCGAGAATTCTCCATGACATAGACCTTGTTAAAGTAGGCCGTGCACAGATAGAGCCAGGCGTAACCGCTGCGGCGCGAGGCCTCAGGGTCGTCGTGCGGTTGGGTGGTCTGGGCGTTGCTGATCTCGCCGCGCGCAGCCGCCTCGATCAACGGCGTAAAGTCGCGGTTGATGGTGCGGTAAAGCTCTTCAACAAAGTGTTTCTGACCGGACATTTCAATCCGAAAGCCTGGCAGACGAAGAACAAAGCGGGTGTTTCCTGAGGATTGATCGTTCATGATTTCCTTCTTCACCCCCAGCGCGATTGTCCCCATAATGGGGTGGGCTCTTTTGTCTTAACAGCAATCACTGACCAGTGGATGGACCTGGCATCTTTGTGCCTGTCGATGGCCTCCGCTGTCAATCAGCATCTGACCACAAGCGAGGGCTTATGCGCCTGCGTCTCTTTGACATCCTTGGCATCGCGACCGTCCTGATGTGGCTGGCCTGGATTGGCTACGCCGTCACAGCGCCCGAAGAAGGGTTGGCCGATGTGGAACAACTCGAGTTGACCGAGGAGGACCGCAAGAATGGCTGGCGAGATGGGATTGAATGGCAGGGGATCTACCTCAAGGACCAGAAGGTCGGGTACATCAAGCTGAAAAAATGGCGCGAGGGCGACAAGTACCACATGGACAGCGACATGGTCCTGCACCTGACGGTCATGCGCACCCGGCAAAAGATCGCCACCAAGACCAAGGCCGTGCTGGACAAGAGCATGACCCTGGAGCGCTTTGACCTCAACATCAAGTCTGGCCCGGCGGACATGCTCATGCGTGGCCGCGTCAACGGCAACGAGGTCACCCTTGAGATCGACTCGGGCGGCGACGTGCAGACCCAGAAGGTCACCCTCAAGGAGCCGCCCCGGCTCAACCACTCGCTTAAGCCCTTGCTGCTACGCGGCGAGATGAAGGAAGGCGACCGCACCTCGATGTCGTTCTTTGATCCGGGGTCGATGACCGAGCGGCGCCTGGTCTTTACCTACAAGGGCCGCGAAGAGATCATGATCATGGAGCAGGTCATCAACGCCCACGTCTTCACCCAGGAGATGGACGGCATCCGGATGCAGGTCTGGCTCAACGACATCGGGGAGGTCTTGCAGGAGGACCTGCCGATGGGCCTGCAAGGCGTGCGCGAGGCCGGGGTTGAGGCGCGTTACGGGGTGGTCTCGGGCACGGTCTCTCCGGCGGAGGACGTGATCGACGCGGTGTCGGTCAAGCCCATCGGCAAGGTCTTCCCCATTGCCAGCAAGCGGGTCAAGGTGCGCCTGAAGGGCTTGAGCTTCAAGGGTTTGAAGATGGACGGGGGGCGTCAGAGTTGGGCGCCGGCCGAGGATGAGCAGTCGGGGGTGTTGACGATGTCCATCGAGGCCCTTGAGGGTCAGGATTGGACCATTGGACAACTTGGGGACCCCAGCGCGGCGGTGCCGAACGACCCGGAGTTGGCCAAGGAGCTTGCGGCCTCGGTCAAGGCCGAGCCGATGATCCAGTCGGACAACGAGCGGATCCGCTCGCGGACGCTGCGTTTGCTGGGCGCGATGCCCAACGAGACCGGGCCACTGAAGATTTTGGACGCCTCGCGCAAGATCTCCAAGTGGGTCTACGACGAGGTCGACAAGCGCAGCGTCATCGGTGTGCCCAGCGCCCTTGAGACCCTCGACAACCTCCAGGGCGACTGCAACGAGCACACGACGCTGGCGGTGGCCATGATGCGCTCGGTGGGCATCCCGGCCAGGCCTGCGGTGGGGATCGCCTACCTGCCTGACCGGGGGCGGTTCTTCTACCACGCCTGGGTTGAGATCTGGGCGGGGGGTTGGATCGCCGTGGACCCGACCTTTGGGCAGTTTCCGGCGGACATCGGCCATGTGCGCTTTGTCACCGGGGGTCTGAGCGAGCAGGTCGAGATGTTCCGCGTCATCGGGCAGCTGGCGCTGGAGCCGCTTTACTGATCCCCGTGCGGGGGCGGGCTGGGGTGGCCGTCGGCGGCGAAGCTGAGGGCCGCCTGGGGCGGGTGGCGCCGGATGCCATTCGAAGGCACACAAGAGAAACGCACATACAAGCATAAATCACGTTGAGGGCCGCGCGGGGGCGCGTGGTCGAGCAAGGAGCCAGGGCCTGTGAGCGATGCGACGGTACCGATGGTGGAGACGGTGGGACTCCACAAGACCTACGGGGACTTTAAGGCGGTCAAGGGTTTGGATTTGCGGGTGATGCCCGGCGAAGTCTTTGGTTTTTTGGGGCCAAACGGGGCGGGCAAGACGACCAGCCTGCGGATGATCACGGGGCAGCTTCAGCCCACCGGGGGTCAGATCCGCATCTGTGGTCACTCAATGGCCGACGATCCCATTGGGGCCAAGGGCAAGCTGGGGTTCATTCCGGACCGGCCCTACATCTACGAGAAGCTCACAGCGGTAGAGTTTTTGCGCTTTGTGGGGGGTTTGCACAGCATGGATCGTCGGCGCTGCGCACGGCGGATCGATGAGTTGCTGGCGCTCTTTGCCTTGGAGCGTTGGGGTGGGAGCCTGATTGAGAACTTCAGCCACGGCATGAAGCAGCGCCTGGTGATGGCCGGGGCCTTGCTGCCCCAGCCCAGGCTCCTGGTGGTCGATGAGCCGATGGTGGGTCTGGATCCGCGCGGGGCGCGCTTGATCAAGAAGATCTTCCGCCAGATCTGCAACGACGCGGGGATGACGGTCTTTTTGAGCACCCACTCGCTCGACGTGGCCGAAGAGCTTTGCGACCGGATTGCGATCATGCACCACGGCGAGATGGTGAATCTGGGGACACTGGGTGAGTTTCAGCAGATGGTGGGTCAGCCGCAGGGGCGGTTGGAGGAGATCTTCTTGCAGATCACCAGCGAGGAGCAGGAGATGCGCGACGAGTCCCGAATTCGGGATCTGGCCACGGAGGACATGGAGGGATGATCAGGCATTTGTTGTGGCCCAAGTGGCGCATGATGCTCAACGCCCCGAAGTCTTCGGAGATCGGGCCGGGCAAGGCGCTGATCTTTGTGGTCTTTGGGGTCTTGGTCTGGGCGGCGGTTTACGGCGGCGCGCATTGGTTTTTGGCCAAGTGCCTGACGGTGGAGCCGATCGGTGAGTTGTTGGTGACCAAGATCCTGGACCTGTCCTTGTTGGTGATCTTCAGCTTGTTGCTCTTTTCAAACGTCATCACCTGTTTTTCGACCTTTTACCTCTCGGACGACCTCCAGTTGTTGATGAGCAGGCCGATTCCGCCCAACGCCTTCTACACCAGTCGGCTTTTGGAGACGGCGGCATTGTCGGGCTGGATGCCGTTGATTTTTGGGTTGCCGGTCTTTTTGGCGGCGGGGGTGCTCTTCCACGCCGACCCGATTTACTACGTGATGTTGCCGCTGGTCTTGTTGCCGATGGTGATCATCGCCTCGGCCATCGCGGTGCCGTTGACGCTGGCGTTGACCAACGTCTTGCCGGCCC